>NZ_JALEOV010000056.1 GCF_022767005.1 Peptoniphilus sp. | reverse complement strand
TGGTGCTAAAGGTGGGACTTGAACCCACACGATCTTGCGACCGCCAGATTTTGAGTCTGGTGCGTCTGCCAATTCCGCCACTCTAGCAAAAAAAGAAGTGTCTAAGACACTTCAATATATTGTGGGGTGGATAGTGGGAATCGAACCCACGATCTTCAGGACCACAATCTGACGCCTTAACCAGCTAGGCCATACCCACCACGAACAATATATATATTAACAAATTATATATCTATTGTCAATTATTTTTTACAATATTAAAAGTTTATCTCGAAGATTCTTTAATGCTCTTGCTCGATGACTAATTTTATTTTTCTCTTCATGACTCATTTCTGCAAATGTTTTGTCAAATCCTTCTGGTATAAAGATGCTGTCGTAACCAAATCCATTGTCGCCTTTTTCTTCAAGTGAAATTTTACCACTGCAAATTCCTTCAATGGGAATAATATTTTTATCTTCATCGATTAAAATTATTTGTGTTTTAAAATATGCACTTCTGTCGTCTTTGTCTTTGAGATTATCTAATAACTTCTCTCTATTTTTTTTGTCATCATGCTCTGATGCATATCTTGCAGAATGAACTCCAGGTTCTCCATTAAGTGATTTTACAAATAAACCCGTGTCATCTGCTAAAACTGCGTAATTAACTCTATCTGCTATTGCACTTGCTTTTTTTAGCGCATTGTCATACAAAGTGTCGCCGTCTTCTATTACTTCAAAATCCAACCCTTCTATATCGGATTTCCCATAAATTTTTACGTCTAAATCTTGTAAAATTTCTCTTATTTCTCTCAACTTATTAATATTATCAGTGGATAAAACTAATTCTCTCATATATACTTCTCCATAATTTCAAAATATTTAAAAATATCTTCAATTCCTCTTTTAGCGCCCTTTAAAAATTCATTTAGTTCTTCAATTGAAAAAGTATCACCTTCGCCAGTACCTTGAATTTCTATTAGTTCAAATTCATCGTTCATGACAACATTTAGGTCAACATCAGCATTTGAATCTTCCCTAAAATCTAAGTCCACTAAATTTATTCCGCCAACTTTTCCTACACTAATTGCAGCAATTTTAGAAACTATTGGATTTTCTTTGAATTTTCCGCTTTCTAATGCTTTTTTTACTGCAATTTTAAGTGCAATATAAGATCCTGTTATAGATGCGGTTCTTGTTCCTCCGTCAGCCGAAATGACATCGCAGTCGATCCATATCGTTCTTTCTCCAATTTTATCTAAATCTATACATGACCTAAGTGACCTTCCAATTAATCTTGAAATTTCACTGCTTCTTCCATCAAGTTTTCCCCTTGAGATATCTCTTACTTTTCTTGTTGGCGTTGAACCAGGAAGCATTGAATATTCGCTTGAAAGCCATCCTTTATTCTTTCCTCTCAAAAATGCAGGGACTTTATTTTCAATCATCGCTGTACAAATAACTTTTGTTTCTCCCCATTCAATTAATACAGAACCATCTGGATGTTCCAAATAATTTGGCGTTATTCTAATTGGTCTTATTTCGTCGTTTTGTCTATCTTCTCTCATAATTCCCTTTCTTATTTAATAACATAGCTATTCATGTAGTCTTCTATTCCATTATAGAGTCCTCTAGCTAATTTATCAATGTAATCAGGGTCTTTTATTGTTTCTAAATCACTTTCATTTGATAAAAATCCTAACTCAGCTAGTGCAGAAACATTTTTTGTTTTATTTAATACAATTATAGCTGGTCTATTTTTAATTCCTCGATCAACAGCGCCAGTTTCCCTTATAAGCGCTTTTTGCAAACAATTTGCAAAATGTTTTTGAACAGTATCCTTTATTGAAATATTATTTTCTGAGGCATACAACACTTCAATTCCATTTGCACTTGAATTATCGGAACTGTTGAAGTGAATTGAAAGGAACAAATCAGCATTTTTATCATTAGATACAGATGCTCTATCTAAAAGTTTGACATACTCATCTCTTGTCCTTGTTATTGTTGCATTTATCTCTGGATTTGAATTTAATTTTTCCATTAAACTTTCAGCAACCAACAAATTTAAGTCCTTTTCATAAGTATATCCATCGAGTGCAATTGCACCTGAATCTTTACCTCCATGGCCAGGGTCAATAATAATATTTAACTTGCCATTTATTTCAATTTTGTCTTTAATTACTTTGTTCTTTTTATCTTTTAAATCAAGATCTGCTTCTTCAAATATTTTGTCTTCATTTCCATTATTTATTTGGCTTTTTATATTATTAGTTTCCGTTTTTTCTACATTTGATTGAAAATAGTTGCTATCAAAAATCGATACTGACTTAACATTAGATTTTTTATTGTCAGTGGAGTTTTTATTATTTTTACTACTTGTTTTTATATCAGAATTTTCACTTTTTGTTTCCTCTGTAATTGATTTTGATGACACCGTGCTAATTTCCGCTCTCACTTTTTCATTGTTCCAATTTACTTCGTATCCAAAGGTTTCTGAAATAAATCTAAGAGGTACCATTGTCTTAGTTTCTCTTCGCGGACTTTTATATAGTGCAAGTTGTGGAGCTTGTGCTTCATCTAGTGAAATTTTCTTTCCATTAACTGTTACATTTGGATTATCAATTTGCATATTAATTACATCACCATTTAAAGCAATTTTTATGCTCTCATCCTTTGAATTCCACTTTACATTAGCACCAAGTTTTTCTGTGATTTCACGAATAGGCACAAAAGTCCTTCCATCTTTTATGTATGGAGAAAATTCAGTTTTTAGCGTTTCTTTATTGACTAAAACGCCTGCTTCTTTAACTTTAAAAGCACTGCTTCCAATACTCACAGAAAAAATATTTGCTGCAAATACTGGCATAATAAGCATTGCTATAAATAATATTGATATTTTGATAATTTTTTTCATATATTTCACCTAGTTAAAGTTTATATTTCATTAACTAATTTGTCAATATTGTAACTAAATTGTAATATTTAGTCAATGATTTTATAAAGCTCATCAGAGCCTGGTTCTGATAAAGTTAGTGTTTTGTCATTAAACACTACTACTGTCTTATTTTCTTTAACTACTTCGCCAATTTTTGTAACTTTTATTCCCTCATTTTCTGTTTCTTTTTTAAACTCATTAAATTTATCTTTGTCAAAAATCATTAGCATACTCCCACTCGAAATAAGTCTCATAGGATCAATTTCATAAAATTTTGAAACTTTTTTCGTTACATCAAGCACTGGAATGTCATCATAATAAGTAGCTAGACCATAATCTATTGCTACACCTGTTTCCCAAAGTGCTCCATACAATCCGCCCTCAGTAATGTCGTGCATATGCTTTACTCCATATTTTGATGCAATTCTTGATTCTTTTAAAACTGAAATTTCGTCAGATAATGATATAGCAAGTTTTAATTCTTCTTCATTTAAAACTTCTCTTATATTAGACTTATCATGAGCAATGATACTTGTGCCCTCTATGCCAATATATTTTGAAACTGCAATCACATCTCCTGGTTTAATGCTTTTTATATCTGGTCTAATATCTTTATTAACCCTTCCTAAAACTGTAGTTGAGATTAAAATTTTATTTACTGCATCCGTTATTTCTGTGTGGCCGCCGACTATATCTACATTTAATTTAGTTGCCGTCCTATTTGCATCATCAATAATTTCTTTCAAGTCATCTATTGTTGCACTTGGCGGAATTAAAACTGTCATTAAAACTCCTACTGGGTCTGCACATTGACAACTTACATCGTTTACAGATACATTTATCGCCAAAGAGCCAATATTTTTTGATGCACCTGTTATGGGATCTGTGGATGCGACAATTAAATCTCCACCAAAATCTAAAACTGCGTTGTCTAAGCCAGTTCCGCTTTTTACAATTACTTCTTCTCTATTTGAACTCAAATTATTGAAAATATATTTTTCCAACAACTCTGCTTTTAATTTTCCTATTTCCAAATTAACACCCCTATTGGATTTTACAATTATTTAATTTGCATTTCAAATTTATAAAATCCATTCTCCATATAAATATTTTTGCTGAGAATATTTATGTTTTTAAAAACCTTATTAAAATATTCCTCGTTCTTTACTATTCCCCTAACTGTAATCTTGCCACCGTCAAAGGAATAGTTTGTTATTATTAAATTTTTGTCCTCAAGTTTTTGAATTTCAGAAATCTTATCTATAAAAATTTTATTTCTCTCCTGAAATTTATCACTAGACATATCAGTTTCTACAACTTCTTCTTTTTTTACATCTGGTGTATTTGCTATTTTAATCTCATTTTCTTTTTTAAGATTTAAAAAATATATTAAATTAAAAATTATTATTAAAGCCATAGAAAATGCTAGAATTAAATTTATAAAATTTTTCTTTTTGACACTATTCTTTTCTCTTTCATCTTTTTTTATAGAAATTTTATTGTGTATATCTTCGTCTAAGAGATTATATTCTAGGTTACTAAATTTTTTAAAAATTTCTTTAATAATTTCTGAATCACAAATATTTCCAAATAATTTTATCTTTTCACCCTTTGCAAAACTTTCTATTTTACTAATATAATTTGTAAAATAATTTTTGTATTTAAACAAAAAATCCTCATCAATCTTCGATTCTTCAGGGTCATAGCGAAGATTTATTATATTAGAGGCATTTTGTTCTTCTAACTTATTTTCTTCAATTAATTTTTCAAAATTTGTATCGTAAATTTTTTCATAAAAATTCACTAAATTATTTTTTACAGAAATTAATTTTATATATGTTGGAGAAAGTTCAACATATTTTCCATCTTTATTTATAGACTGCGGTTCTGGAATTATTTCATAGTTTGAAATCTCTAATTTTTCAAAAATTTCTTTTATTTTTGAAATTAAATTTACTGGAACTAAATCAATTGACAAATTTAAGATATCATCTTCTTTTATAAAATCGTAAAAAATTTCATATTTTAATAGATCAAAATCTCCATAATCTTCAAGTTCTAATTTAAGAAAATCCCTTATCTCCCTTTCATCAATTTCCGGGATTTTATAATTAATGTGAATAAAAGAAGAAGAGTCAAATATTAAAATTAGTTTATCCTTCCTGTTAAAATTAATTTTCTCCATAATTTTACTAAATTTGTAGTAAAAATGATGATAATCTAATATTTCACCATCTCTATAAATTCTATAAGGCAGGGCAATCTTTAACTCTTCTTTTATATCTTTATTAATTTTTATAAATCCATCCTTTATTATAAATTTAGTAATCTTTTTTTGATACATAATTCACCTGCATAATATGAAAATAATAATAGATATGCTAATAAAAGGTCCAAAGGCAATGGAATCTTTAAAACTTTTTTTCTTTAATAAAATTAAAATTAAAGAAAATACTGCTGCTATTAAAAAGGAATCCTTAAATAAATTAAAGGCTTCTAATAAATTATTCGCAAAAAATCCCATTATAAAGGAATAATAAACATCTCCAAGTCCCATCATCTCAGTGAATTTATACAGCATAAAAAAGAATAGACCTATTCCAAGAGAAAATTTTAGAGAATTAACAATATTTTCTTCTGCAAATAATTTTAAAAGCAAAGTAAAAACTAAAATTATAAAAAGGTCTATATTATAAATATATCCTGTTTTAAAGTCTATTATTCCAATAAAAGTCGCCACTGTAATTATAACAATAAATAAAATAGTATAAATTGATATTCCATATTTTAAAAAAATTAAAACGGAAAGAATCGAAATTAAAATTTCTGTAAAAAATTTGTCTATACCAATTTGTTCTCCGCAACTTTTGCATTTTCCCTTAAGATAAATATAAGAAAAAACAGGAATGATTTCATAAAATGCTAATTTTCTATGGCAATGGTCACAGTGGCTCCTTGCAAATATAAAATCTTCATTTTTTTCTCTTCTATTGACAAATAAATGATAAAAAGATGCAATGGAACCTCCAAGCATAAAAATCAAAAAAATCAGTAAAATTTTATGAATATTATTTTCCATTATCTTCTACTAAGGAATTATTTTGCACTTTTACAATGCCCGGTTCAACAACTATATCTCCATCTTCTGTTGCAGTTACTGTAAATGCAGTCCCCTTGCCTAAATGTTTTGCGGGCTTAGGAATTTTTCCACTTTCAATATATGGTTTTAAATTTTCAATATTAATGTTTTTTTCATCAGGATGATCGATTAAATATAAAATTCCTGCACTCTTTAAAACTTTTACATTAGCATTGTGTGCTGCCGCTTCTGCTGCAAGGTTTGTCGTGCTATACTTCATAGCTGCGATTGAAATTAATATTGCAATAATTGCTATTACAATTACGAGTTCAATTAGTGTAAAACCCTTCTTTTTATTTTGTATCTTCATATAACCCTCCTAAAATTGATTTACCATATCGAAAACTGGTAGTGCAATTGATAACACTATGAATCCAATTATCAATGCCATAATTATTATTAAAATTGGTCCGAGAATCCCTAAAAATTTCTTGTTGTAGTTATTTAATTCTTCGTCATAAAATCCAGACATCACTCTAAAAACTTCTTTTAAGTTTGAAGATTCTTCTCCAACATGAATCATTGAAATTAGAATCTTTGGAAATACATTTATTTTAGCAGCGCTATTATAAAAAGACTCTCCAGATTTTATATTTTTTAAAATTTCTAAAAATTTACTTTTTAGTACGACATTGTTTTCCATATTCAAATGAATTTCAAGACTTCTATCAATTGTAAGTCCTGCACCAAGAAGTAGATCCATGTTAAATGTAAATTTTAAACTCTTTGTCATTCTATAATATTTTGATTTCAAGAACAGTTTGTGAAAGGTTCTCGGATTTTTTCTGTGATATATTAATGTAAAAACTATTAAAAATAATAAAATTAAAATTATGTAAATATAATTTATATACATAAAATTTGAAATATTTAATAAAATTCTTGTTGGAAGTGGCAATAAATTATCATTTGAACTAAAAATTTCACTAAAGTTTGGTATTACATTAATAATCAAAAAATTTATTACAAAAATTGAAGTAATCAAAAGGATAATTGGATAAGCCAAGGCTTCAATGATTTTTGAGTTTGTCTCTCTCTTTTTTATGTAATAATTTGACAAACTGTTAAAAATTTTGCCAAGACTTGATGTGTTTTCTCCAACATATATCATGTTAATGACAAGATTTGGAAAAGCGTGAGTTTTTTCCATAGATTCAGATAGAGAAACTCCGCTTCTGAGATTATCCCTTATATTACTTAATATTTTACTCTTATCTTCAGAAAATTCACAGATTAAAATTTCAAAGGCATTTTCAATATTAATTCCTGAATTTATTAATAGAGCAAGTTGTCTAAATAAAATGTAAAGATCTTCATTTTTAAGCTTTCTTTTAAAATCAAAGGAATTGCTTGATTCAATATTTTCTTCAATTTTTATTGGTCGAAGTCCTTCTCTTTTTAATTTTAGCTTGGCATCTTTAATACTTGCTGCATCAATACTTCCCTTGATTTTTTCACTACCTCTAAAGGCCTTATACTTATAAATCATAATTCCCCAACAGTATTTATGTGTTTAAAATACTCCTCAAAAGTTGTTTCCCCTTTTTTTATTAAACTTAAAATCTCACTTGACAAGGTATTCATACCCTTTTCTATTGCTAAATTTTTAATGTTTTTTATACTTTCACGTCTACTTATCATTTCGCGAATTTCACTATCTATAATCATAATTTCAAAGACCGCTATTCTTCCACTGTAACCGCCATTGCACTTTTCACAACCCCTTGCTCTATATATAAATTCATTGTTAATAAGTGGACTTGTGTTTTTTATTTTTTCTCTACAATGAGGACATAATTTTCTTATAAGTCTTTGTGAAATTACACCAATTAAACCAGCAGAAATCAAATAGGGCTCAATTCCCATGTCAATAAGCCTTCCTATTGATGCTGGAGAATTTTCAGTGTGAAGAGTAGACAAAACTAAGTGCCCCGTAATTGAGGATGAAATTGCAATATGAGCTGTATCTTCATTTCTAATTTCACCAATCATTATTTTATCAGGGTCCATTCTCAGTATAGCTTTTAATCCCCTTTCAAAGGAAAGCCCAGTGTTTTGATTTACTTCGATTTGGTTTATCCCATCAATTTTATATTCAATAGGGTCTTCAATTGTCATAATATTTATGTCTTCATCTTGTATTTTTCGCAAAAGCGTATAAAGTGTCGACGTCTTGCCCGAAGATGTTGGCCCACAAATTAAAATTAATCCCGAAGGCTGACTAATTAAGTTTATTACTTTTTTATAATTTTCACCCACAAGACCTATTCCTTCTGGTGTGTAAGAAATTCTTTGAATGTCTAAAATTCTTAAAACTATTTTTTCACCAGTCCCCGTAGGTGTCGTAGCAACTCTAATGTCTATCTTTTCACCATTAAAGTTAAAACTAAATCTACCATCTTGAGGAAGTCTTTTTTCTGAAATATCTAATTCTGAAAGAATTTTTATTCTAGTTACAAGATGAGGATAAATCTTTTTTGGAAGCTCAATTAATGTATTTAATGCACCGTCAATTCTTATTCTAACGATAATATTTTCAAATCTTGGCTCAATATGAATATCACTGGCATTTCTTTCTACACTTTCCCTTAAAATATAGTTTAAAAGTCTAACCGCAGGAGAATCTTCCTTTTCGTCGATATTACTTGTTGACAAATCCTCATAACTTGAATTAATATCTTCTATTAGAAAATCTTTTTTCTCATCTCTATATATTTTATCTAATTCACTTAAAATTTTATCCTTAGAACTTTCCTCTAAAATTACTTTCCTATGCAATTTTTCTTGAAGATTGTATTTTAAAATTTCGTCAATATTTAAAGAGTAGAAGACAACTATGTCCCCTTCTTCTCTTGCTGGAGCAACGAAATTCTTTCGGCAATAATTTTCGCCAAATATACTTTTAATATCAAAAGAAAAATTACTCACTTTCATCTCTCCTATAATCGCAAGTATTATTGCTACACTTGATTATCTTTTTACCTTTGGATTTCATCTCTGTTAAAATACTATTGCATTTTGGACATCTTTCGTTTATAGGTTTATTCCAAGATACAAATTCGCACTTAGGATATTGGTCGCATCCGTAAAAAATTCTTCCCTTTTTACTTCTTTTAACCACAATTTCTCCCTTGCCACATTCTGGACATTTAACGCCAATTTTTTCTACAAGTGACTTAGTATTTCTACACTCTGGAAAACCTGGACAAGCCAAAAACTTTCCATATCTTCCCATTTTTATAACCATGTTTCGTCCACATTTTTCGCAGATTTCATCAGAGACTTCATCTTCTATTTCAACTTTTTCTATATTTTCATAAGCTTTGTCTAAATCCTTTTTTAAACCATCATAAAAGGATCTAACTAACTCTTTCCATTGTTTTTTACCTGCAGCAATTTCGTCTAATTCAAATTCCATTTCTGCAGTGAATTTTTTATCTACTAAATTTTTAAAATTTTCAACTAGAATTTCATTTACTGTTTGTCCCAATTCTGTTGGTACAAATTTTTTCTCTTCAAGAACTACATAGTATCTACTTTGAAGAGTTGAAATAGTAGGTGAATAAGTTGAAGGCCTCCCTATTCCCAAGGCTTCAAGTTCTTTTATTAGCGATGCTTCATTGTATCTTGGAGGCGGATTTGTAAAATGTTGTTCCTTGTTTATCTCTTTTAATTTTAAAATTTGTCCTTCTTCAAGCAGTGGAATTTCTGTATTTTTTTCATTTGAATAGTTATAGACTCTTAAAAAACCATCAAAAGATAAAATTGAACCTGCAACTTTAAATAATTGAGCTTTTGAAAGAATATCTACGGAAACTGTGTCATAAACAGCATCTGCCATTAGCGATGCTACAAACCTACTCCAAATTAATGAATATAATTTAAACTCATCCTTTGATAGAGAGTCCTTAATAGAATATGGTGTTTTTGTAACATCAGTAGGTCTAATACACTCGTGAGCATCTTGAATATTTTCATTTTTCTTTTTACTCGGTGCGTGCTTTTTCCCTAAATATTCTTTTCCATAATTATTTTCTATAAAATTGAGGCAGGCATTTTGTGCTTCAGCAGAAATTCTCGTAGAGTCCGTTCTCATATAAGTTATAAGACCTACTGAACCTTCTTTTGGAAGTTTTATTCCTTCGTAAAGTCTTTGAGCTACCATCATAGTTTTTTTTGTTGAAAAATTTATTCTCCTTGAGCTGTCTTGTTGCATAGTTGAAGTTGTGAAAGGATTTGGAGACTTCCTTGCTCTCTTTCCCTTCTTTACAGAATCAACAATAAAATTTTCCTTATCAATATTTTTAAGTACATTATTTGCATCATCTTCTGATTTTAATTCAACTTTTTTAGCTTTTCCACTTTCTTTTATTCCATAATAATCAGCTAAAAGTTTTTTTCTTCCAACTCTTAAATCTGCTTGAATAGTCCAGTACTCTTCAGGAATAAAATTATTTATCTCCTCTTCTCTGTCGCATATTAATTTTAAAACTGCAGATTGGACTCTTCCAGCAGAAAGACCAGCCTTTACTTTTTTCCACAATAATGGAGAAATTTGATAACCTGCAAGCCTATCTAATTCACGCCTCGCTTGTTGAGCATCCACAAGATTCATGTCAATTGCCCTTGGATTTTTAATTTCTCTTTTTACAGTGTCCTTAGTTATTTCATTAAAGGTAACTCTATTCTTGTCATCTGGATCCATTTTCAAAATATATGAAAGGTGCCAAGAAATTGCTTCTCCCTCTCTATCGGGGTCGGTTGCAAGAATTATTTTGTCAGCCTTTTTAGCCTCAGATTTAATTTCCTTAATAAGAGGTCCCTTGCCATATATGTTCATATACTGTGGTTCAAAATTATTTTCTATATCTATACCAAGCTTTGATTTTGGTAAATCTCTAACGTGACCAACTGATGCAATTACTTTATAATTTGTTCCAAGCATTTTTTTTATTGTCTTTGCCTTAGTTGGTGACTCGACAATTACTAGATTTTTTGCCAAAATACCATCTCCCTCTTCCTAAAATCTATTTTAAAATTTGAAATTCATTCATAGAAATTTTTTCTATAATGCCTCTAAGTTCCAATTTTGTCAATATCTTGTTTATATAAAATACCTCATTATCTAAATTATTGCAAATGTCGTTAGTGTTATTTATTCCCCTTTGAATTAAATTATACACAGCTAATTCTTCTGCATCCATTTCAACATTTTCTTCGTGAATTTTATTTTTATTTAGATCTGGATAATAATCTAAAATATCCTTTACTTCAACTAGAGGAATTGCACCATCGCGAATTAACTTATTTGTTCCAACAGAATAAATTGAAGTAATATTACCTGGGACTGCAAAAACTTCTTTTCCCTGTTCTGCAGCAAGTCTTGCAGTTATTAAACTTCCACTTTTATCCTTTGCCTCTACCACTACAACGGCTTTTGAAAGACCTGATATAATTCTATTTCTCATTGGAAAGGTAAATTTATTCGCACCTGTCCCCAAAGCAAATTCGCTAATTATTGCACCTTTTTTTGAAATTTCTTCATATAATGCCTTGTTTGACTTTGGATAAATTACATCAATTCCCGTACCCAAAACTGCGATTGTATTTAAATTGTTTTGCAATGCTCTTTTATGTGAGAGTGAATCAATTCCATAAGCCATCCCACTTACAATTGTAAAATCAAAACTGCTTATGGCATCAATTATTTTATTTACAGCCATATTGCCATAAGAAGAATGACTTCTTGCACCAACAAAGGCAATTGGATTATATATTTTTAAATTCCCCTTTACATATAAAACTGAAGGTGGATCTATTATGTATCTAAGAGATTCTGGAAATTCATCATCTAAAATTGTAATAATTTTAACTCCAATTGAGGTGATTTTCTCCTTGACTTTATCAATAATTAATTCAAACTCTGGGGCTTTTTCCATTAATCTGTCGAAACTTCTCTTTGAAAGAACTTTTTCTTCAAAAAAATCAATTTTATCAAAATCTTCAATTGGAATATTATTGTCCATTAAATAATTCAAAATCTTTAAAGAATTTTCGCTAGAAAAATTTATTCCATTTAAAAAAATTAGTAAATCTCTTTTCTCCATTTAATTACCCCAAAACTTTTTGTCCATAGTTCTATACTGTATACTTTCCAAAACATGATCCTCTTTAATATTTTCGCAACCATCCATGTCTGAAATAGTCCTTGAAATTTTTAAAATTTTATTGTAAGTCCTTGCACTCATACCATATTTTTTAAAAGCAAGTTCTAATATTTTTTCCGAATTACTATCTAGCGCACAGTATTTTTTTAATTTATCCTCAGGAATTTCTGAATTGTATTTGAAAGACTCGTCTTTAAATCTATCTCTTTGAATTTCTCTAACATACTTTACTCTTTCCCTTATGACTTCAGAACTTTCGCCTGACCTTTCAGAAGATATTTCCTTATACTTAACTTCAGGAACTTCTAAATGAATATCAATTCTATCGAGTAGAGGATGAGAAATTTTTGAAAGATACCTCTGTATTTCATATGGCGAGCAATTACACTCATGAGTCTTTGAATTGTGATAACCACATGGGCAAGGATTTAATGCCACAATTAGTTGAAAATCTGCAGGATATCTAACGCTGGCATTTGCACGAGATATTATTATATCCTTTGATTCCATTGGTTGACGCAACACTTCTAAAACTGATTTTGAAAACTCTGGCAACTCATCTAAAAATAATACTCCTTTATTTGCAAGAGAAATTTCTCCTGGTTTTGGAATTTTTCCTCCACCAATTAATGATACTGCAGATGCAGTGTGGTGAGGAGCTCTAAAAGGTGGCTTTGTTATAAGTGCATTGTCATCTAAAAGTCCTGAAATTGAATAAATTTTTGTTACTTCTATTGCTTCTTCAAAGTCAAGCTCTGGCAAAATAGTTGGAAATCTCTTTGCCGCCATTGTCTTTCCAGAACCAGGTGAACCTAAAATTAAAATATTTGATTTTGCACAGGCAGAAATTTCAAGTGCTCTCTTTAAATTTTCCTGTCCCTTTATGTCAGAAAAATCTACTTCATAAGAAACTTTTTCCCTAGTAAAACTTCCAACACATCTTTCAATTTTAATTTCTCCTCTTAAAAATGAAACTACTTCTTCTAAAGTTTTTACTGGATAAATTTCAACATCGCTAACTATTACACATTCTTTTCTATTTTCATAAGGCA
Source organism: Peptoniphilus sp. (assembly GCF_022767005.1). Lineage (GTDB taxonomy): Bacteria > Bacillota > Clostridia > Tissierellales > Peptoniphilaceae > Peptoniphilus_A. The sequence continues at coordinate 14,983 of NZ_JALEOV010000056.1, read as the reverse complement.
CTATAAATTTCTTGTAGCCCTTTTCACGCATTGAAATTATCATGGGAAGTGCTCCCTGAATTTTATTTATTTTGCCATCAAGCGCAAGTTCACCCATATATATGTAAGGACTGTAGTCGAGCTCTAAATTCTCATCACAACTTAAAAGACTCACCGCAATTGCAAGGTCAAGTTGTGTTCCATCTTTTCTCAAATTAGCAGGAGCTAAATTTATTGTAATTCTCTTTTTTGGAAAGTCGTAGCCAGAATTTTTAATTGCCGATTTTACTCTCTCTGTGGATTCTTTTACTGCAGTGTCAGCAAGTCCTACTAGTATAATTTTTGGCATTCCATTTGAAAGATCAACTTCAACATCAACTGGATATCCATTGAGCCCAGTCAAAGTGCAAGTTTTTGTGCAAGAATACATATTTCCTCCTATTTTTAATCTATTAATTAATTATATTCTACCATGTTTTATGAAAATACTTTCATAATATTTCCATTTTTATTAATTATTTCCCTTTTATTAATGGTTAAAGATGAGGTGTTTTAAATTGACTTCTAATTATTTATTTATTACAATTTAAATAGAGGTGTTTTATTGAGATAAAATGAAAAAGTACTATCATAATTTTAAAATAATATTATTTGCCTTCTTATTGGCGTTATTTCTCAGATTCTTTGTATTTAATGTAGTAATAGTAAATCAAACATCTATGTATCCAACTCTTCATCCAAAAGATGTAATATTATCTAGTTCTTTTTATAAATTTAAAAAAGAATACAAAAGAGGTGATATTATAGTTTTTAAATCTAAGGATGAAAATAAGCTACTCATCAAAAGAATTATTGGGCTTCCAAAGGACAAAATAGAAATAATAGGTGGCTCTGTTTATGTAAATGGAAATCGCTTAAATGAATATTATTTAGTAGATGGTTCATATACATACTCAGATAAAGAAATTTTTTCACTTAATGACGATGAATTATTTGTCCTCGGGGATAATAGAACTTTAAATGGCTCCTATGATTCGAGAAATTTTGGACCTATAAAAACAAATACTGTGGCTTCTAAGCCTTTTTTTAGAATTTTCCCTCTTAATTCTAAAAAATTTATAAATGAAAATTAATTTGATGTAATCAAAAATTTTTTTACTTATAAGGCGAAAATGTTTATAGCTCATATTAACCGATCTCTGTATCTTTGTTATTAAATTTTACACAGAGTTAGTTAATATGAGTTTTTGTTTTTATTTAGTACCTCATTCAATTTTACAATTATCAATCAAAAAAGATAATGCTAATACAAATACTTAATAAAAAAGTGATGAGCAAAATAGAATATCTATTATGCAGCATCACCTTGTTTATTATATTACAAAATTTCCATCCTTAAAGATTTGTACTTTTTCTCCATTTTCCTTTACGCCAACTATTTCTGTACTTGCGTCGCCAACCATGAAGTCCACATGCGTTAATGAATCGTTCATGCCTCTTTCTTTTAATTCTTCAATTGTAAGTTTTTCGCCATTTTCTATACAACTTGGATATGATTTGCCAAGGGCGAAATGGCAGGATGCATTTTCATCGTAAAGTGTGTTGTAAAATAAAACTTTCCTCATAGAAATTGGCGTGTTGTGTGAAACAAGTGCTACTTCTCCAAGTCTCTTTGAACCTTGGTCTGTTTCAATTATATTTTTTAAATATTCTCTTCCACTTTTAGCGTCGTAATCAATTACTTCTCCGTCTTTAAAAACTAAATAAAAGTCTTCAATTAAATTTCCATTGTAATTAAGTGGCATTGTTGAATAAACTTTTCCATTTACTCCATCAAGTCTTGGTGCAGAAAAAACTTCTTCGCTTGGCATATTTGCAATAAATTCTTCGCCATCGCTATTTACATCTCCAGCTCCTGCGAAAATATATCCCTTAGGAAGACAAACTTCAAGGTCAGTTCCCTTTTCTGATTTGTAAATAAGTTTTTCAAATTTATTTTCATTTAAAAATGCACTGTATTTATTCAAATTATTTACATGATTTTCAAGAGCTTTCTCTGGATCTTCTTCGAAAAGTCTTACAGAATTAAAAATTTCAAACCACAATTTTCTCACAGCTTCATCTTCACTTAATTCAGGAAAAACTTTTGTAGCCCATGATGGAATACTTGCTCCAACAACTATCCATGACACATAATTTGCCATCATTTTAGCAGAAAAGTCCTTTAATGCCTTTGACGTTGCAAGATTTGCCTTGAATAATTTTTCAGAGTCAATTCCCTTAAAAACATCTGGGTCAGATCCAGTTATAGAAAGATATTTTGCCTTTTTTCCCATGTAATAATTTTCTTTATCTACTCTATGTTTTGGTATATCAGTTAAAACTTCCACGCTTTCGTTTTCGTATTTTAACTTAGAAATTATTGGATCTCTATAATCCATTACAACTTCTATGGCTCCAAGTTCATAAGCCTTTTTTGTGCAAGTGATAGCAAAATCTCTAGCTTCTATTGGACATCTCACTACAAGTCTGTCGCCCTTTTTGATCTTTAATCCAATCTTTAAAATTAATTCTGCATAAGTTTCTATATAATCATTAACAACGAAATTTTTATAATCCATATTATCTTCCTTTCAATTTATATATAATGTTTATCATCTAAAAAAATAATACAACAAAATGTTTTTATTTGCAAAAAAATACTATTGGATTTACCAATAGTCCAATAGTATTTAGGTTATTTGCTATATTTTTTTGCCAAAAAGTCCTTTGCAACTTGTGGGAATAATGCGTAAGTTAAAACATCTTCTTCACATTTTGCAAGATCTCCAACTTCAGCCTTATATTTATTTAGAGCTGGCTCTAAATGATTTGCAGGTCTATCTGTAATTACTTCAGCATCGCCTATTATAGATTTTCTAAAAGTTTCGTCCACTTCAACTGGAGTTTTTCCATAAAGTCCCTTTAAATAATCCTTGATTTCATTTGGAACCATTTTATATCTCTTTCCAGTCATAACATTAAAGGATGCCTGAGTTCCTACCATTTGACTCATTGGAGTAACTAGTGGCGGATAACCCATGTCTTTTCTAACATTTGGCACTTCTGCAAGAACTTTTTCAAATAAATGCTCTTGCTTTGCAGCAGAAAGCTGTGAGTTTAAATTTGAAAGCATACCACCAGGCACTTGATATATAAGTCCCTTTGGATCAACTGTAAGCATTTTCACTCTCAAAGTTCCATTATTTAAATATTTATTTTTAACTTCTTGGAAATAAGGTGCAAGCTCATTTAAAATATCTAAGTTTAGGTCAACCTTATATCCAGCTTCCTTTAAAATTATCGCAAGAGTTTCTGTTGGAGGCTGACTTGTTCCGCCAGAGAATGGTGAAAGGGCAGTGTCTAAAATATCTGCACCTTCTTCAACACCTTTAAGATAAGTCATAGAACCACATCCAGTAGTTTCGTGAGTGTGAAGTTCTATTGGTATATCAATTACTTTTCTAAGTGACTTAACTAAATCTCTTGATGTTGGTGGAGTCAATATTCCCGCCATATCTTTAATTGCTATTGAATCTGCGCCCATTTCTTGAACATTTTTGGCAAGATTTGTAAAATATTCTATTGTATGAATTTCTGATGTAGTGTAACAAATTGCAACCTGTGCCTCTGCACCAGCTTTTTTAGCTGCTTTAAGTGAAGTTTCAATATTTCTGAGGTCATTTAATGCGTCAAAAATTCTAATAATATCCACACCGTTTTTAACAGAAAGTTCAACAAACTTTTCTACAACATCATCAGGATAATTTTTATATCCCAAAAGATTTTGACCTCTAAGAAGCATTTGAGTCTTTGTATTTTTTAAATGAGATTTAATATTTCTAATTCTTTCCCATGGATCTTCATCTAAATATCTTATACATGAATCAAAAGTCGCTCCTCCCCAACATTCGAGAGCCTTGTATCCAACTTTATCAAGCTTATCAAGTGCAGGTTCCATATCCTTATAAGTCATTCTCGTTGCCATTAATGATTGATGAGCATCGCGAAGAATAGTATCGACAAATTCAATTTTTTTCATAAATCCTCCTAATAATTAATCGAAAGATATCTCTTATTTATATTTTTAGTATAACATAATTTATTTAAAAATTTCATTAAATAAATGCTTTCCTCACAAATTATTTTTGTCAGATTATAAAGTTTTCTGATTTCTATTTTTTTCTTTACAAAAACCTCTATTTCTAGTATAATGCTATCGGCTTATAAATTATCGCGGCGAAAATTTATAGGAGTTTGATAAAAATGGCAAAAATGATGGATCCAAAGTTCAAGCAATCAAGAAGACTTGGACTAAATGTATGTGGTCACCCAAAGGCAATGAAAAGAGCAACAAAGGGTACTGCAAGAAGTGATAAAAAACTTACTGAATATGGTAAGCAACTTTTAGAAAAACAAAGACTTAGAGCATACTACGGTGTACTTGAAAGACAATTTGTTAATCTATTCAAAGAAGCTCAAAGAACTCAAGGTCAAACTGGTCCTAACTTAGTAACATTTCTTGAAAGAAGACTTGATAATTTATGTTACAGAATGGGCTTTGCATCTTCAATTAGACAAGCAAGACAAATGGTTACTCATGGTCACTTAACTGTAAATGGAAAGAAAGTAAATATTCCTTCTTACAGATGTGAAGCATCTGATGTAATTGCATTATCTGCTAAGGGAAGAAAAGTTGATTTATTTAAAGAAAACTACAACACTAACATTGTTGTAAACTATCCTTATATTTCTAAGGACGAAGACTTTAAAGCAACTTTAGTTTCTCTACCTAATAGAGAAGATATTCCAATAGAAATTGAAGACCAATTAATCGTTGAATTTTATTCAAAGAATATGTAATGACAACGAAGAAGACCCCTCAAAGGGTCTTTTTTATTGTAAACTTTTCTTTTTTAAAAAACTTACATATATAAGTAAAAGCCGAACGTATGCTCGGCTTTTTTATAGAATTTGTGACAAGAGTACACAAGTTTTATTTTATAAATTGACTAAAGAAAATAATTACAATAACAATTGGTGAAATATACTTTATACTTACATTCATCCACATTCTTACGAAGGGACTTTTTATATTTGCTGCTTCAAGTAAATTTTCCATTTTCCACGCTCTTGCAGAAAAAAGTGCAATTAGAAGACATCCAATTACTAAAATGTAATTACTTTCCACATTGTCTATGAATGCAAAGGCTGGGTCATAGAAAGTAGATAATGCTGCAATTCCAATTATAATAACACTCGCTAATATCAATGCTTTTATTCTATCTAACTTAAATCTCTCCATAAATTGTCCAACGATTGCTTCTAATACGCCAACAGATGAAGTGAAAGCTGCAATGTAAAATCCAAAGTAAAACAAAATTGAAAGCACCCTACCAAAAGGCACCACATTAAAGGCAAGTGGAAGAGTCAAAAATGTAAGTCCAACTCCTTCTCCCGGTGTAAGTCCAGTAGCAAATACAATTGGAAGAATCATAAGTCCAGATAAAATTCCTGCAAATACAAGTGCAAGACATATTACTGATGAATCCTTAAAAATATTTTCGTCTTTTTCCTTAATATAAGATCCAAAAACCATGGAACCTAACATTGCAAGACCAAGTGCAAAAAACGCCTGACCTAGACATACAATAACTGAATTCATTGAGAATTTAGAAAAATCTGGTTTAAATAAAAACTTAACGCCATCAATTGCACCAGGAAGTCTTAATCCAAAGATTATTATTACAACCATAATTACAAATAAAATTGGAATTAAAATTTTTGAAACTCTTTCAATTCCCTTTTGAACTCCCAAAATAATTACTGCGTCATTTAATAGGAAGTTAATTAAGAAAAACAAAAATACTATTGGTTTATTTGCATTAAAAGTATCAAAATAATTTTGTATACCTTCGCTTGTAAGTCCAACGAAATCTCCACTTATAGCTCCAGCAATATATTTTATAATCCATGCATAAATAACTGAAGTATATCCCACTATAATTAATGCTGCAAGTGTGTGAAGATATCCTGACAAGTACCATTTAGTATTTGGTTTAAGAGTCTTATAGGCATCTATTGCTGCGTTTCCCGTTGCATAACCTATGGTAACCTCACAAGTCATAAGAGGAATTCCTATTACTAAAATAATTAAAATATATAAAAATATAAAAATTGCTCCACCATTTTCGCCAACTACATAAGGAAATCTCCAGAGAGTTCCTATTCCAAGGGCAAGGCCAATGGCAACCATAATAAATCCAAGGATCGATGAAAATCCTTCATTTTGCTTTGACATACACTCCTCCTTTTTTTGTATACTAGAAATACTATCACAAAATTAATATTTTTTAAATAGATAAAAGCGTTAAAGTATTGTTTTCTACTAAATTTAATAAATTATTTCAATAAAATTTACTTTTTTATAATTAAGGGTATAATTTTATTAGGTGATATTATGAAAAAAGACATTGAATATGTAAAACTCGTTACTTCTACCAATAAACTCTTATTTGATGAAATTTGTGCCTTCTTAGAAGACAATTCCATTCCCTATTTTGTAAAGGACGAAGGCGATTATATGAGGTTAATTTCTGGATTTTCACTTTACGAAAAGGGAATTTATGTTTCAGAAAATGATTTTGATACTGCCAACGAACTTTTAGTTTACTTTATGAATGATAATGACGACAATGACGATTTGATCTTTGATTAATTTATTTATTGCAAAACAATAAAGACTTATATGAAATGTATCAGTTTTTTATCGTTTTGCAATAATATTTTCCTATTTAATATTTTCCTATTTCCTGCTTCGCTTATATTAATTTGTTTTTATTTAAAAAATTCAACATCTGTTAATTTTAACATCTATTTTAGCTTTATATTTTAGCTAAACTAAACTCTCAAAAATTTATAGCTAATAAAATGATTTTCCCTCTAAAACACAAAATTCTTGAAACTAAATCAACTTAAAATAAAAATATATTCTTTTTAATTATTGAATTAAATTCTAATTACCTAAACATTAACAGAGAATAATTTATATGTTAAAAGTTTACAAAAATAAAAACCCGGGGAATCCCCGAGCCTTAATTTAATAATTCTTTAGCAATAACATTAACTTGTTTGCCATCTGCTTTGCCCTTAATTAAAGGCATTACAATTTTCATTAATTTACCAATATCCTTCATTGATGTTATTTCATTTTCGTCAATTACTTTTTTTATAATTTCTTTTAATTCTTCATCTGATAATTGCTCAGGTAAGTATTCAAGTAGTATTTCGATTTCATCATTAGTTTGCTTAACTAAATCTTCTCTATTACCCTTTTTAAACTCTTCAATTGACGACTTTTTTTCTTTTAGCTGTTTTGAAATGATATTTTCAATATCAGAATCATTGAGCTCAACTCGTTCATCTACTTCTTTTTGTTTAATAGCTGCACGAACCATGGTGATAACATCTTTTCGAAGTTTATTTTTACTTTTCATAGCTTCTTTTAAATCAGCCATGAGTCTCTCTTTTAGAGACATAAGAACACCCTCTTTAATATCTGTGTTTTTTTCTGCGTGCCTCTTCGGATTTTTTCTTCCTTCTAACACTTGGTTTTTCGTAATGTTCTCTCTTTCTTACTTCTTTGAGAACTCCACTTGTGGCACATTGTCTTTTGAATCTTTTAAGAGCATTGTCTAAAGATTCGTTTTCACCAACCCTGATTTCGGACATTTTTTAACCTCCTCTCGTAGAAAAGAGTAGCCTTACGGCCAATGTAGGTTTATTATACTCTATAAATCCCAAAATTTCAATAATATTTTTAGTTTTTAAAATTTTTGTCTTTGTTTAGTAAATAAGTTATTCCTAAAACTGTTAATGATATCAAAATTTTTACAACTAGCATAATTATAAATTGCCAAGATAGTGGATTTAGTATTACGTCCCCAAGTAATGTGTTAGTTATTACTCCTATTGAAGAACCGAGAAGTGAAGATACTATGTATTTTAAATAATTTGTCTTGCAGGCACCAAAATAAAAACTCAATATATCGCAGGGAAACCATCCAATTAATCGTATAATAAAACTTGCTAAAAATTCATTCTTATTTTGCATCTCAATTACTTTTTCTATTTTTGGATATTTCTTTTTAATATAATCTATCTCTTCTGTTCCAGACCACCTTCCAAGGACAAAGGGTATTGTAAGTGTAACTGCAAGTCCCAAATAGCTTATTAAAACCGCCTTTATTGGTTCAAATAATATCCCACTTGCAACATATAGTGATGGAAGAGGAATAATTATAGTTAAACTTTTTACTGCAAAAAGACTTATTAAAGAAATAATTGATTTCTTTGGATTGCCTAAAGATTTTTCTGTAATACTCTCTATGCTTACATTTCCACTACGTGTTAAAAGTAGAACTATTACAATGGAAATAAAAGAAATTAATGCAACTATTTGAATTTTTCTAAATCTTCTTTTAACATTTTCATCTTTTTCGTTAAAATTTTTATTGTTTTTTATATTATTATCTCTAATAGAATATATTTTTGACTTGAATTTACCCATAATAATTATCAACTCAATTTCTATTAATATTTTCTAAAGTAAGAATATTTTTTGCATCCCTTCTACCCATTTCGTAGAGATTTTCTAGCTGTGCGTGATCCTGTGTCAAAGTTTTTAAATTACCAATATATTCTGGAGCGACAATTATAACTTTATTTTTATTCTCAAGTTCAATTGCTTCTCTCAAACTTTCATTATAGATATGCGACCTCCTTGCGAAAGCTTTTGCAGCTATTGGATAATTTTTTCTCAAAATCCTGACAAATTTTTTATCCTTTCTTGCTTTTCTAAAATAATCTCTTGGTCTTGTAAGAACTATGATTACTTTGTCACATCCTGCATCAAAGGCTCTTTTAAATGGAATGGGATCGCTTAATCCTCCATCAAAATATGGAATTCCCTTTATTTCATAGGGTTCACAAAGAACTGGCACACAACAAGACGCCTTTATTGGATCATAATTATCTATTGTAAGATCGCTTTTGCTAAAATATTTTGCTTTTCCAGTACTAGCATCTGTTGCAACTATCTCGAAGTCCATTGGATTTTCCTTTAGTGTTTTGTAATCTAGTGGATATTCCCCATTAGAACCGCTGAGATCTGAATAGATATAATCTAAATCGATGTATGATCCAGTTCTTAGATAATTTTTAAAACTCATATATTCTTTTCGAAAGGCATAATTATTGTAAAATACAAAATTTCTCCTAGGTTGCTTTGCAAGAAAGGAAGCACCATTAGCAGCACCAGCTGACACACCAATAAAATAATCTCCGCCAATGTTTTCTTCCATCAAATAATCAAAAACTCCTGCACCATAAATTCCTCGAGTTCCACCGCCTACATCTACAAATCCTAACTTCATAATTCATCTTCTTTCTTTATGTATTAAAATGTATTAAAAAATTTATTATTTTTATATATAGTATATAATATATTTATTAAACTTAGTATGGTCAAAGACATAAGAATGTTTAAATTTTTTAATACTAATTAAGTCTTTGAAAAAATGCTACAAGTAAAACTCATAGCATAATCTCTCTTATATTTAATTATTAGCCCGGTGGCCACTGTAAACTTCGTCCACCTAGTACGTGGAAATGAAGATGATCTACACTTTGACCTCCATCTTCTTTGCAATTATTTACAATTCTGTATCCCTTAGTAAGTCCTTCTTCCGCACAAATTTTTTTTGCAACTAAAAATACATGGCCTATTAATTCCTTGTGTCTTTCCTCAAGTTCATCTGCTGATGCAATATGTTCCTTTGGCACAATTAAAAAATGCGTTGGAGCTTGCGGGTCTATGTCTCTAAAAGCATACACAAGATCATCTTCATAAATTTTGTCTGAAGGAATCTCTCCACTTATTATTTTACAAAATAAACAGTCCATTACTACCTCCTTATAGCTTCAACTTCTTTGCAAAGTTCATTCCACTGACAATCTTTGCAAATTTCCTCTCGTCTATCTTTACTAAATATTATATCACAGGTTAAAGTTCTAATGTCATTCCAAAAATATTTTTCATCTGAGCTTAAATTTAAAATTTTTAAAACTTTCTCATCATAGTTCTTTACTTTTTCATTACTTTTACAGTAATCTCCAAGATTTTCAGGGCAGTGTTTACAAATATCATCTAAGTCTTTTATTAATTTTACCCCTGAATTTTCCCTTAATTTTTTTATAACTTCACTCATGTTTTTTGAAAAGTCTTCGCTATAACCTTTGTTCACAAAGTTTTCTGTGCAAAGTAAATGATGCGCCCTTATTTTTAACATTTAATCACCAATAATTTCACAATTTGCAATTTCACCAGTGTCTAAAATTTTTACATTTTTTATTTTATTTTTTAAATTCACATTACTTTTTGTCTTAACTCTAATGTAATTTGTTGTGTAACCATAATACTCTCCATCATGTTCTTCTTCAAATAAAACCGACTGAGAATTTTTCATATTTTCCCTTTCAAAAATTTCTTGATACTTTTCTCCAAGAGCAATTAATTTTTCTGACCTTTCTTTTTTTAAATTGCCATCAATTTGGTTTGGCATTACAGCTGCCTTTGTATTCTTTCTCTTAGAATATTTGAAAACGTGAATTCTTGAAAACCCGACTTCCCTTACTATATTCATAGAATCCTCAAAGTCTTTTTCGCTCTCACCAGGAAATCCCACAATTATATCAGTGGTAAGACCTGCATTTGGCATATATTCTCTAATAATATTTGCTTTCTCAATATAATCTTCTCTAGTATATCTTCTGTTCATTGCACTTAGGATATTATTGGATCCACTTTGCAAGGACAAGTGAAAGTGATCACAAAGCTTTCCAGTCTTTACTGCCCTTTTCATAAAATCGTGTGAAATAATTATTGGCTCAACAGATGAAAGTCTAATCCTCTCAAATCCATCAACTTCTGCAATACTTTCTATTAAATCTATTAACCTAATATCGCCAATGTCCATGCCAAAGGATCCAATATGAATTCCCGTCAAGACAATTTCTTTAAAGCCACGATTAGCAAGTGTCTTTGCTTCTCTCACTGAATCTTCAATTGTTCTAGACCTAATTGGACCTCTCGCAAAGGGAATTATACAATAAGTGCAAAATCTATTGCATCCATCTTGTACCTTCATGTAGGCACGAGTTCTGTTGTTGCTGTCAAAGTTTGTAGTATTTGCAAATTCACGGATATTTTTTAAATCCTTTACAATATTTATTTTTTTATGAGATTCCCTAGACTCTTCTATTAAATCAACAATTTTATCTCTTTCAGTAGTTCCAATTACTACATCTACACCATCAATGTTTTTAACTTCTTCTGGGCTTACTTGTGAATAACAGCCCACAACTGCAATTACAGAATCTGGATTTTTCTTTTTTGATTTTCTAATAAATTGTCTTGATTTTCTATCTGATAAATTTGTAACTGTGCAAGTATTTACAATGTACACATCGCTAAATTCATCGTTATCAACTTGTTTATAGCCTCTCTTTTCAAAAATTTCGCTCATAGCTTCTGATTCATATTGATTTACTTTACAGCCAAGAGTTAAAATTGAAAAAGTTTTTTCCATTACTCACACTCCTTCGCATGTATTATATAAAAAGATGCAGTGATTGCAGCTGTCTCTGCTCTCAAAATTCTCTTTCCAAGACCAACTTTTTTTGCATCCTTTAAAACTTTAAGTTCTCTATCCGATATTCCTCCTTCAGGTCCAATTACAAGTCCTATATTGTCGCCTAAATTTGATATAATTTCTCCAAGCTGATTTTTATTTTCATCTTCATAGCAAAGGACTATGTCTCCCTTAAAATTTAAAATATCATCAGTCTTTATTATATCGTGGACTATTGGGATAATATCTCTCTTAGATTGTTTTGCCGCAGACTCCACAATTTTTTGAAATCTTTCTTTTTTCTTGTCTACTTTTTTTGAAAGGTCAGAAATTGTCCTATCCATTAAAACTGGATAAAAATCGCAAACCCCTATTTCTGTTGCGTGACGCAACACATCTTCTGATTTATTATTTTTTAAAACACCAAAAAATAAAGAAAGTCTTACCTTTGATTCATTTGAATCTTCTACCCTGCCAATTTTTTTTATTTTTTCATCAAAATATGCAAAGGAAAAAATTCCGTCTTCAAATACAACTTGAAACTCTTCACCGTCATTAATTCTAATTACATTTTTTAGATGATGAAGAGTTTCCTCCTTTAAGTTTGTATTTCCTTCAAATTTTCTATCCTCAAAAAATCTATACATTTAATTTTCCCACAATGGCAACCCAGTCATTTTTTTCAATTTCATCTACTATTTCAAATCCATTGTCCTTTAGAGCATCAATTACCATTTGTCTTCTTTCTTTAATAATTCCTGAAGTTATAAAAATTCCACCATTATCCATGTGGTTTTTCAAATTTTTAATTTCATCTACAATTATTTCTGCAATTATATTTGAAACAATTAAATCTGCTCTTCCCTTTACAATGTCGAGAAGATTTCCCTTTTTGATTTCCATTTTATCTTCTACACCATTTAATTTTGCATTTTCATAAGATGCTTGAATGCACTTCTCGTCAATGTCTATGGCGAGGGCTTTTTTTGCACCAAGTTTAAGTGCTGCAATTGCAAGTATGCCAGAACCACATCCAATGTCAAAAATTTCGTCATCTTCACGCACATATTTTTCCAAAAGTTCAAGACACATATAAGTGGACTCGTGAGTTCCAGTGCCAAATGCCATTCCTGGATTTATTTTTATAATTTTTCTTTCACTTTCATACTCTTCCCATTCAGGGACTACTGCTAAGCTTTCTCCGATTTCAAGAGGTTTGTAATATTTTTTCCAATTATTAGCCCAATCCTCGTCGTCTTTTTCTTCTATTGTCAAGCTTCCTAAATTTTTATCTTCAATTTCTGTTTTTATTTTTTTAGCATCTTCTAAATTTCCTGGATAAACTTTTATTTCAAAAACATTTTTATCTGAATTTAAAAGAGGATAATCTATAAAATCCCAATCTTTCTCATCTTGGTCAAGCTCCTCAAATAAATCACTGGAAACTTCTTCACAGTTATAAATTCCATAGTCAAAAAGAATGCCTTCTATTAAATCTTTTTTATCCTTTGAAGTATCTATTGTCATTTCAATGTATTTCAATCTAATCACCTGAATTCATTATATATTACCTTAAATTTTTATACAATTTAAAAAATGCGAATCAGTGATCCGCATTAGTCAAATAAATCCTTTAACTTGTCTAAAAATGATTTTTTATTTTCTTCAACTTCTGGCTCAGTTTCTCTTAATTCTTCCAAAAGTTTTCTCTGCTCATCAGATACTTTCTTTGGAATAATAATATTAACTTTGAAGAATAAATCTCCTCTTTGATTTTCCCTATTTACATAGGGAACACCTTCGCCTTTTAGTCTAAAAACAGTTCCACCAGTTGTGCCCTTAGGTATATCATAATCTACTATTTTTTTAAGTGTTGGAACTTTTATCTTTGCTCCAAGGACAGCATCTGGATAGGAAATTGGAATGTCAAGATAAATGTCATTGCCTTCTCTTTTGAAAACTGCATCAGATCTTACTCTAATGTAGACAAAGACATCCCCATTTTCTCCGCCATTTTCACCAACAGAACCCTGACCTCTTAGCGAAATAATATTGCCAGTGTCTACACCCTTAGGAATATTTACTTTTAATTTTTTACTCTTTAAGACTGTACCTTTGCCTCCACATTTTTTACATGGCTTCTCTATAACTTCGCCAGTTCCATTACACTTGTCACATGATGAAGTCCTAACAAATCTACCAAAAGGTGTGTTTTGTTCTGAAGTTACTTGACCAGTTCCATTGCACTTGTCGCACTTGTGCTTTTCTGTTCCCGGTTCCATTTTAGTTCCATTACAATGTTCACACTTTTCTTTTACCTTTACAGTAATTTCTTTTTCAACGCCAAAAATTGCTTCAAAAAAATCCAAAGTTACATCCACTCTAGTGTCTGGTCCCTTCTTTGGTATGTCCTTTCTATTTGTATATTCATATCTATTGGATCTTGAACCTCCAAAAATATCAAAAATATCGTCAAAAATATCAGAGAATCCCCCAAAACCGCCAGCACCAGAACCACCAACATTACCTTTTAAACCTTCTTCTCCGTAGACATCGTAAATTTGTCTTTTTTCGTCATCAGAAAGAACCTCATAGGCATAAGAAATTTCTTTGAACTTTGCCTCTGCATCTTCGTCTCCTGGATTTAGGTCTGGGTGATACTTTTTCGCGAGCTTTTTATAAGATTTCTTCAATTCTTCTTTTGTTGCATTTTTTTTAACTTCAAGAATTTCATAAAAATTTCTCATCTTTCACCTCATTAGTTTTTCATTCTAATATAAAGTCTTGAAAAAATAAAGTTTATTTTAAAATTTGCTAAAAATCTCTAAATTAATTATTAAAAATATAACAAATTAACTTTTAAACATAAAAAAAGTTGCAGCCTAAACTGCAACAATTTTATTTAATTATTATTCTTCGTCATCATCTACAACTTCGTAGTCTGCGTCAACTACATCGTCATCATGTTTTGCTTCAGATGCTCCTGAGCCAGCTTGTCCTTGTGCACCTTGTTGTTTATAAATTTCTTCAGAGATTGCATAGAAAGCTTGAGTTAGTTCTTCAGTCTTAGACTTAATTGCTTCAAGATCCTCGCCATCTTTTACGTCTTTAAGGTTCTTGATTGCATCTTCAATCTTAGTCTTATCAGCATCTGAAATTTTTCCTTCAACATCTTTTAATGTGTTTTCAGATTGATAGATAATTGAGTCAGCATTATTCTTTGCTTCAATTAATTCCTTCTTCTTAGCATCTTCTTGAGCGTACATTTCAGCTTC
>NZ_JALEOV010000035.1 GCF_022767005.1 Peptoniphilus sp. | reverse complement strand
ACCAATGGGCTTGCTGCATCAGTTTCCATTGCGACGACAATTGCACTTTTCATTTCCTTCATACTTCTAAGAAGAAAAATTGGAAATCTTGGAACAAAATCTTACATTAAGGCACTAATAAAAACATTGATGGCTGCTTTTGTAATGGGACTCGTAACACTATCTTACTTCCCTTACGAAAAATTAATTATGTCCTTTGCACCTAGTTCCCTTCATACTATATTAAGACTAATCCTTTTAATGATAATAGTTTTAATCGCAGCTTGCATATACCTATTGTGCCTATATAAATTAGGAGTGCGTGAAGTGCGTGATGTTGTTGGCATAATAAAAAATAAAATAGAATCAAGAAAAAAATTAGCATAAACAAATAAAATTAAGGTGATGTTGTATAATAGATAATTCTATTCTGCCATCACTTTTTTATTAAATATTTGAATTTAGTTATTATCTTTTTTGATTGAAAAAATTTTTTTAAGTAGCTTTGTATTTTATGATTTTTGGTGCTAATTTATTTAGGTTTAAGGCTATTGATGTAATATTTACTTCAATTATTGTACAGTTTTTGCATATTCTAAGGAAACTTTTTTATTTGGTTTTTTGTAGCATTGTACCTCTTTTATTTATAACATTTAAAGCAATATTTTAGCTATTTTTATGTAAAAAAGTATGCGATATTTTACTTTCACATATACTTTGTCATCATTCTGAATATACATTATTGAGTCTTTTTTGTATTTTTTTTAAAATTAATGAATTAAAGTAGTTATTTTGTATTTAAGTGGTATAATATAAATAAATCGGAGGTGTTATTATGCGTGGCTTAATAATTATTGTTGCCATTATTGTAATCGTTTGCTATATCTTGTGGAGAAAAAATCAAAATACTCCCAATGCTAAAAAATCTATTGAGGCTAGAGAAAAACCTTCTGTTGAAAAAGTACATAAGACAGAAGAAATTAAAAATGATGATGCTATAAAAAAAGATGATTCTGTAAAGACTTTTGAAAGTAAGGAAGAAAAAAAATACGATGCTTCCAGAAAAAAAGACCGTGCTAAAAAGAGAAGAGAAAAAAGAAACTCAGAATCAAAGGAAATATTTGAAGTTTCTTCCGAAAAAACTGAAAATAATAAAGTTGAAACTAATGTTGAAAATGTTGATCTAAAAACCAACGTAGCTAAGGATAAAACTAACGAACCAGTTAAAAAAGTTGAACCTAAAGCTGATGTTGCTAAAGACAAAACTACTGAGCCAATTAAAAATGTCGAACCTAAAGCTGACGTTGCTAAGGATAAAGATACTGAACCAGTTAAAAAAGTCGAAACTAAAGCTGATGTTGCTAAGGACAAAACTACTGCACCAGTTAAAAAAGTCGAATCTAAACCTGACGTTGCTAAGGATAAAGATACTGAACCAGTTAAAAAAGTCGAAACTAAAGCTGACGTTGCTAAAGACAAAACTACTGAACCAGTTAAAAAAGTCGAAACTAAAGCTGACGTTGCTAAAGACAAAACTACTGAACCAGTTAAAAAAGTCGAAACTAAAGCTGAAAAAACTAAATCAGAAAAAACAATTTCCACAAATAAAAAGTATGCAAATATAATTAATTCCCTTGGCGAGAATCCATGGGATATAGACAGAGATAAAATTAACGTTAAAGTTGAAGACGTAAAAACTAAAAAATCTTTAGATGTCCATGAATTTGAAAACATAAACTTCAAAGAATCACTTACAGTAGAAAAACTAATTGAATTTTTAAATTGCGTAAGCACAAATCCAACTATTTTAAACAAAAAAGAAAATATTATTTACGATTTTACAACTAAAAAAGAAGATGAAATCAAAAAAATCGCAGAAAGATATTCTCTTGAAAATTCT
Source organism: Peptoniphilus sp. (assembly GCF_022767005.1). Taxonomy (GTDB): domain Bacteria; phylum Bacillota; class Clostridia; order Tissierellales; family Peptoniphilaceae; genus Peptoniphilus_A. The sequence goes on along the minus strand of NZ_JALEOV010000035.1, from coordinate 21,831 downwards.
AGTTTTGACAAGGCAACTTCTGTATTAACTGTTGATAGAGAAAGCGCAAAGATTTTAGAAATCACAGATATTTTAACAACAAAGGAAAAGAGAATTTACTTTGAAACAAAATTTTAGTAAAATATAAAAGTCATAGAAATATGGCTTTTATTTTTTTGCAATTTTTATGGTAAAAAATAGAATTTTAAACTCTATTGCTTTACATTAGTAATAAAAATTTGAAATGTATTAAAAATTTAACACAAACTTTGAATTTTTTTTACTTTTATATAATAGAATAATACTGAGGAGATTATATGAATAACCAAAAAAGACTTGAAGAAATCATCGCCTTCTTAAATGAGAACACGAGATTTAAAGAAACAAAAAATTTCATACAACATGGAAACACCTCTGTCTATTCTCACGTTATTTCTGTCGCAAAAAAGGCAATTGAAATTGCTGAAAAATACAATTTAGATGTGGACATGGACTCACTTATAATGGGAGCTCTACTTCATGATTACTTTTTATACGATTGGCACGACGGCAAAAGAGAGCGATTAATCCACGGATTCACTCATCCAATGAAAGCATACTTAAATGCAAAGAGTGAATTAAAGATAAATAGAATTGAAAGGGACATCATCCTTAAGCATATGTTCCCACTAACTATTTTTCCGCCAAAGTATTTGGAATCTTGGATTGTAACTTATTCTGACAAATATGTTTCCCTTGTGGAAACTGTTAGAAGAAAATCTATGAAAGTGGGTTTGGAAAATTTATGAAAATTGCAGAACTATATCTAATATTTTTTATCTACTCCTTTATAGGTTGGTGCTGGGAAAGTTTCCCTTGCTCCAAAATTGAGCTAGATAAAATTTATAACAGAGGATTTTTAATTGGCCCTTTCTGCCCAATATATGGCATTGGTGCAACAGTATCCTATTTGATGTTAAAAAACTTTGACTCAAACTTTTATATCTTTATTTATTCTGCACTTATGTCCTGCACAATTGAGTACTTCATTGGTTACTTATTGGAAAGATTTTTTCACCAAAGATGGTGGGATTACGGCGCCTATCCTTTTCAAATTAAAAGAAGAGTATGCCTTTACGGTTTAATAGTTTTTGGAATGGCAAATATAATTATCGTTAAATACTTAACACCAGTTATGTTATTATTTTTCTCTGCTGCTGAAAATAGAATCGTTGAGTCAGCAGCTTCCCTATTAACATTCTTCTTTGTTATAGACATTGTTTTAACTCTAAACAATTTACTTGGACTTTCAAAAAGCCTTGACAAGATTTATTACGCACTAGATGAGAGAAGCAAAAATTATTTTAATTATTTAAATGAATCCGACAGAATTGCAAATCTAAAATTAATGTCGGAGTCAAAAAAGTTTAAAGTAAAATTTGAAAACTTCAATTCAAATTTAAAGGAACACGAAGAAAATTTAAAGAGAATTGATTACACAAAAATAAAAGACCTTTTTAGTGATAATTTTTAATCACAAAGGTCCTTTTTTTTACAAATTTTATTTATCTTCTCACAGTTCCATCTGTTGGATCAATTGTTATAATATCTCCTGTTTTTATCTTTTCTGTGATATTTTTCACGCCAACAATTGCAGTTTTACCAAGAGAAATTGCAGCCACAGCTCCATTTGATGTAAAACCTGCCTCCTCTGTAATAAATCCTGAAGATCTTTCCATATAAGGAATCATCCTGCCATCAGTTCCATTGCATACTATTATGTCCTTAGTCTTAAAGTTTTTTTCTAAATCTTCAATTCTATTTGCTACAACTGCTCGTGCCTTCTTTTTCTTTTTTCCAATTGCAGTTCCTCGTCCCAAAATTTCTGAAACATTTTCGATTTTTAATAAATTTGTAGAACCAGCAATGCCTGCCGGCACTCCTGCTGTCAATACAACTAAATCGCCAGATTTTATAAATCCCTTTGTAACCGCGACATCCATTGAGGCATCAATTAAATTGTCAGTATCTTTGAAGTTTAAAACTTTTACTGGCATAATTCCCCACACAATGCTTAATTGATTTTTAATTTTTTCAAAGGGTGTTGATGCGATTATTGGCGTCTCCGGTCTAAATTTTGCAATAGCTCTCGAAGTATTGCCCGAAGTTGTAGCAGTGATAATTGCCTCCGCGTGAAGATCTCTTGCAATTACACAAGCACTTTTGCCAATGGAATTGGTCATTGAATTTTCCACATCTCTCATTCTACTTTTCAAAATTTCTTCGTGATCAATTGTATTTTCCGTGTACTCCAAAATTTTTCTCATTGTAACAACTGCTTCAATAGGATATTTTCCACTTGCAGTTTCTCCAGAAAGCATAACTGCACTTGTTCCATCTAAGACGGCATTTGCAACATCATTTGTTTCTGCACGAGTTGGCCTTGGATTTCTAATCATGGAGTCAAGCATTTGGGTTGCAGTGATTACAGTTTTTCCAACTATATTACATTTTTTTATAATTTCTTTTTGCACAATTGGAACTGCTTCTGTTTCGATTTCTACGCCAAGATCTCCCCTTGCTACCATTATACCGTCAGAAACTTCGATTATTTCGTCGATTAATTCTACTGCCTTTTGGGATTCAATCTTTGAAATAATTTTTGTAGTGTAATCTTTTTCTTCTTCTAAAACCTTTCTTATTGCAAGTACATCTTCTCTACTTCTAATAAAAGATGCTGCGATAAAGTCAATATCTTCCCTTATCCCAAATTTTATATCTTCAATGTCCCTTTCTGTTAGAGCAGGAAGATTTAAATTTGAACCAGGCACATTTACACCCTTGTGAGATGAAATTGCTCCAGAATTTTTTACTTCTGTAATAATATCTTCGCCACGAATCTTTTTTACTTGTAGCTCCACAAGTCCGTCGTCGATTAATATTTTATCGCCTTCATTGACATCTTTATATAGCTCTTTATAGGAAATGCTTACAGTCTTTTTGTCGCCTAATAAATCCCTTGCAGTTAGAATAAATTCATCGCCTGAATCTAAAATAACTTCGCCATCTACATCGCCTAGCCTAATTTCTGGTCCCTTTGTGTCAAGCATTATGCCAATGGGAAGATCCATTTCTCGCCTTAATTTTTTTATTCTGTCAATTTTTATTTTATGTTCTTCGTGGCTTCCGTGAGAAAAATTTAATCTAGCGACATTTACACCTTCTGTGAATAATCTTTTTAAAATTTCTTCACTCTCACTTGAAGGTCCAATTGTAGCAACAATTTTTGTCTTTTTCATATTCACCTCATATTGAAACTATTTTTAGTATATCTAGTAAATCATGTCTAAAAACCTTTTTTACTTTGAAAATTTCGTCAAAACTCATTTTTATCGCATTGCCATCTTTAAAACCAAGAGCAAGAGAATTGCCAAGTTTTGCTTCTTTTACTGCCAAGTATCCAAGTTCCGATGCCAAAATTCTATCAAAAATGCTTGGCGCTCCTCCTCTTTGGATGTAACCAAGAACAGTTACCCTTGTATCTATGCCTGTAAGTTTTTCAAACTCTTTTGCAAAATCAAAAGCAGATCCACAGCCTTCAGCCATAATAATTATGTGATGCTTTTTGCCTCTGTTCTTTCCCATAATTGCCTTCTCTGCAATTTCATTTATATCTAAGGGAATTTCTGGCACAATAATTGATTCCGCACCGGAAGAAACTCCAGAGTAAAGTGCAATATCGCCGCATTCTCTTCCCATTACTTCAACTACATTTGCACGACAATGTGACTCTGTGGTATCTCTAATATGGCTTACTGCTTCAGTTACAGTTTCTACTGCAGTCATAAATCCAATAGTAAAATCCGTGTAAGCAAGGTCATTGTCAATAGAGCAAGGAATTCCAATTACATTTATTCCGCGATCTCTTAACATCTTTGCCCCTCTTAAACTCCCATCTCCACCAAGGACAATAATTGCATCTATTTCAAAAATTTTTAGAGAATTTATCGCCTTCTCTAAACCTTCTTCAGTCATAAATCTTTCAGACCTTGAAGTTGATAAAATTGTTCCTCCCCTTTGAATAATGTCGGCTACTGAAGACTGAACCAATTTTTCAAACTTTGCATCAATTAAACCTTCGTAACCTCCACTTATGCCAAAAACTTCTATACCCTCGTAAATACAAGTCCTAGTAACCGCTCTTATTGTGGCATTCATGCCTGGAGCATCGCCGCCACTTGTTAAAATTGCAATTCTCATACACACCTACTTTAAAATAATTTTTTCTTTACTCTTAGTATACACTGCCAATTTGTTTTGAATCTCGTTAAAGAATGTAGAATCAATCCACATATTTGAATTAGTACCAAAGGCTCTTTTGCTTTCTTCTTCAAAAAATATTACTGGAGTATTGCCCTCATAATCCTTTAAGATTTTTTTCATTTCATTCACATTTTCATTTTTTATGGAATCAACGGAAATATATAATTTATTTTTTGTCGGCATCTTTATTTTTGAGATGCTGTCAACTAAAATTTTTGGCTCTTCAACCTCTGATTCTTGGAAATGACCTTCCACAAAAACTACATTTTCATCTTCGATTAAATCCCTGTATTTTGAAAAAACATTTGGAAAAATTACAAGTTCAATTGTGCCAAAAAGGTCTTCTAAAGCTGCAAAAGCCATCATCTTATTGTTTTTTGTAATCATTGTTTTTTTTGATTTTAAAATCCCGCCAACTTTTACTTTACTAGATTTCAAAAGATTTTCTCTATATTTTTCAAAAATTTGATTTGTATTAATATTTGTGTTTTTCTCAATTAATTCTCTATAAGGATCAAGAGGATGACCAGATATATACATTCCAATAACTTCCTTTTCCATATCAAGTTTGTCCTTTTGCCTAAAATCTTTTAGTTCAGGAAGATCCTCACTCACCTTTGTATTTTCAAAAATAGAAAATTGTCCAAGTACATTATTTTTTGCCGTACTTGATGAAGCCAAAAGTACAGATTCATAAATAGCTAGGTACTGTGCTCTATTGCCTTCAAAATCATCCATGGCACCACATCTTATTAAAGACTCCACAGCTCTTTTATTTAGCACTGATTTATCAATTGCATTTATCCTATCAACAAAGTCTTTAAGTGATTTATATGCACCCGCTTCACGTCCTTTTACTATTACTTTTATTAAACTGTCGCCAACATTTTTTACTGCCTTTAGTCCAAACCTAATTTTATTATTTTCAACAGTAAAATTCTTGAAGGAATAGTTTATATTTGGTGGCAAAATTTCTATTCCCAGTCTTTTTATTTCTTCAATGTAAAGGCTAACTTGTTTTATATCATTAGTGTAAGTTGAAATTTGTGCCGCCATAAATTCCCTTGGATAATAATATTTTAGCCAAGCAGTTCTATAAGCAACCACTGAATAAGCAACGGAGTGAGATTTATTAAAGGCATAATCTGCAAAATCTATTATTAAATCATAAATTTCATTTGCAGATTTTTCGTCAACACCATTTGCAATTGCACCACAAACTCCTTCCTTCTCGTTGCCATAAATAAAGTTTTGCCTTTCCTCCTCCATTACCTTCATTTTTTTCTTGGAGATTGCACGCCTTACAATGTCGGCTCTACCTAATGAGTATCCGCCAATTTGTTGAACAATTTGCATTACCTGTTCTTGATAAACTATACAGCCATAAGTAGATTTTAGTATTGGTTCAAGCTTTGGGTGAATGTAAGAAATTTTGCTCTTGTCGTGCTTTGACGCCACAAATTTTGGAATTTGCTTCATTGGTCCCGGTCTAAAAAGTGCATTTGCCGCAACTAAATCAGAAAATTCGTCGGGCTTTAATTCCTTTAAAAAGGCTCTCATGCCACTTGATTCAAATTGAAAAACGCCAAGAGTTTCTGACCTCGCAAACATCTTTAACACATTTGGGTCTTTGTAGTCTAGTTTTTCAAAGGAAATAGTCCTTCCCTCATTTTCTTTTATTAAATTTATTGCATCTCTTATTACAGTCAAAGTTCTTAATCCTAAAAAGTCCATCTTTAATAGTCCAAGTTCTTCAAGCTCAATCATATTAAATTGAGTTGCAATTATTTTGTCATTTCGAGTTAGAGGCACATATTCTGTGAGTTCATCCTTTGAAATTACAACTCCAGCTGCATGAGTGGAAGTATGCCTTGGCAGACCTTCTAGCTTTAATGCCATGTCGATTAAAACTCTTGAATCCTCATCACTTTCGTAAATTTCCTTAAAAGTTTCAGAAATTTTAAGTGCCTTCTCTATTGTCATATTTAAAGCTTGTGGAACTTGTTTTGCAATGTAGTCCACCTTTGCATAGCTCATGTCAAGAGCACGACCAACATCTCTTATAGCATTTCTTGCAGCCATAGTTCCAAAAGTTACAATTTGCGCAACATGGGATTCTCCATATTTTCTATTTACATACTCAATAACTTCTTCACGTCTTTCGTAACAAAAGTCGATATCAATATCTGGCATGGAAACTCTCTCTGGATTTAAAAATCTTTCAAATAGAAGATCAAACTCTAGTGGATCCACATCTGTTATTCCAAGACAATAAGAAATCATGCTACCTGCGGCTGAACCTCTTCCCGGTCCAACTTGAATTTCATGCTTTCGTGCGTATCTAATAAAATCCCAGACTATTAAAAAATAATCCACATAACCCATGTTTTTTATTGTATTAAATTCAAATTCAAACCTTTCTTTTATTTCATCTGTTATATTTTTGTAGCGAGAATACATCCCTTCGACTGCAAGTTTTTTTAAATACTCCTCGTGAGTGTATTCGCTAGGTACAGTAAATTCAGGAAGGTGAAGGTCGTGAAATTTTATTTCGACATTGCATCTATTGGCAATTTTTACCGTGTTCTCAAGTGCATCTTTATTTTCAGGAAAAAGTGCTGCCATTTCGTCAGGTGATTTTAAATAAAATTCATCTGATGGAAATTTCATTCGTCCTTCTTCATTAATTGTCTTCCCAGTTTGAATGCATAATAGCACATCGTGACTCTTTGCATCTTCTTTGTCTAAATAGTGAACATCATTTGAAGCAATAAGAGGAATGTCAAGCTCCTCTGATATTTTAACAAGTTCGCGATTTACTCTAGCTTGCTCAGGCATTCCATGGTCTTGGAGTTCCAAGAAAAAATTATTTTCGCCAAAAATTTCTCTGTACTCCCTTGCAGCAGATTTTGCCGCTTCCAAATCTCTATCCAAAATAAATCTTTGAACTTCACCGCCAAGACAAGCTGAGGTTGCAATCACGCCCCTTGAATATTTCTTTAAAACACTCTTGTCAACCCTTGGCTTGTAATAATACCCATCAACAAAGCCAATGGATACAATTTTCATAATATTTTTAAAACCCTCATTATTTTCTGCCAAAAGTATCAAGTGATATCTCTTGTTGGACTTGTCCTTAATAGTCAAGTCCTTTTCTGAGATGTAGACCTCGCAACCCAAAATAGGTTTTATGCCCACATCTTTACACACTTTATAAAAGGCAATAGCACCGTACATATTGCCATGATCAGTTAAAGCGACGGCATCCATTCCCAAATCCTTTACCCTCTTTGGCAAAAGACTTATTCTCGTAGAACCGTCAAGTAGAGAATACTCACTGTGCAAATGCAAATGCACAAATTTATTCATAAAATCATCCTTTAATCTTTATACAAACATCAAATTACTTTAAGAATTTAAAATAATTTTTTCAACTTATTTTAAAAAATTATCTAGCTATATTTTATCAAAGCCTTAGTTCAATTAAAAGGACATGAAAAAGGTTATATAATAAATAATGCCAATAATTTATCAACAACAATATTTTACAAATTAAAATATTTTCTTGTTTTTTGCTTTTAAACAAAAAGTGAGACTCCTCTCATAATTGAGATTTGCCTCACTTTGCTTATTTTCTTCATCAACACTGTTTAACAATTGCCATTCTTAGTCAAATAAATTCTAATACACATCTGCTCTCTTTATCCTTACACTTTGTTGACAGTATGAAGCTGTATCTTACCTACCTACAACTCACTATTCTTAGCCCTTTAGAACATAAAAATCCTAAAGATATTATCTTCAAGGCTTATTATCATTATTATTTTTCTATTATAACTATACTACAATTGCTTACTCCAATTCTTTAAACTTTACTCTCCCTTGACTTTTCTCTTAGAAATAGTACAATTTAGTTAGAAAGTATGAATTTCTAACTAAGGAGGTTTTGTCATGTTAGTTGAACTAAAAGCCAAGTCCCAAGTAACTATCCCAAAAGACATAATAAATTCTATGAACTTAAATCAAGGCGACCAGTTTGAAGTAATTGAAGATAATGGAAAGATCGTTCTTGTTCCAGTTGCCATTTATCCTGAACACATTATAAAAAATTTAAAAGCTGAAGTTAAAGAAATTAAAGAATCTATTAAAAATGGAAATCAGCCTGTCTTTGATTCTATCGATTCTCTCTTTGAGGAATTAGACAAGTAATGTCTTATAAAATCACTTATTCGAAAGCCTTTAAAAAACATTACAAGAAACTATCTTCTACTGAAAAAAAGCAAACTAAAAAGAAACTTAAATTTTTTATAGAAAATCCTACTCACCCATCACTACGTACTAAGAAGATTCAAGGTACTGATGATATATGGGAATCTTCTATTAATATGGATATTCGAATTATTTGGTTCTACGAAAATAATGAATTGATATTTCTTTTAGACATTGGGCATCATGATATTTTAGATAAATTTTAAAAATAAAGATTCCATAATAAATAGTGTTGGATATAAATCATCAGCACTATTTTTATTTGAAATATGTAATTAAAATAAATAATTGTCCTATAAAAATATATGGTCTAGGCAATAAACCCTATATAATTGCTTTTATCCACCAACACTATTTGACATAGAGCCAAAAAAAGAGTTTCGCCAAAGCAAAACTCTAAAAAGCATATTATTAAAGATTTATAAATTCTTTTTCAACTATGTGAGATAATCTCTCAACAGCTTCTTCTTCGTCAGCACCTTCAGCTTCAATGATAATCTCTTCACCACTAAAAGCTCCAAGTGACATAATGCCAATTATGCTCTTGCCATTAACCTTGTCTCCATGTGCCTCTAAATTTATGTCAGAAGCGAACTTATTTGCCTCTCTTACAAAAAGCGCAGCCGCTCTTGCGTGAAGCCCTTCATTATTATTAAGTACAACTTTTTTATTTGTCATTTCATACACCCCTCAAATTGTTAGCAATTTTTCTTAGCTTTTTAAATCTATAATTAACGGTGGACTTTGAGACTTTAGGGTCTATTGAATTAGCAATGTCATTTAAACTCATAGACCTATTATTAAGTCTTAAAATTGCAACCTTCTTAAGATCCTCATCTATGTTTTCCAACCCAATTTCTCTATCAATTAATTTAATGTCCTCCACTTGATCATAGGATGATTTAACAGTTTTGTTTAAATTTGCAGTTTCACAATTTACTATTCTGTTGACATTATTTCTCATTTCTTTTATAACTCTGATATTTTCGTACTTCAATACAGAATTATAAGCACCAATTAGAGAAAGAAAATCTGAAATTTGTTCAGAGTCCTTAATGTAGACTATGTATTTTTCCTTTCTCATAATAATCTTTGAAGTGAATCCAAATTCATTAATTACATCCATCAAAAAATATGCGTTGGATTCGTTTTCAGAAACAAATTCTAAATGATAGCCTTTGTTTGGATTTGTAATGGAACCTGAACCCAAAAAAGCACCGCGTATATATGCCTTCTTCTCATTTACAGTTTTTATGAGATCAGTAGGTTCATAGTTAATCATAAATACGCTTGCACCTTTTATATATTTTAACTCATCAAGTAATAACCTGCAAGACTCATCTTGTGATATATATATGATAAATACATTTTTTTTAAGCTGAGTTGATTTTGCATTCTTTACTTCCACATCAAATCCAAAAGATCTTCTGAGAAAAGTAAAAACCCTTCTCGCTACTGACGCATTTTCTGTGATATATTCCATGGAAATCTTGTTGTTTTTAAAATTTAAAACTGCACACATTGGCGTTATGCCTGCAAGTTCAGAAAGAATGATTTCATAATTGTCAACTTTTATCTTTGCAACTTCATTCTTAACTTCAGATGAAAAGCTCATGACTTCACCTCACTACTGAAATACTTTTACTTTATTATAACAGATTTATAAAATTATATTTAATTATAGTGAATTAATTCTATATTTTTTTATAATTTACAAAAACTTAATAAAAGAAAAACCTGAATGAGACTTGCTAAACTTTATTAGAATTTCTCAATACAGGTTTTTTAATTATAAATTAAAATTTATAAAATTTCAATAATTATTTAGTTTTATTTGCTTTTTCTGCAGTTTTATTGTCTGACTTTGCATTTGCTTTTTCTGCATTATTAGCTTTTGAATTTTCTTCTTTTTCTATTTTTCCAAAGTTTTTAAATTCATCTGGAAGTTCAACTTCTTTTTTAGTGTCAACATAAATTTTGATTTTTGCATCTTTTTTAACTTTATCTACATATTCTTTAAATTTTTCTTGTTGAAGTGTAGCCTTAACTTGATCTTTCACCGCGTCAAATTCAAGAGGAGTTTTTTCGTCAAGTTTAATGATATGATAACCAAATTGAGTTTTAATTGGTTCAGAAATATCTCCAGCATCCATTTTTGCAATTTGTTCGTCAAATTCTTTTACCATTTGACCACTTGTAAATTCGCCAAGTGATCCTCCGTTTTTAGCGCTGCCAGTATCCTTGGAATTTTCTTTTGCAAATTTAGCAAAATCCTCGCCCTTTAGGATTTGTTTTCTAAGAACATTAGCTTCTTTTAAATCATTAACTAAAATATGAGATGCCTTAGCTTTAAAGTATTTATCTTTGTTGCCTTCATAATACTTTTTAACTTCATCATCAGTTGGAGTTAATTCTTTAGTTTTTTCTTGAGTCCATTTTCCAACTAACATTTGATTTTTCATATTTTCAGCAACATAATCTCTTGGAAGTCCATTTTGTTTTAAAAATGTATCAAAAGCTTCTTTTCCACCAAGTTGTGTTTCAATTTCGCTAATATTTTTATTAACTTCATCATCACTTACTGTAATTTTTGATTTTTCAGCATCTTGTTTCAATGCTTCAGTAGTAGTTAAATCAGTAATAGCTTGTTCTCTTAAAAGTTCATCAGTAGATTTTTTACCATCTTCTTTATTTTTTAGAACATCTTCGCCATACATTGAAGTAAGTTGATTTACTCTTGCTGCATAAGATTTATAATATGCTTCCATTGGAATATCAACTCCGCCAACATTTGCTGCTACTCCCTTTTTTGCACCACCACAAGCTACTAGTGAACTTGCAAGTGTAATAGCTACTGCTATTTTACCTAATTTTTTAAAATTCATATTTCTCTCCTTAGTTTATATTTTAAATTAATAACTTTATTATACACTACTTTTTAGATGATTTTGTGTCCTTTTTGTGTAAATGCAAAATAGTAACAAGTTTCTTTAAATCATCAAGAGGATATTTTAACTTAGTTAAAATAATCTCATTTTCATCTCCCATGGAATAGGATATATTTTCAAATTCATTGTTAAGTTCCATAATTGCTTCAAGGGAAACTTCGCCTTCAACTTTTATTCTGTACTCGCCATTTTTTTCTATAATAGACTTTATATTTGTCTTTTGTGCCTTGTTCTTTAAAAGTGCTATATCCATTAAATTTGAAACTTCATCTGGAAAATCAGAAAATCTGTCGATTAATTCTTCAACTAAATCAGAGTAAGCATCTTCAGTGTCAATTACGGAAATCTTCTTATAAATTTCAAGTCTTGTCCTGTCGTCTTCGATGTATTCTTTAGGGATGAAAGAATCTAATTTTAAATCAATTGTAGTGTCGATTTTTTCTTCAACTTCAATTCCCTTTAACTTCATAATGGCTTCCCTTAAATACTTCATGTAAAGGTCGTAACCAATTTGTTCTATATGACCTGATTGTCTTGAGCCCAATATTGAACCTGAACCTCTTATTTCTAAATCCCTTTCTGCAATTTTGTGCCCAGACCCAAATTCCGTAAATTCCTTAATAGCTTGAAGCCTCTTTTGTGCAACTTCAGAAATTGATGAAGATCTATCGTAAGTAAAATAAGCATAGGCAATCCTAGAAGACCGCCCAATTCTTCCTCTAAGTTGATAAAGTTGTGAAAGTCCAAGACGATTTGAGTCCGTAATTATCATCGTATTTGCATTTGGAACATCCATGCCCGTTTCTATAATAGTCGAGCACACTAAAACATCGACATTATCCTCTATAAAATCAATCATCGTATCTTCTAAGGCTTTTTCACTCATCTGCCCATTTGCCATGGCAAAAGTTGCTTCTGGCACAAGTTTTTTAAGTTCCAATAATTTATTTTCCATATTTGAAACCTTGTTGTATAAAAAGTAAACTTGTCCCCCTCTTTCAATTTCCTTTAAAATTGCCTCCCTAACCATTAAATTATTGTATTCCAAGACATAAGTTTCAACGGGAAATCTCTCTTCAGGTGGCTCCTCGATTACAGACATATCTCTTATTCCAATCATGGACATTTGTAGCGTTCTTGGGATTGGGGTTGCAGTAAGGGTAAGTGTATCTACATTTTCTTTTAACATTCTTAGCTTTTCTTTGTGGCGAACTCCAAATCTTTGCTCTTCATCTATTATCAGAAGTCCCAAGTCCTTAAAATGCACATCCTTTGACAAAAGTCTGTGAGTGCCAACTATAATGTCAATATTTCCATTTTTTAAACCTTCAAGATCCATTTTTTGGTCTTTTTTACTTCTAAATCGCGACAAAAGTCCAACACCCACTGGGAAATTTTTAAATCTCTCTTTAATTGTATTGTAATGTTGTTGCGCTAAAATCGTAGTAGGAACAAGTAAGGCAACTTGTTTTCCATCTAGTATTGCCTTAAAGGCAGCTCGAAGTGCTACCTCAGTCTTACCATAACCAACATCTGCACAAAGAAGTCTATCCATTGGAATTGGCTTTTCCATGTCTTCTTTTATCTCTTCAGAAGATGTTAACTGACCACTTGTTTCTTCGTAAATAAAGGCATCTTCAAATTCTCTTTGATATTGACTGTCTTTACTAAAGGCATAGCCCTTCATATTTTCACGAGTTGCATAGAGTTTTATTAATTCTTCAGCCATGTCGTCAATAGATTTTTTCGCGTGAGCTTTTTTCTTTTTCCAATCAAGAGAATTTAATTTATTTATTTTTGGCGCCCTTTTGCCCTCTTGCACATATTTATAAATTGAGTCCAAAGATTCAATTGGTAAAAATAATTTGTCCTCGCCGCCGTATTCAATGACGATGTAATCCTTTTGTATTCCCGATACTGAAAGTCTTGTAGTGCCAATATATTTGCCAACGCCATGAGCCTCGTGAACTACAAAATCGCCAATTTTTAAATCATCAAAGTTAAGGGACTTTTTCTTAGAAACCTTATTTTTTTTCTTTTTAGAAAATGTTCCATAAATTTCAGAATAATTTATAAAAACTGTTTTTGAATAAGAAAATTCAATTCCATCATTTAATGCTCCAGTTGTAACAACTAAATCGGCATATTTTCTAAAATCTCCATGTTCTTTTGCAAGTTCTGGCGAGTATCCAAGTTCTACTAAATGGTCAAAAAGTCTTTTTGATCTTTTTTCAGTAGCTCCAAGTAAAATTACCTTAAATCTATTTTTTGAATAATAGTCTAAGTCATCTTTAAATAACTTTATCTTCGACATATAATTAGTAACGCTCTTCACCTTGATATTCACTATATCCTTTGGAGTAAACATCTTTGGAGGTTTTAAAAGTGCGTTAAAGGTTATAACTTCATTTTCATTTAGCTTATACACAATATCTTTGTAATCGTAAAAAGCTTTTTCGTGGGCCTTTGTCACTTCGCCATTTTCTATTAAAATCGCAAACTTTTCTCCATTAGCCACCAAAAGCTCATCTTCTCTCTCGACGATTCTAGTTGGCTCGTCAATTAAGAAAATAAAATTATCTAAGTAATATAAAAAAGAGGAAAGTTCATCTTCATTTACATAGGGCAAGATTAGATCCTTATTTAATATAGTTTCATCGTTTTCAAGTCTGTCCACATTCCTCAAAAACTTTTCTGTTAGTCTATCCTTTTCTTTTCCTGTGAGTTTTGTCTTTGCAATATCTTTTTTGATTTTATCGGCAATTTCTTTCTTCTCATCCCTTTTTAAAATCAAATCTTCTATGGGAAAGATGTCTATCTCTTCACACTTTTCAATGGACCTTTGGCTATCAATTTCAAAACTTCTTATGGAATCAACTTCGTCATCAAAAAGTTCAATTCTATAATTTGCATCAGAAGTAGCAATGTCAATTATAGAACCTCTTACAGAAAATTGTCCCACTCCTTCAACGCTTGGAAATCTTTCGTATCCCATTTCTATAAGTTTATTCTTCAATTCATCCACGAAAATTTGTGATTGGGTTTTTATATTTATTTTGTAACTTGAAAAAATTTCCTTCTTCGTAATCTTTGCAGTAAGTGCATTTAGCGTAGTTACGACAATATTTGCGCTGCCCTTTGAAACTTCCGCCATTGCCTCAAGCCTTTTCTTTGTGTTTTCCTTAGACTTTGAGTCCTTATCATAAAAAAACACGTCCTTTTCTGGATAGAGAACGCAATTTCCACTAGAAATACTTAAAATATCTTCGTAAGTTTTTCTAGCAGTTACCCTATTTTGTGAAATTACACATACTTTTTTGCCAATATCACTAAAGGCAGGCGCAAAAAGAGAGAGCACTGCTTCTTCTGAACCAAAAACAGCAGTGTTCTTTGAGTTTTTTATTGAATCACTTAGTTCCCTAAAGGATTTTAAATTCTTAACACTATCTATTAAAAAATTCAACTTCCACCTCAATAAATATTGTTATTATAAGAATTCATAGAAGCATCAATACCTCTATCCACGGCTTCAATAATTGCATCGGCACAGGCATCTATTGCATCTTCAATGTGCTTTTTATCCTTTGCAGGAAAAGTTGATAGCACAAAACTTGCCAAATCTTCGTTGGGATGCTTTTTGCCAACACCAACTTTAAACCTAGCAAAATTTTTACTTCCTGTTAAATTTACAATTGACTTGAGTCCATTGTGTGTACCAGCAGAGCCATTCTTTTTTATCTTTAACTGTGCAAACTCAATGTCTATGTCGTCTACTACTACTATTAAATCCTCTGGTTTTAATTTATAAAAATTCAAAATTTCAACTATTGACTCGCCCGAATTGTTCATAAAAGTATGGGGCTTTAGGAGAATAACCCTCTCTCCTGCTATTCTCCCTTCACCTACAAGCCCCTTAAATTTAATCTTATTAACTTTTATATTCAATTTATCGGCAAGTGCATCAATAGTGTTAAATCCAATGTTGTGTCTCGTGTCCTCGTACTTTTTTCCGGGATTTCCAAGACCTGCTATTATATACACTAAATCACCTTATTCAAACATTTCACTAACTGATGTTGAAGTGTTAATTCTCCTAATTGCTGATGCAAAAATTGGAGCAACAGACACAACATCAATTTTGTCAATTTTCTTTTCATCTGGAATTTCAATTGTATCAGTGATTACAAATTTTTCAAGAGATGAATTTTTAATTCTTTCAATTGCAGGACCTGATAATACTCCGTGAGTTGCAGCTCCGTAAACATATTTTGCTCCTCTTGATTTTAGTGCATCAGCTGCCTTAGTAATAGTTCCCGCAGTATCTGCTATATCGTCAACTAAAATAACAGACTTTCCGTCAACATCTCCAATGATATTCATAACTTCAGATACATTTGCCTTTGGTCTTCTCTTTTCTATAATTGCAATTGGAAGATTTAATTCATTGGCAAATTTTCTAGTTCTAGTAACTCCACCTAAATCTGGAGAAACAACTACAAAGTCATCTTCTCTTACAATATCTTTAAAATATCTTGCGAGATAAGGAATTGCTGTCAAGTGGTCAACAGGAATATCAAAATAACCTTGGATTTGTCCTGCGTGAAGGTCCATTGCAACAACTCTATCCGCTCCAGCTTTAGTCAATAGGTCGGCAACAAGTTTTGATGTAATAGGTTCTCTTGCCCTAGTCTTTCTATCTTGTCTTGCATATCCATAATAAGGAATAACTGCATTAATCCTTCCAGCAGATGCCCTCTTTAGTGCATCAATTAAAATTAAAAGTTCCATTAAATTAGTATTAACTGGTGAAGAAGTAGATTGTATAACAAAAACATCCTTACCTCTTACAGAAATACCAATATCAATAGAAATTTCTCCGTCAGAAAAAGTTGAAACAGTGCAAGCGCCCTTTTCAATTCCCAAGTTTTCACAAATTCTATCTACAAGACTTATATTAGAATTCCCTGTAAATACTACAATATCTCCGTTAACTGTGTTCATAATTATGTCCTCCTATTTGACAAATCCTTTTCTTTTAACCCATCCATCTATATTTTTTTGAGTAGCTCTCTCTACTGAAAGCTGACCCTCTAAAACATCTTTAGTTATTGTCGAACCTGCTGCAATATAAGCGTTGTCTTCCACAACTATTGGCGCAACTAAATTAGAATTAGAACCTATGAAGGCATTGTCGCCAACCTTTGTTCTGAACTTTTCTCTGCCATTGTAATTTACAAAAACAACCCCACAACCAATGTTTACGCCACTTCCAACATCGGCATCACCTATATAAGCAAGATGACTCATCTTAGAACCATTTCCAATATTTGAATTTTTAACTTCGACAAAATTTCCAATTTTACAATTTTCTCCAACCCTAGAATTTGGTCTAAGGTGAGCGTAAGGACCCACAGTAGTTCCTCTTCCAATAGTTGAATCCTCAATTTCAGAAGATCTAATAATTACATCTTCTCCAATTTCAGAATTTTTTATTGTAGAAGAATAAATTTCTACGCCTTCTTTTATTACAGAATATCTATCAATGCGAGTGCCTGGATAAATCATTACATCACTTTCAATTTCTGCACCCCATTCAATATATGTAGACTTTGGATCAACTATTCCAACGCCCCTTAGCATATACTCTTTATTTATCTTTTCTTGTAAAATTTCTGTTGCAATAGAAAGTTCATATCTCGAATTTACTCCAAGAATTTCTCTAGTATCTCTTAGCTTAAAGGAATCAACCTTTTTGCCATCTTTAACTAAAATTTCAAGGGCATCTGTAATATACATTTCATTTGCCGCATTATCTGTGTCGATTTTTGAAAGGGCAAATTTAAGAGAAGCACCTTTAAAGGCAAAAATCCCCGAATTAATTTCACGAATTAACTTTTGCTTTTCATTTGCATCTTTTTCTTCAACTATCGCAACAACATTTGCATTTTCATCTCTTACGATTCTGCCATAATTTGTAGGATCCTTCATATCAGCCGACAAAACTGTAACATCGTTATTTCTCTCTTCATGGAATTTCAAAAAGCAAGAAATAGTTGAATTTGAAATTATGGGAGTATCGCCATTTAAAATAATAACTGTATCTTCATCTTCTATTTTATCAAGAGCATTTAAAACAGCAAAACCTGTTCCATAGGGCACATCGTCGCCAATGGGCTGCTCAATAAATTCTACATCTTCGTCTTCTTTAAAAGCGTCACATACTTTTTCCTTATTGTGTCCAACAACTATAAGATTCTTTTCTATTTGCGAATGTTTGCAAGAATTTAGGACATAAAAAAGCATGGGTCTTCCAAGAATTTCATGAAGTACCTTTGGCTTTTTGGACTTCATTCTCGTTCCCTCTCCTGCTGCCAGGATTACTGAAACTTTCATAAAACACCTCTTTTTATTTACTTATTACATTATAACTAAGTTGTCCTATTATATTCAAGAAAATTCGAGAATTTATTTAATTTTAAAAATTTTTAGCGTAAAAATAATTTTTAAACCAAATTTTTATGTAAATCACTTAAAGGTAAACAAATTTTATCATAGCTTGACAAAATATTTTTTTGATAGTATAGTTAATACATATTGATGAGGCGATAAAAATGAAAAACTTTAAAAACTTTAAAAATTTCACAAGCCAAGCATTCTGTTGTTGTTCTATAAAAAATTTTATAGGACTTATTTGAATGTGAATCAATATATTAAAATTTTTTAAGAAGATTTTGAGAGTATATGAATTCATATACTCTCTTTTTTTTATTTATTTTTAGGAGAAAAAAAATGACAAAATTATTAGAAACAATTGGTAAATCAAAATTAGTTCAATTAGAAAAAATTGGCGATGGCAAAATTTTTGTCAAAGTGGAAAAATCTAACCCAGCAGGTTCAATTAAAGATAGAGCTGCTCTTTATATGATAAAAGGAGCAATTAAAGATGGTTCGCTAAAAGAAGGAATGGAAATAGTTGAGCCAACTAGCGGCAATACTGGAATTGCCATTGCAATGATAGGTCGAGCACTTGGCTACAAAGTAAATATTGTAATGCCTTCTTCCATGTCCATAGAAAGAAGAAATTTAATTGAAGCCTTTGGTGCAAACTTAATTTTAACTGGCGAAGGAGCAATGCAAGCCGCAGTTGATAAAGCAAAGGAACTAGTTGCAACAGGAAATTATTTTATGCCAAACCAATTTGAAAACAAATACAATGCACTTGCTCACGAGGAAACTACTGGTCCAGAAATTTATAGTGAATTAAAAGAAATCAATGGTTTTGTAGCAGGGATTGGAACTGGCGGAACTGTAACTGGCGTTGGAAAATTTTTAAAATCAAAGGATGCATCTATTAAAGTTTGGGGACTTGAACCAGAAGAATCCCCAATGATCACAAAGGGAGAATCTGGCGGACACAAAATTCAAGGCATTGGTGCAAACTTTATTCCAAAAGTTTTAGACCAAAAAATTCTCGACAAGACTATTACAGTAAAGTCAGAAGAAGCAATTGAAATGGCGAAAAGACTTTCTAGTGAAGAAGGGCTTTTAGTTGGTATATCCGCTGGCGCAAATGTAGTTGGTGCATTAAAGATGCAAAAAGAAATTGGTGGCAACATTGTAACAGTTGCACCTGACTCTGCAGAAAGGTATATGTCGACAGACTTGTTTAAAAATGAATAATTTTTTTAAGGAATTAAAATCTTATGGCAAATTTATTTTAAAGGAAGACCCAGCTTGTAAAAGTTTATTTGAGGCAATATTTATGTATCCAATTGTCCATGCAATGATTAACCACAGAATTGCACATTACTTTTACAAAAAAAATCACACCACTCTCGCCCGATGGGTTTCGCAAAAAGCAAGAAAGAAAACGGGAATTGAAATTCATCCTGGTGCAAAAATTGGCAAAAATCTCTTCATTGACCATGGCATGGCTGTGGTCATTGGAGAAACTGCAGAAATTGGCGACAACTGTCATATGTATCACAATATCACTCTTGGCGGAACGGGAAATGAAAAAGAAAAAAAGAGACATCCCACAGTTGGCAACAATGTTATAATAGGAACAGGCGCAACTGTCCTTGGACCAGTTGTAATTGGTGACGGTGCTAAAATCGGAGCAGGTGCTCTCGTCTTAGATGACATTCCACCAAACTCAACTGCAGTTGGCGTGCCAGCCAAAGTTGTAAAATTCCACGATCTCAGTGAAAATATATTTCACTAATTCTATTTAATGGAGGTAATATGTTTAAAATAGGTCCCCATCTTTCCTCATCAAAGGGTTATGCAAATATGGGTGAAGTTGCACTTTCAATTTCTGCCAACACTTTTCAATTTTTTTCACGAAACCCCAGAGGTTCCAAGATGAAAAAATTAGACGAAAAGGACATAAATAAATTGATGACTATTGCAAAAGAAAATAATTTTGGTCCCTTGCTTGCCCATGCCCCTTACACAGTAAATCCGTGTTCATCTAAGGAATCTGTAAGAGAATTTGCAAACTTAGTCTTAGCAGAAGATTTAGAAAGACTAAAATATTTTAAAAACACTTATTACAATTTTCATCCCGGATCACACACTGGAATGGGAATTGAAAAAGCAATAGAAATAATTTCTGCACAGCTTAACTCTGTACTGAGAAAAGACCAAGAAACCATAGTTTTACTAGAAACCATGGCTGGAAAGGGCACAGAAGTTGGCTCAAAATTTGAAGAAATTGCAAAAATAATCGAAGGAGTGCATCTAAAAGAAAAAGTTGGAGTTTGTATGGACACTTGTCACATTCACGAAGCAGGTTACGACATAGTAAATAATTTAGATTACGTCCTCCATGAATTTGATAAAATAATTGGACTAGACAAGCTCTATGCAATACATCTAAACGACAGCAAAAACGAAAGATTTGCTCACAAAGATAGACACGAAAAAATTGGCGAAGGAAAAATTGGACTTGAAGCAATAAAAAGAATAATAAATCACGAAAAATTAAAAGATCTTCCCTTCTATCTCGAAACTCCAACAGATGTAGAAGGTCATAAAAGAGAAATAGCCCTTTTAAAATCCCTGAGAGAATAATTTCATAAAATAAAATGCAAATCTTATTGTGCTAAAATTGAGCACATAACTTTTAATACCTCATTAAATATTAGGGAAACGACTTGATGATAAAAATTTAATTAATTTTTGCATTAAAAAAACTGCCATTAGGGCAGTTTTTATGTTTAAAATTAAATTACTTAACTTCTACAGTTGCTCCAACTTCTTCAAGTTTAGCTTTGATTTCTTCAGCTTCGTCTTTTGAAACGCCTTCTTTAACAGCTTTAGGAGCTCCGTCAACTACAGCTTTTGCTTCTTTAAGTCCAAGTCCAGTAACGTCTTTAACAACTTTGATTACTTTAACTTTTTCTTGTCCTGCTTCAGTAATTACTACATCAAATTCTGTTTTTTCTTCTTCTGCTGCTGGTGCTGCTCCGCCTGCTACTGGTGCTGCTACAACTGCTGCTGGTGCTGCTGCTGAAACTCCGAATTCTTCTTCAAGAGCTTTAACTACTTCTGATAATTCTAATACTGTAAGTTCTTTAACTTCTTCAATTAATTTTTCTACTTTTTCTGACATTTTATTCCTCCGTAATTTTTATTGTTTTAATTTTCTTCGCATATATTATGCTGCTTCATTTTCTTTCTTATCAGCGATTTGAGCAATAACTCTTGCAAATCCTGATAATGTTCCATTCAATACATTAGCAAATCCTTGGATTGGAGCATTCAAGCCGCCAAGCACTTGTGCAACAAGAACTTCCTTAGATGGTAATTTGGCAAGGGCATCAATTTCAGGTAATGATAATACCTTTCCATCAACATAACCTGCTTTAATTTCTAATGCATCATGACTTTCTGCAAACTCTGATGAAATTTTTGCTGCAGATGCTGGATCTTCCATTCCGAAAGCTACAGCGCTTGGTCCCTTTAAATACTCTTCAAGACCTTCTACACCTAATTCTTCAAAAGCACGTCTCATCAGTGTGTTTTTGTAAACTTTATAATCAACATTTGCTTCTCTGAATTTACTTCTAAGTTCAGTTGCTTCTTCAACTGTTAATCCTCTATAATTTACAAGTACAATTGATTGTGCTCCTTGAATTTTTTCTTTAATTTCATCAACAAGGGCTTGTTTTGATTGTAATTTTTCTTCTTTCAATTTGTCACCCCCAAATAAAAAAAATCTCACGCCGCCGTGAGATGTGAAAATCAAATAAATCCGAATTTCAAACCTCGGTAGGACTTATGGCAATGCCACCTACTGTCTGCGGCTTAATAACATTAATATTATATA
>NZ_JALEOV010000012.1 GCF_022767005.1 Peptoniphilus sp. | reverse complement strand
ATCTACGAATTCTCCGCTGCCATATCTCTTGTTCATTACAAGTGTGATTGCTGCTGTAAGTGTTGTTTTACCGTGGTCAACGTGACCAATTGTTCCAATGTTTACGTGTGGTTTATTTCTTTCAAATTTTGCTTTAGCCATTATTAATCCTCCTAAATTTTAGTTTTTCTTTTTATCTCCAACTACTTCTTCGGCAATTGATGCTGGTACTTCTTCGTAGTGATCAAATTGCATTGAGTGGTTTGCCCTTCCTTGTGTATTTGAACGAAGGCTAGTTGCGTATCCAAACATTTCTGCTAGTGGTACATATGCTGTAACGATTTGAGCTCCAGCTACAAGTTCCATACCTTCCATTCTACCACGTCTTGAGTTAATATCTCCGATTACATCTCCCATGTATTCTTCAGGAGTTGTAACTTCAACTTTCATCATAGGTTCAAGAAGCACTGGGTCTGCTTTTGCAAGTGCATCTCTAACTGCCATAGATCCAGCAATCTTAAATGCCATTTCAGAAGAGTCAACTTCGTGGTAAGATCCATCATAAAGAGTTACCTTAACATCAAGTACCTCGTATCCACCAACAATACCAGATTTAAGTGCTTCTTCAATACCTTGTTGAGTAGGTCCAATAAATTCCTTAGGAATTGCACCACCAACTACGGCATTTTCAAATACAAAACCTTCACCTGGTTTATTAGGTTCAATTCTGATTTTAGCATGACCATATTGTCCACGACCACCTGATTGACGAGCGTATTTAGCTTCGCCTTCAGCAGCCTTCTTAATACCTTCTCTATAAGAAACTTGAGGGTTACCAATATTAGCCTCAACTTTAAATTCTCTTAAAAGTCTATCAACAATTATATCAAGGTGAAGTTCACCCATTCCTGCGATAATTGTTTGACCAGTTTCTTCATCAGTGTATGTTTTAAAAGTTGGGTCTTCTTCAGCAAGTTTTGCTAATGCAAGAGCCATCTTATCTTGAGAAGCTTTAGTCTTTGGTTCAATTGCAACAGAGATAACTGGTTCTGGGAATTCCATATTTTCAAGAATTACTAAACTCTTTTCATCACAAAGAGTATCACCAGTAGTAGTATCTTTAAGACCTACGGCTGCAGCAATTTCTCCTGCGTGGACTTCTTCAATTTCTTGTCTCTTGTTTGCGTGCATTTGAAGAATTCTTCCGATTCTTTCTCTCTTGCCCTTAGTTGAATTCATTACATATGAACCAGCTTGTAATACTCCAGAGTAAACTCTAAAGTATGCAAGTTTACCAACATATGGGTCAGTAACGATTTTAAATGCAAGTGCTGAGAAAGGTTCTTCATCTGATGAATGTCTGTCAACTTCATTTCCATCCATATCAGTACCTATGATTGCAGGAACATCAATTGGAGATGGAAGATAGTCTATGATTGCGTCAAGAAGAAGTTGAACTCCCTTGTTCTTATAAGAAGATCCACAAGATACCGGAGTAATCTCAACAGCAAGTGTTCCCTTTCTTATAGCTTTTTTAAGAAGTTCTTTGTCGATTTCTTCGCCTTCAAGATAAGCCATCATTAAGTCTTCATCAAATTCTGAAGCTTTTTCAATTAATTTTTCTCTGTATTCATTTGCAAGGTCTAGGTATTCTTCTGGAACATCAGTAATTTCGATTTCTTTACCTAGCTCGTCCTTGTAAATTTCTGCTTTCATTTCAACAAGGTCAATCATTCCAATAAATGTATCTTCAGCTCCTATTGGAATTTGAATTGGAATTGGGTTACCATGTAGTTTCTTGTCAATAGTTTGAACTGATCTAAAGAAATCAGCTCCTGTAACGTCCATCTTGTTAATATGAGCAATTCTTGGAACATGATATTTATCTGCTTGTCTCCAAACAGTTTCAGATTGAGGTTCTACACCGCTTTTTGCGTCAAAAAGTGCAACTGCACCATCAAGAACTCTTAGAGATCTTTCAACTTCAACTGTGAAGTCAACGTGTCCAGGAGTATCGATGATGTTAAGTCTGTAACCCTTCCAGTGAGCAGTAGTAGCCGCAGAAGTAATTGTAATACCTCTTTCTTGTTCTTGTTCCATCCAGTCCATTTGTGCTGCACCTTCGTGAGTTTCACCTATTTTGTGAATCTTTCCGGCGTAGAAAAGAATACGTTCAGTAGTAGTAGTCTTTCCAGCATCAATATGGGCCATAATACCAATATTTCTATATTTTTCTAATGGTATATCGCGAGCCATAAATTCCTCCCCTTATTACCATCTATAGTGAGCAAAGGCCTTGTTAGCTTCTGCTGTTCTATGCATTTCATCTTTTCTCTTAACGCTTCCGCCTAGTCCATTAGATGCATCAAGTATTTCTTTTGCAAGTCTTTCGTCCATTGTCTTTTCGCCTCTGGCTCTTGCATATTTAACTAACCATCTAAGTCCTAGAGTTTGACGTCTTTCCGGTCTAACTTCCATTGGAACTTGGTAAGTAGCACCGCCTATTCTTCTTCCCTTTACTTCAAGTACAGGCATTACATTATTTAGTGCCTTATAAAATACTTCAAGTGCGTCTTCTCCAGTTTGTTCTGCTATATTTTCAAGTGCTGCATAAACAATTCTTTGAGCAGTACCTTTTTTGCCGTCAAGCATAACATTATTTATAAGTTTAGTGATAACTACATCACTATACACTGGATCAGCCATAACTTCACGTTTTTGGATATGTCCTTTTCTTGGCATAACTTCCCTCCTTAACTATTTTTCAGTCGATTCATTGGTACTCAGGTTGAGCCCGTAAGCCAAAAATCTATAAATTCTCATAAAAAATTCAATCAATTTTTAGGTTTCTTAGTACCATATTTAGATCTAGCTTGCTTTCTGTCTGTAACTCCAGCTGTATCAAGAGTACCTCTAACGATATGGTATCTAACACCTGGTAAATCCTTAACTCTTCCACCACGGATTAAAACAACACTGTGTTCTTGTAAATTGTGTCCGATTCCTGGAATGTAAGCCATAACTTCGTATCCATTTGTTAAACGAACTCTAGCAACCTTTCTAAGAGCTGAATTCGGTTTTTTAGGTGTTACTGTTCTTACTGCAACACATACTCCTCTTTTTTGTGGAGAATTAACTTCAGTTTCAACTTTTTTAAGTGTGTCATAGTTTACATCAAGAGCTGGTGATTTAGATTTACTGTGAATTTTCTTTCTACCATTTCTTACTAATTGGTTAATTGTAGGCATTAATTGCACCTCCTGTTTTAATAATAGCATTAGACATTTCAAAGACTACCCAGTATTAGGTAGTCTTTTCGTCTCAAATACTCATCAATTTTACCATTACAAAACAATTAAGTCAATAAAAAATATGAGAAATTCGCCAAATTCTCATATTTTTTTAAATTATTTTAAATTTTTAAGTTCTTCTAATTTTTTTCCCTAAATTCTGTCTAAATAAAAATCAAATCTATTAATATTTATAAAATTATAAATAATAAAGAAAATAAAAATTAATAGAAATAAAATTTGAAAAGTAATAAAGATTTTTCTGTAATTATCTTTTTCTACAAAAATTTTACAAATTGCCCTCTTAGATATAAAATAAGTATTCCACAATATAACTATTGATAAACATGGCAATATAATTAAAAAATCACTTTTTGTGAAGGGTTTAATTGTATGTCCATCCTTTAAGCTAATAAAAAATATTAGTTGATATATTATAATAATAACTTGAGTAAAAATTGTAGTTATTTTATAAAGTCTTGGGTCATTCACATATTTATTCTTAAAGATATCTTCTGTCGTGGTTTTATAAATAAAATAGATAACAATACCAAATCCTACGAAAAATAAATATAATCTATCTTGACTAAAAATAAATGAAATCCAAAATTCAATAAATGTAATAATATAAATGTAATCTTCCATTACTCTACTATTATCAATTTGCATTTCTCTTTTTTCTTTATATTTATATGTTATTGGAATTATTGAAGAAAAAAGAATTGCCGGTATAAAAAATAAAAATAATAGA
>NZ_JALEOV010000057.1 GCF_022767005.1 Peptoniphilus sp. | reverse complement strand
ATTATAATTTTTTTAGAATTTTTATTTTTTTCTATGGTTTCTCTATTTGCTGACACTGGCGTAAATATAGAAAATACTAAAATAAATATTATAAAAAAGTTAAAAATTTTCTTTTTCATAAAGTGCTCCTTTCCCATTAAATATCCTAATAGCTATTAATAAATTACTATGATAAAATCATATCAAAATATTCACTTAGTATCAACAATTAAATATTTATAATACTTGAAAAATAATAAAAATATGATATAATGAAAATAATTTTTAAATAAACTTTGATAAGAAGAGTAAATTATATAAAATTTTAAGAGAGGAAATGGAAGGTGCAAATTTCCAATTTTATATTTTTGAAAACTAACTTGGAGTTCCATAGCAAACTATGGCGTAAGGATGCGTTAAATCCCTTGAGTTTAATTAAGGTGGAACCACGGTCATCGTCCTTTGGGATGATGACTTTTTTTATTTATTAATTTTAGGAGGAAAAAATGATTATTAAATTACCAGACGGATCACAAAAGGAATATGAAAGTGGTGTAAAGGTATCAAAAATTACAGAGGACATTTCTAAGGGATTATTGAGAGATTCTCTTGGAGCAGTTGTAAATGGTGAAATACTTGGACTTGACGACGAAGTTTTCGAAGATTGTGACTTTAAAGTTGTAAAATTTGACGACATCGAAGGAAAGGAAATTTTATGGCATACTGCATCACATTTAATGGCGTATGCAATTCAAGAACTTTATCCAGAAACAAAATTTGCAATTGGACCTTCAACTGAAACAGGATTTTATTATGATTTAGATCTTGAACATAGATTTGTAGATGAAGACCTTAAGGAAATTGAAGACAAGATGAAAGAAATTGCTAAAAAGGATCTTCCAATAGAAAAAATTGAAATTTCAAGAGAAGAAGCAATTAATTATTTTAAAGAAAAAAACCAAGATTATAAAGTTGAATTAATTAAAGATTTACCAGAAGATGAAAAAATTACAATGTATAAGATTGGAGATTTTGTAGATCTTTGCAAGGGACCACATCTTCTTTCAACTAAAAAAATTAAGGCAATAAAACTTCTTTCAATTGCAGGAGCATATTGGAGAGGCGATTCAAAGAATAAGATGCTTCAAAGAATTTACGGCATTGCCTTTGAAAAACAAAAACAATTAGATGAATATATTGAAAGACGTGAAGAAGCTGAAAAGAGAGATCACAGAAAACTTGGCAAGGAACTTGACCTATTTAGTATGCACGAGGAAGGTCCAGGATTCCCATTTTTCCATCCAAATGGAATGATTTTAAGAAACAATCTTCTTAACTGGTGGAGAGGTGTCCTTGAAGAAAATGGATATGGCGAAATCCTAACTCCAATTATCTTAAATGAAGCACTATGGCACAGATCAGGTCACTGGGATCATTATAAAGACAATATGTACTTTACAAAAATTGACGGCGATGACTACGCAGTAAAACCAATGAATTGTCCAGGTTCAATTTTAGTTTATAATTCAAACAACCACTCTTACAGAGATCTTCCTATTAGACTTGCTGAATATGGAATTGTTCACAGACATGAACTTTCCGGAGCATTGCATGGATTATTTAGAGTAAGAACATTTACTCAAGACGATGCCCATGTATATTGCTTATTCTCACAAGTTAAAGATGAAGTATTTAAGATGATAGATCTTGCAGATTATTTATATTCAACTTTTGGATTCAAATATTCAATTGAACTTTCAACAAGACCAGATGACTTCATGGGAGACCTTGAATCATGGAACTTAGCTGAAAAATCACTTAAAGAAGCATTAGAAGAAAAGAACCTTCCATACACAATTAACGAAGGCGATGGAGCATTTTATGGTCCTAAGATCGACTTCCACCTAGAAGATGCAATTGGAAGAACTTGGCAATGTGGTACTATCCAACTTGACTTCCAACTTCCAGAAAATTTTGACTTAACTTATGTTGACGAAGATGGAGAAAGAAAGAGACCAGTAATGCTTCACAGAGCATTACTTGGATCAGTTGAAAGATTTATGGGTATACTAATTGAACACTTTGCAGGTAAATTCCCACTATGGTTATCTCCTGTACAAGTTGAAGTAATCCCTGTATCTGATAAATTCAAAGACTTTGCACAACAAATTGCAGATAAACTTCATGCAGAGGGACTTAGAGTTCATCTTGATGGTCGTGCAGAAAAAGTTGGTTATAAAATTAGAGAAGCACAAGTTAAGAAAATCAATTATATGTTAGTAATTGGAGAAAAAGAAGAAACTTCTGGCAAACTTTCTGTTAGAAAGAGAAATGGAGAAGAAGTAGCAGATGTGGATGTAGATGAATTTATCGCATCACTTAAAGAAGAAATCAAAAATAAGACTATAACTGAATAATTTTAGAAATTAAATTGAAAGTTTTATAATATAAAGATATATGTAAGCAGGCGAAAGTCTGCTTATTTTTTACAAGTTTATATTAGTTTCTAGATAATTTATTATAATAAATTTTTAGACGTCATTTTCTCCTTGAGAAGCTAATAATATATAAAGAGAGCAAGCAAACAAAACCATAAAATTTTCTTTACAAAGATTAGTTCATGTGATAAAATACATTGATGTAACCGCACAGAATAGGTTTTAAACTAGGGTGCCTATAATGGCGAGTCTTGTAATGAGGAGGTGCTACAATGTACGCAATTATTGAAACAGGCGGAAAACAATATGTTGTTGAAGCTGGTGACAAAATTAAAGTTGAAAAATTAGATGTAAAAGAAGGCGACACTGTTACTTTTGACAAAGTTCTTTTTGTATCTGGAGATGAACCTAAAATTGGTGCTCCTTTTGTTGATGGTGCAAAAGTTGAAGGTAAAGTATTAGCTCAAGGAAAAAACAAAAAAGTTATTGTTTATAAATACAAATCTAAGAAAAACGAAAGAAAGAAAAACGGACACCGTCAACCATTCACTTTAGTTGAAATTTCAGGTATTAACTAATGACTAGTATAGACCTTTACAAAAAAGGCGATTATTACTATGGATTTAAGTCTTGTGGACACGCTGAGGGAGAATTTGATAAAATTGTCTGCTCTAGTATTTCAACTCTCACTCAAACTTTTTATTTTACACTTATAAATAAATTGGGGGTTAGTGAAAGTGAAATTGTGGACATACAAGGTGACGGATTGTTAAAAATAGAAATTTTAAATAGTAATGTTTTTAAAAGAAAAGATATTCAAACTTGTTTTGAATTTATGATAATGGGGATAGAGCTCATTGATGAAGCTTACCCAGAATATTTGACACTAAAGAATGTGGAGGTGTAAAATGATTAAATTTGATTTATTACTTTTTTCTTCAAAAAAGGGAGCAGGTTCTTCTAAGAACGGTCGTGATTCAAACTCAAAGAGACTTGGAGTTAAAAGAGGAGACGGTCAATTTGTATTAGCAGGAAATATTCTTGTTAGACAAAGAGGAACTAAAATTCATCCAGGCGAAAATGTTATGAGAGGTTCTGATGACACTCTATTTGCCACAGCTGATGGAATTGTAAGATTCACAACTAAGGGCAAAGGCGGAAAGAAATTTGCTAATGTTTATGAAGAAGAAAAAGTTGAATTAGCATAAAGATAAAGCAAGGGAAACCTTGCTTTTATTTTTTGTTTTATTTCTTTGTAAAATCTAAAATTTCACCAAGATTTTACATATTTAACATAAGGTTCAAGTTTTCACTACAATTCTGTGTTGATTCTATGATATAATTTTAAAAAATGCGAGGTAAAAATGTTTATAGATATAGCAAAAATAAAATTAAAAGCCGGAAAAGGTGGAGATGGTGCTGTCGCTTGGAGACGAGAAAAATATGAACCAGCTGGTGGACCTGCTGGTGGCGACGGTGGAAGAGGCGGAAATGTAATTGTAATGACGGACTCTGGACTTCACACCTTGATGGATTTTAGATACAAAAGAGAATACAAAGCCGAAAATGGACAAAACGGCATGAACAAATTAAAATTTGGAAGAGATGGCGAAGATATAATACTAAAAGTTCCCGTTGGCACTCTAATTAGAGATGCAAACACAAAGGGCGTCATTTACGATTTAAAGGAAAATAATATGTCTGTTACTGTATGTAAAGGCGGCAAAGGTGGACTGGGAAATGCGAGGTTTAAAACTTCAACAAGACAAGCACCAGCTTTTGCACAAGCTGGAAACACTGGAGAAGAGAGAGAAGTAATATTAGAATTAAAACTTCTAGCTGATGTAGGACTTGTTGGTTTTCCTAATGTAGGAAAGTCAACACTTCTTTCCATAGTAACATCTGCGACTCCAAAAATTGCAAATTATCACTTCACCACACTTACTCCAAACCTTGGAGTTGTAAAAGTTGGAGAAGGGGAGTCCTTTGTAATTGCAGATATTCCTGGACTTATTGAAGGTGCATCAGAGGGGATTGGTCTCGGCGATGAATTTTTAAAACATGTTGAAAGAACTGGAATTTTAATTCACGTCATTGACATTTCTGGCTCAGAGTACAGAGATCCTGTTGAAGATTTCTACAAAATTAATGAAGAACTTGTAAAATATAATGAAAAACTTGGCGAAAAGAAACAAATTATTTTTGCAAACAAAATGGATATGCCAGGAGCCGAAGAAAATCTTAAAAAGTTAGAAGAAGAACTTGGTGAAAAATATGAAATTATTGCAGGTTCTTGTGCCACGACAAAAAATTTGGACAAATTAATGAAGCTAACATATAATAGTCTAAAAGAAGTTGATTACAACGATTACGAAACCTACGATGAAGAGTATGTTGAGGAAATTAAACGAGAAGAAGGAATAAGGGTATTTAAAGATAATGGCGAATATTTTGTTGAAGGACCTTATATTGACAAACTTCTTCGTTCAACAAATTTTGACGATTACGATTCACTTAAATATTTCCAAGAAAATCTTAGAAAGAATAAAGTAGTTGAAAAATTGGAAGAACTTGGCGCTGAAGATGGCTGTTCAGTATTTATCGGCGGTTACGAATTTGAGTTTTTTGAATAAAAATATATAGGAGATAGAATGTTAACAGGAAAACAAAGATCACACTTAAAGAGCCTTGCTCACAACATGGATCCACTTATCCAATTGGGGAAAGATGGCATAAATGAAGGATTTTTAAATCAAATAGATAAACTTTTAGAGGATCATGAAATTGTAAAAATAAAAGTTTTGCAAAATGCACCAGTTGAAGTTGATGAAATAGTTGACGAAATAATTGATGCAACGGGCGCTGAATTTGTACAAAAAATTGGCAAAAAACTTACAATTTATAGAGAGTCTAAGGAAAACAAAAAAATAGAATTATAATGAAAAAATACGGAATTTTTGGAGGAACCTTTAATCCCATTCACTATGGTCATTTAATGATTTGTGAATATTTAAAGGAAGAACTTAATTTGGATAAAGTTATTTTTATTCCAACTGGCAGTCCTCCACACAAGGATTTAGATGTATCAGCAAAAGATAGGTATGAGATGGTAAGACTTGCCATTTCATCTAATCCAAATTTTGAGATAAGTGATATAGAGACTAATCGCGTGAAATTATCTTACACAGTTGATACAGTTAAAGAACTGAAAAAAATTTATAAAGAAGAAAAATTATATTTTTTAATTGGTCTCGACACTTTATTTCAACTTAAAACTTGGAAAAAAATTGAAGAACTTTCCAAGGAAATTGAATTTGTAGTGGCGCTTAGACCTAAATACATTGACATTGAAGAGATAAATAGAGAATTAAAATTTTTGCGAGAGAATTATGGCACAAAGGTGGAAATAATTCACACGCCACTCTACGAAATTTCTTCCACTGAGCTTAGAGAAAGAATTAAAGATAAAAAATCTGTTAAATATTTAATTCCTGAAGAAGTAGTGAATTATATTAAGGAAAGCGGGTTTTACAAGGTTGAATTATAATTTTAAAAAATATGAATCAGAAATTCGCGAAAGAATTGGCGAAAAAAGATTTCTTCACACAATTAGAGTTAAAGATACATCAATGGAACTTGCAAAAATTCACGGAGTAGATGTGGAAAAAGCAGAAATTGCTGGATTTTTACATGATTGTGCAAAAATAAGGGATAAAGATTGTCTTATAAAGACAGCTAAAGAAAATAAACTTCTCATTACGAGAGAAATGCAAAAAGCTCCACAAATTATCCACTCACATCTTGGAGCATTGTTCGCAAGCAAATTTTATGGAATAGAAGACGAAGACATTTTAAATGCCATAGCCTATCATACTACTGGCAGAGTAAATATGTCTGATCTTGAAAAAATAATTTTTTTGGCGGACTATATTGAGCCAATGAGAAATTTTGACGGTGTGGAAAAAGCAAGGGAACTTTCAAAAAAAGATTTGAACGCAGCCATGTATTTCGCACTAAATAACACTCTAAGATTTTTAGTAGAAAGGGATAGTTACATTGTTCCAATGACTGTTCTTGCTAGAAATTTTTATAAGGAGATAGATACATGAAAAGTTTTTTTAAAGCCTTTATCACAACAATAATTGTGATTTTAATATTGGCGCTTGCTGGCATCGCAGGTTATTTTTATTTCATTGGAAACGAAGATACCAACAAGGTAGATCAAGGGGGAGAAGACCTTCAATTTTTAATGCTTGGAGTAGATTCCTTGGATTCAAAAAAAGCAGATAACGCAAGATCTGACACCATTATGGTAGTAAATGTGGATGGAAAAAGCAAAAAAGTAAATATTATTTCTATACCTAGAGATACTTATACAAAAATCAAGGGATATAAAAAGACAAAGATTAACCACTCCTTCAAATACGGTGGGAGTAAGCTAACCCTTGACACAGTAAACAATCTTCTTGGCACAGATATAAAATATTATGTAACAGTGGATTATAGGTTCGTAGAAGATGTAGTAAATAAAATTGGAGGAGTTACAGTAGATGTTCCAATTGATATGAAATACGAAGATCCAACGGCTGATCCACCTCTAAAGATAGACATTAGAGAAGGGACGCAGATATTAAATGGACACGATGCCATAGGATTTTTAAGATTTAGAAAGGGCTACAAAGATGCCGACCTTGGAAGAGTAAAAGCACAGCAACAATTTATGTCAGCACTTTTGTCAAAAATGAAGGAGCCAAAGACATTAATTAAATCGCCACTACTTCTAGGCTCTTATGTAAATTATTCTGAGAATAATATTCCAGTAAAAAAATTAGTTAAAGTAGCAATAAATATGCGTGGCATAGGAACGGAAGATATCACGACGAATACACTTCCTGGCACGCCAAAATATATTGGAGGAGTATCTTACTTCATACCAAATGAAAATAAAACAAAGGTAATGCTTTTAGAAAATAATTTTAAATAGGAGGCAAAATGACAGTACAAGAAAAGTTAGATATCATTATTAAATCATGCGAATCAAAAAAGGGAATTGATACAAAAGTTTTAGATATAAGGGGAATGACTTCTATCGCAGATTATTTTATAATCGTTAGCGGAAATTCATCAGCACAAGTAGATGCCCTAGCACGTGAAATTGACGAAAAACTATCTGAACAAGGGGAAGAACCAATTCACAGTGAAGGGAAAAACTCTAGTAGATGGATAATTTTAGATTTTAGTGATATAATAGTACATGTATTCCACAAGGATGAAAGAGAATATTATAATCTCGAAAGATTGTGGGAAGATAACGGAAACAAAGAAAACCATGACCATGAAAATGAGGAGGAATAACAATGGTTAAAATTCTACACACAGACAAAGCACCTGCAGCAGTAGGTCCTTATTCACAAGCTACAGAAGTAAATGGATTTATTTTTACATCAGGACAACTTCCACTAATTCCTGAAACAGGAGAACTTATCACTGACGACATAAAAAAAGCAACTGCAAGAAGTCTTGATAATATTAAAGCTATCCTAGAAGAAGCAGGATCAAGTATGGATAAAGTTGTAAAAGTAAATATATTCTTAGACGACGTAAACGATTTTGCAGCAGTAAATGAGGTATATTCAGAA
Source organism: Peptoniphilus sp. (assembly GCF_022767005.1). Classification (GTDB taxonomy): domain Bacteria; phylum Bacillota; class Clostridia; order Tissierellales; family Peptoniphilaceae; genus Peptoniphilus_A. Next base: position 264 of record NZ_JALEOV010000057.1, on the reverse strand, counting down.
TATTTTTCTGAACATAAACCAGCAAGATCATGTGTTGAAGTAGCCAAACTTCCAAAAAATGGTCTTCTTGAAATCGAAGCAATAGCAGTAAAATAAACTTTAAAATAGACCCTTCGGGGTCTTTTTAGTACCATAAATAGTGTAAGAAAGGAAGTAATTCCTATCTTGCACTATTTTTGTATAATGAAGAAGTAGTATGACGAGTCTCTTTTAGGGTTAAAACATCCGACATAAAAACTGTCAACCACCTCTTCATTATTCATA
>NZ_JALEOV010000048.1 GCF_022767005.1 Peptoniphilus sp. | reverse complement strand
ACCATTCCATTTTTCCCAAAAATCACTCTTCTCGTTGAAGGGTGAGGATAATCATTATAATCAAAATTCATTTTTTACCTCAAATATTCTATAACAAATAAAATTTGTAGCTTCCAACTTATATTATTTAACTAAAGATAATTCTATAATTAATCGTAAAATAATTCAACTTTTACATATTTACAAAAGAATAAATAATTAATAAAAAAAGTGATGAACAAAATAGAATTCTATTTTGTAACATCACTTTTAATCTTTAAGAGTTAGTAATAAGGAAGTTAATTCCCTAAAAAATTTAATTTTATGATAATACTACTGCGCCAATAACTCCACCAATAACTAAGAATACGTCAAAAGCTATAAATGTTGGAACGCAAGTGTCCCAAATGTGATCATGCTGACCATCCGCATTAAGTCCTGAAGTAGGTCCCATAGTTGAATCTGAAGCTGGTGAACCTGCATCTCCAAGAGCTGCCGCTATACCTATTAATAAAATAATAGCTGCCTTGCTAAATCCTAATTGTTGTGCTAATGGAACATAAATTGCAGCAACTACAGGAATAGTTCCAAAGGAAGTACCTATTCCCATTGTAATTACAAGGCCAATTGCTAAAAGAACAATTGCTGAAACTACAAGAGATGCACCATCCATTAGTGCAGCTGTATCATTTACCAAGTGAACTACTGCGCCTGATGTATTAAGAACATTTGCATATCCGCCTGCAATTAACATTACAAAAGCAATAAATGCCATTAAATCAAGTCCACCATCGACCATTTCGTCAATCTCTTTCCATTTAATAGAGCGAGTGATTAGCAAGAAAATAATACCAACTAAAGCCGAGAATGGTAAGTTAGTTGTTATAATTTGTACAATAAGCATTGCAAGAGCTGCTACAAGAGCACCCCAAGCTTGTGGTGTCATGTGAACTTCTGCATCTAGCGGAACAACACCTGGAATTTCTACGTCTTTATATTCTCTGTCCTTTCCATAGAGAACAAATACAACAAAGATTAAACCAATTAACATTGAAAGTCCACCAATCCACATTACCTTTTGTGTGTCTGCCACAGTTGTAGGCATGCCTGCATCTGTCATATTTGACGCGATGATTTTGTGGAATATAAGTCCAAAACCTGCTGGGATAGAAATATAAGGTGCTTTTAATCCAAAGCAAAGAGCTGAGGCAACAGCACGTCTATCAATCTTTAACTTATTCATAAGTCCTAGAAGTGGTGGAATTAGAATAGGTATAAAGGAAATATGCACTGGTAAAAGGTTTTGAGAAAAAATAGATATAAATGCTATCAAGAAAATTAAATAAAATTTGTTTTTTCCTACAATTTTAGAAACTTTTTGAGCAAGTATAGTTATAAGTCCTGATTTACCAATTGCATAAGCAAACATACCAATTAATATATAGGCAAGCGCTGTTTCTGCCATTGAACCCATGCCGCCGATGATAGTTGATATAATTCCTTCGCCTTCAGTGCCAAATCCTGGCAAATTACCTAAAATATTTGCTTGCCAAGTTCCTTGTTCAAAAACCCATATTGGCATTCCTGCAACAAGACCTGCAACAAGACCTGCAACAAGTAAAGAAAGTAGTACATTTAATTTAAACATACATAGTACTACAAGTAGTAATACGGATACTACTACGGGGTTAAATAATAACATATTATTCCTCCTTAGTGAAAACATTTTCTCTATTATCTCATAATAATGCACTTTTGTCAATACGCTTATCTAATATTATAAAAAATATTCTATGCTAATAAGGGCGTGTGAAATTTATTTACTATGATAATTCGTTATTTGATATGCTGTTCATAGTATTAATAACTTTTGTTGTGAACTATAAATCATTCCTTTCTATGCATTAATATATCTTCGTAATAAATTTAATATACACAATTATTAATAATAAACTTTCTTAAAACTTTGTTTTATAAAACTTTACTAATTTTATTAAGTTCATTTCAAATACTCAAGAAAACTAAAAAAAAAAGACAAGATTTACTCTCGTCTTTAAAACTTAAATATTTAGGAAATAAAAACTATTTCTTTTTATTTTTACGACTTATTCTATTAGAAATTTTCATTTCTTTTTTAAATTTCTTGAGATTTTGTTTGTATTCCCAAGCATCGTAAATTTTTATCTTTTTATTGTGTTTGTGAGCTAGTTCAAAAACTCTTTCTTTGTCTTCTTCAGAAAAGAAAAATCTTTTTGTAACGTCTCCCTTTGTGAAATACAAAAGTACCAACTTAGGCTGTTCATGTTTTTTCTCATAAGTAATTGCTTCAATTTCTGACCAATCCCAAACATTGTAGGTCTTTGTAATCTTCATATCTGTATACATCTCAAGACCTTTGGCACTTGCTGCCACATATCTTTTAGTTAGTAATGATAAAAGTAGAAGCGCCGCAAGAACAACTGTAAGCTTATACTTTGTGAAAATACCTAACAAAATCAAAATAGAAGTGATTATGTAGGCATATTTTTCAGAAAACTTTTTTCTAGGATTCACATATACATATTTAATTGCTTCGCTGTCATCATCCCAAGGTAATTTTATATCTGACACATAATCACTTCTTTCTAAATTTTTAATTTATTAATTTTTATTAGTTAATTAAGCTGCAACCTTTGGTGCTTTTCCTTCAGCTCTTAATTTCTCAAGTTGAGAAACAGCATATTCATGTGCTTCTTCAGGTGCTGCAGCAGCTTTCTTCATAACAGTTTTGCCAAATACATTTGTGTAAGCACCGTCAGCCCAGAATATATTTCTGCCTGCAAATGCAGTTATGCAAGCATAAATTGGATTTAGTAGGTTAACAAATGCAAACGGGAAGTATACAAATGGATTCATTCCAAGTACACCACTTTGGTAAGCTCCACAAGCTGTCCAAGGGAACATACATGCCCAAAGTGTACCAGCATCTTCAAGTGTTCTTGAAAGCATATTTCTTGCAAGTCCAAGTTCATCATATTTGTCATCATAAAGTGGAGCAGGAACGCCAATTCCTAAGAATTGATCACACATTGCTGCATCACAGAAAATTGATGTAAGCATTGTAGCGAAAACAAGTCCACCAACAGAGTTGATTTTATGTTTAATATTTCCAAAAATTCTTTCAACAGAACCGCATTTTTCAAGAGCACCACCAAAGGATACTGCAAGTAAAATTAGGTTAATTGTCCACATTTGATTGTCCATACCACCCTTAGCAAGAGCTGCGTCTACAAATTCATTTCCAGTTTCAATTTCTGGTCCATAGTGAAGTACGCCAAATAATTCAGCTAAATTATATCCACCTTGGAAAATAACTGCAAATAATACACCAGTTGCTACTGAAATAAGAACTCCAGGAAGTCCGGGAACTCTTAGGATACATACTACAACAATTACGACTATTGGTAGAAGTACAAGTGGGTTTAAATTAAAGTTAGCTGCAAGCGCTTCTTCAATGCCTTGTGCAATTGTAGAGTCATAATTTACAACATTAATTCTTGATCCAAGAATTGCATAAATAATAAGTGAAATTAAAAACACAGGTCCCGTAGTAGAAACCATTGCTGTTACGTGATCAAATAATCCAGTATTTGAAACACCTGCTGCAAGGTTTGTAGTATCAGATAGTGGAGAGAATTTATCTCCAACATAAGCTCCTGAAATAACCATACCTGCTGTAAGTGCAGGGCTAATTCCAAGTCCAACACCAATTGTCATAAAGGCAATACCTATTGTTCCTGTTGCTGTCCATGATGAACCACAAGCAAGACCAACTATTGCTATAAGGATACATCCTACAGGTAAAAATGTTTGTGGTGTAAGTAATTTCAAACCATAATAAATAACTGCTGGGATAGTTCCTGAAATCATGAAAGATGAAATCAATAGACCTACTGTAAGTAGAATTAAAATTGCTTCAAGAGTAGCTGTAAGTCTTTCGATCATACCTTCCAACATATCAGAAAAACTATGTCCGCACGCTGCTCCAACTCCACATGCAACTACAATTGCAATGACTAATGGCATATGAGCTCCGTCATAAACGCCACCAGAAAAGTTGAAAACATATACCATTAAACAAACCATTGTTATTATTGGTAAAAATGCTCCAATAAAACTAGGAAGTCTAACAGCTTTTTGACCTTCGTTCTTCATATAATAACCTCCTCGAAATATCATTTAGCATATTAATTTTGTATAAAAATTTTTAATATGCCTACGATACAATTTTGAAAATTTTTGTATCGTTGAAAATGTTTTCTAAGTGAATTTTAACTCTGATTAATAAACAAGTCAATCAATTAATTAAAAAAACGGCATAATTACTAAAAAAAATACAATTTATTAATATCGTTACATGATAACTCATTACCATATGCAATAATTTTGTTTGTGAAAAATTGTTTTATTTACGTTCCCTAACGCTTTGATTAAAAGTATTAAATAATTGAATTTTTATAATGATTTTTGAGAAAATAAAATTTCAGACAACATATTTATAAATTTTAGAAAAATTTGAATTTCTATCTTATTAAATGAAAAATGCAAGTAGAATTTTCCACCTGCATTTTATAAATTATACTTCTACAAGAATTATTTAACTAATTTTCTATCTTCTACTACAAGTTCTCCATCTATATAAACTTGTTTACACAAATTTGTCGCAAAGAAGTAAAGTGTATAGTCAATATTATGAGCATCAAAAATTGTTATATTTGCTCTCTTTCCCTTGTCAAAAGAGCCAATAGTCTTTGCTCTATCAACTGAATATGCAGCATTAATAGTTACTGCGTTAAATACTTCAATTGGAGTTAATTTCATTTCTAGGCAACCAAGTTGCATAATGAATTGTAAATTTGCCGTAGGACAAGATCCTGGATTTGAGTCTGTACAAAGTGTAATAGCCATTCCCTTGTCGAGCATTTTTCTTGCTGGAGCATAAGTGTCAAGCATTAGTGAGAAAGTTGTTCCTGGAAGCAAGTTTCCAATTACATTTGCTTTTGAAAGTGTTTCAATTTCTTTTTCATCTACTACCATTAAATGTTCAGCAGAAACAGCTCCAACTTTTGCAGCAACATCTACTCCACCAATATTTTCAATTTCATCAGAGTGAATTCTTAATTTAAAACCTTGTTTTTTTGCAGCTTCTAAAATTCTTTCAGATTGCTTAGCAGTGAATACTCCCTTTTCACAAAATACATCACAAAATTCTGCAAGATTTCTTTTTGCAACTTCTGGCATCATGTCTATTACAACGTCAACATATTCGTCAGAATTGTCTTTATATTTTTCATGAATTACGTGAGCTGCCATAAAAGTTCTCACAAGTTCTATTGGGAAGTCTTTGTTTAGCTTTTCAAGAACTTCAAGTTCTTTGAGCTCAGTTTCAAGAGTAATTCCATATCCACTTTTTGCTTCAACAGTAGTTACTCCGTGAACTAGCATATGTTCAAGTAAGTCTCTTGTCTTGTCATAAAGTTCATCAAAACTTGCAGATTCAGTTGCCTTTAATGTAGAAAGAATACCACCACCTGCTTCAAGAATTTCAAGATATTCCATTCCATTAAGCTTCATTGCAAATTCATTTTCACGACTTCCGCCATATACTAAGTGAGTGTGAGCGTCAATAAGGCCTGGAGTTGCAACTTTTCCTGTAAGATCAATTATTTCCGTATTGTCGTCTTTTAGTTTCTCGTAACCATTACCTTCGCCAACTTCTAAGATTTTCCCATCTTTAATTGCAATATATGCATTTTCCAAAATGTCAGCTTCATTCATTTCTTCGCCTCTTAAAGGTCTACCAATATCCCTAGGTGAAAAAATTTGATCTAGATTAATTAATAATTTATCCGCTTTCATAAATCCTCCTTTATTCTACAAACATCGTATTTTTATTATACCCTAGTTAATTTTAAAATAAAGAAAAAACTGTATTTTTAAATTTTATAAATTTTGGTATATAAGACATTTCTATATTAATGGTTTTTATTGTGATTTTATGGAAAATCAATTTTATTTATCTTAACCACTTGCAAAGGTTTTATCTCTGATTTAGTTTGATAAATTTGTCAATCATTAATCTAGTTTTTAATTACCTTATATTCCTTAAATAATGAGTTTCTCTATTTTAATTAATTTTACCAAATTATTTTTATTTTTTTAGGAAATTAATTTCCCTTTGTATTTACATTTTAAAAATTTTAATTTATAATGTCTAATAAATGGAGGTTGATAAAAGTGATAAATAATCATAACGCAGAAGTTCAAAAGATTATGAAGGTACAAATTACAAACCTTCCAGAAAAAAAATCTTTTGAACAAGGAATTAGAAGAGCTCCTGATAGAGGATTTAGACTTTCAAAGGAACAAACTAAAATTGCCCTTAGAAATGCCCTAAGATATATCCCAGAAGAATATCACGAAGAACTAATTCCTGAATTTTTAGAAGAACTTACTACTAGAGGAAGAATCTACGGATACAGATTTAGACCAGAAGGAAGAATTTACGGTAAACCAATTGACGAATACAAGGGAAATTGCTTAGCTGGAAAAGCTTTCCAAGTAATGATTGATAACAACCTAGACTTTGATGTTGCCCTTTATCCATACGAACTTGTTACTTATGGAGAAACTGGTTCAGTTTGTCACGACTGGATGCAATATAATTTAATTAAGCAATATCTTGAAATTATGCACGATGACGAAACTCTTGTAATGGAATCTGGTCACCCACTTGGACTATTTAAATCAAGAAAAAATTCCCCAAGAGTTATAATCACTAATGGACTTATGGTTGGTGAATATGACAATCTTGACGATTGGGAAATCGCAGAAGAAATGGGCGTTGCTAACTACGGACAAATGACTGCTGGTGGTTGGATGTACATTGGACCACAAGGTATTGTTCACGGAACTTACAACACTATATTAAACGCTGGTAGACTAAAATTAGGACTAAGCGAAAAAGATAACTTGGCTGGAAAATTATTTGTTTCATCTGGACTTGGTGGAATGAGTGGTGCTCAAGGTAAAGCTGGAGACATCGCTGGTGCTGTTTCTATAATAGCTGAAGTTGACATTTCAAGAATAGAAACTAGACTTGAACAAGGATGGATTAAGAAGCTCGCTGAATCTCCTGAAGAAGCTTGCGAACTTGCTAAAGCCGCTCTTGAAAAGAAAGAAGCTCTTTCAATTGCCTTCCACGGAAATATCGTTGATCTTCTTCACTATATGGATAAAAATAACATCCACATTGACCTACTTTCTGACCAAACTTCTTGCCATAATGTATACAATGGCGGATATTGTCCAGTAGGTATTACTTTTGAAGAAAGAACTGAATTATTAAGAACTGACATCAAAAAATTCCGTGAACTTGTTGATAAGACTCTTAAAGAACACTTTGAAGTTATTAAAAATCTTACTGATAAGGGAACTTACTTCTTCGATTATGGTAACTCTTTCTTAAAAGCTATTTACGATTCTGGGGTTAAAGAAATTTCTAAAAATGGCAAAGACGACAAAGACGGATTCATTTGGCCTTCTTATGTAGAAGACATTATGGGACCACTTCTATTTGACTATGGATATGGACCATTTAGATGGGTTTGCCTAAGTGGTAAACACGAAGACTTAATTGCAACTGACCACGCTGCAATGGAATGTATAGATAAAGACAGAAGATATCAAGATATGGATAACTACATCTGGATTAGAGATGCTGAAAAGAACCAATTAGTAGTTGGAACTCAAGCAAGAATCCTTTACCAAGATGCTAAGGGTAGAGTTGACATTGCTCTTAAATTCAACGAACTTGTTAGAGAAGGAAAAATTGGTCCTGTTATGATGGGTCGTGACCACCACGATGTATCTGGTACAGACTCTCCATTTAGAGAAACTTCTAATATCAAAGACGGTTCAAATGTAATGGCTGACATGGCTACTCAATGTTTTGCAGGAAACTGTGCTAGAGGTATGTCACTTGTTGCTCTTCACAACGGTGGTGGAGTTGGTATTGGTAAAGCAATCAATGGTGGATTTGGTCTAGTTCTTGACGGATCTGAAATGGTTGACGAAATCATCAAGCTTTCACTTACTTGGGACGTAATGAGTGGTGTTGCTAGACGTAACTGGGCTAGAAATGATCACGCAATCGAAGTAACTAAAGAATTTAATAAAGACAATAAATACGGACACATTACAATTCCTTATCTTGTAAAAGATGAATTGATTGACAATGCTGTTGACGCACTTAACATTGACTAAATTTAAATAAAAATTGCCCTGCTTACCATGATATGCAGGGCTTTTTTCATTTTATTTTATATAATTTATAGTTTTAATGTTTATATTCTAATCCTTAGAGTTTTTTTTATATAATCGTCATAAAGGGGTGAGCTATGAAAAATTATTATTTTAAAGAAAAGATTTTTAAAATTACAGATCACTATGCCATATTAGATGATGATGGCAATACAGCCTATTATGTGGATCAAGACTTTAAACTTTTGGGATATAAATCAACTATTTCTGACAAAAATAAAAAACTTATTTTAACAATTGATAAAGAAATTTTTAGTCTATTTCAAAAATTTAATGTTAATTTCATAGATGGAAAATATATGCGTGTTGAATCTAGGCTAAGTTTTTTTACTAGAAAAATTGATATAGACTATAATGGTGAGGACCTTACATTAAGGGGCAAACTATTAGATATGAATTTTGAAATTTTTAAGTATAATAATTTAATTGCCGAAATTGAAAAAACTTTTTTCGCCATGACTGATACTTATATGCTTACAGTTCATGATGAAAATTATACAGAAGCTCTACTAGGTCTCACACTATGTCTAAATAATATCAAAGACACCAATAACTCTAGGGCTAATAATTAAAAGCACTTTATTAAAAAATTTAACTGTACATAGAATTTTAAATAAAATATTAACAAAATACCCTTCCCACTATTTTCTTTAGTAAGAAGGGTGCTTTGTTTTACAAAAATTTTTTATCATTTAACTTTTTTTATTTTTTCAATTATTTCTCTCACATTTTTTTCTACTTCATTTTCATTTACAGAAAAAATCCCCTTAGACATACAAAGTCCGGGTATATTTACTCCCTTAAAGAAATCTAAATTTTCTTTAGTGATTCCTCCAATTGGAAATACTGGAATTAAAACTGATTCTTTTATTTCCATTAATCTCTCTAAATTAATTTTAGTAACATCTTTCTTTGTTTCTGTTTCAAAAAAAGCTCCCGTTCCAATATAAGATGCTCCCATATTTTCTGCTTCAATTGCAAGTTCCACTGTCTTTGCAGTTGCACCAATTATTTCATCTCTTCCCAACACTTCTCTTGCAATACAAATTTTTTCATCATCTTGACCTAGATGAAGGGAAGTCCCATATTTTTTTGCAAGATTTAAATTGTCGTTTAAGACAAAAAGACATTTATCTCCTATCTCACTTTTAATGTTTTTTATTTTTTCGGCAAGAATTTTTTCGTCAGCACACTTGTCTCTCAATTGGAAAATCTCCATGCCACCGTCAACTGCCCTTTTAATTTTTAATAATTCATCTCCCTCTGATATTCCATATAAAGTTGGATTTTTAAATTTATAAGAAGGATTTATTACGTCAATCTCTCCACTTATTTCCTCAAGGCTTTGCATATTTTTTATAATATCTAAGGCATTTATGCTTTTATCTTTTATGGTTTTTCTTGCAATTTGTCTTAAAAAAATCGCCGAAAGAGCACAAGCCTTTAAATTTGAAAAAGGTGCAGCCAAAAGAGAGGCAATCATCGCAGATTCAATATCTCCAATGCCAGTAATTTTTTTCAAATTTTCATTGCCACCGGGAATTGAAAGGACTATGTGAGAATTTGCTATTATCTCGTATTTTCCACTAATTGCAACTGTCGATCCAGTAGACTTGTTTAATTCTTTTGCTAGATGTATAAAATCCTCTTTAGAAAAATTTTCATCTTTAGAATCTACGCCAGTTAACTTTTCTCCCTTCACCAAATAATTTATTTCATTAAAATTTCCCCTAATTACATTAAATTTGAAATTTTCAAGGAGATATTTTGCCAAATCACGCCTTACTTTGCTAGATGCCACTCCAACGGGATCAAAAACTATGGGAATTTTATTTTCCTTTGCGACTTTTGCAGAAATTTTTATTGCTTCAATTTTATCTTCATTTAACATTCCCATGTTTAACACAAGTGCGGAAGATTTTTGTGTAATCTCTGCAACTTCTTTAGAATATTCCGCCATCATTGGACTTGCACCAACGGCAAGGGCAAAGTCAGCCACCCTTTCTCTTGTTACGCTATTGGAAATAATGTGAACTAAGGGCGAATTGCTCTTTAATTTTTTTAAATTAGCGTTAGTTTTCATTTTTATCACTCAATTTATACATATGATACAGTGGTCCTCTTCCCTTTCCTATATCAAAACCAAAGGCAATAGCGCCAGTTAAATAATTCTTTGCTGAAGTAACTGCTTCCAATAGGCTTTTACCAGCACTGAGCTCACAGGCAATGGCACTTGAAAGAGTGCATCCAGTTCCATGAGTGTTTTTATTAGAAATATTTTTTCCTTCTATGACAAAAATTCCATCATCATAACATAAAACATCGTCCTTTGAATCTTTGAGATGCCCTCCCTTTATAAGTATTGCACTACCATATTTTTCATATAAAAAGTTTGCCACCTCTTTCATCTCGTCAAGATTTTCAACTCTTTTACCATAAATTATTCCTGCTTCAATTAGGTTTGGCGTGATCAAAGCTGCTTTGTCAAATAAAATCTCTTTCATTTTCTCAACAGTATCATCTGGCACGAGGGTAAATCCACTTGTAGATGTGATAACTGGGTCTAAAACAAGAGGAACGTTTTTTAAAGATTTTTCCGCAAACTCAGTTATTACTTCAACTTGTTCTGGATTTGCCACCATTCCAACTTTTACTGCATCTGGCAAAATATCTTCGCAAATAGATTTGAGCTGCATAAATAACATTTCCCTTCCCACAGCAAGTGAAGACTGTACACCCATTGTATTTTGCGCAGTAATTGCTGTAATTGCACTCATGCCATAGTATCCGTAGCTAGTAATAGTCTTTAAATCTGCTTGAATACCTGCTCCACCACTGGAATCAGAACCAGCTATTGTGAGAATTTTTTTAATTTCCATTTATATTCCTTTCAAAATTAAAATATTCGCCAAGCACTGTATTTTTTATGCTCAAAATAATTATCATTGCAATAATTGATCCACCTATTGTACTAATAGAGAAAGGAATTACAAATCCAAAAATTGCCATTTCCTTTCCTAGGATAAATTTTGCAACTGGATAAGCAATTAGTGCGCCAATTACTCCTGTGCCAATTACTTCACCTAAAAAGGCAAGAGAAAGTTTTCTAGTCTTGTAAAACAAAATTCCTGCAAAAAAAGCTCCCACCATTGAGCCAGGAAATGCCATTAATGATCCTGTTCCGGAAATATTTCTTATAAGCGAAATGCAAAATGCAACTAGAACTGAATAGACTGGTACTAAAAAAACAACAGACAAAACATTTACCATATGCTGAATTGGATAGCACTTTGCTAGTCCAATTGGAATATTTACAAAGGAAAAAACAACTCCAATGGCAACAAAAAGAGCTGCCACTGTCAACTTCTTAACATTAGATTTCATATTAACCTCCTAAAAGCTTATGACAGAGCAGCTACAATCCCTACGTTGGCATTATCCAAATCAGGTAACGGTCGAAACTAATAGTTTCCTCTCAGCCTGTCAACAAGCTCCCTTTTATTTTAAGTTTTAAATATTACGACTAACTATTGATTATAAATTAAAATTCTATTTTTATATCTTTGCCCGACAAAATTAAATTCATATTTCTCGCAGAACACATTGAGCCACACATAGTACAAGTATTTTCTTCTTCTGGGATTGAGGAAGCTCTGTACTCTCTCGGCTTAACTTTATCAAGGGCAATGTCAAACATTCCTTCCCAATCAATTTTTTGTCGCCTCTTACTCATTTCCAAATCCCACTTTCTTGCATCTTTAATTTTATTAATATCTCCTGCATGAGCGGCAATTTTGCAAGCTACAATTCCTTCTCGCACATCATTTACATTAGGAAGCCTCAAGTGTTCAGCAGGTGTTACATAGCACAAAAAATCCGCACCATGAGCTGCTGCAATTGCACCGCCAATAGCTGATGTAATGTGGTCGTAGCCAGGTGCTACATCTGTAACAAGAGGTCCCAAAACATAAAAAGGAGCATTGTGGCAAAGTTTCTTTTGAAGCTTTACATTCATTTCAATATCACCTATTGGAACATGTCCAGGTCCTTCAATAATTACTTGCACATCTTTTGCCCAAGCTCTTTTAGTAAGCTCCCCTAAAGTTATTAATTCTGATATTTGAGATGGATCTGTTGCATCTTGAATGCCTCCCGGTCTTAATGAATCTCCAAGAGAAAGAGTTACGTCATACTCTCTACAAATTTCCAACAACTCGTCGTAATATTCGTAAAAAGGATTTTCTCTATCATTCATCTTCATCCAACCAAATAAAAGAGAGCCACCGCGAGAAACTATTTCATTTACACGTCTATTTCTCATAAAAATGTCCGAATTTGCACGATTTATCCCTGCGTGAATTGTAACGAAGTCCACTCCATTTTCAGCATGATTTCTAACAACTTCTAAAAATTCTTCAGCCTTAATAAAGGAAAGTCCCTTGTCTAAAAATCCAACTGCATCGTACATGGGTACTGTACCTATCATTGCAGTAGATCTATCAATTAATTTTTTTCTAAACTCTTGAGTCTTTCCATAATTTGAAAGATCCATTATAGATTCTGCACCCATTGATAAAGCCATATCTACTTTTTTCATTTCCATGTCAATGTCATTTAAGTCCTTTGAAATGCCTAAGTTGACATTTATCTTTGTCCTAAGCCCAGTTCCTATGCCTTCAGGTGAAATTGATTTGTGATTTTTGTTTCTAGGAATGACAATTTCCCCGCAGGCAATTTTCTCCAGCAAATATTCGCAAGATACATTTTCCTTTTCTGCAACAATCTTCATTTCTTCTGTAACATAACCATTTTTTGTCGCTTCCATTTGAGTAGCATATTTCATAAATAAAAAAACCTCCTATAAAATTATAGGAGTAGAATTACTTTTCCCTGTCAAGGCATTATCCTAACAGGTAGAATGGTCGAGTCTTAACTCCTCTCAGCAATTTGCTCCCATAAGTTTAATTATTAAATTATTA
>NZ_JALEOV010000019.1 GCF_022767005.1 Peptoniphilus sp. | reverse complement strand
CAAATAGGAGGGAGCTATGATGAATGATTATAAAGATTTTAACAGAGTTTTGAGGTCTGCCCTTGTAGGCGAAGAGAGGTCAAAGGTAAAGGTATTAGATATGCTAGAGCCTTTAATTAGATCTTCTATCAAAAGTTATTGCCCGGTGTTTAGTGAGTTTGAGGATCTTTATTCTGATGGGAGGGCAGTTGTGCTTTCCTGTATTGAAGATTTTGACAACAAGAGATCTTTTTTAAAGTATGTAAAATCATCTCTTAAATATTATTATCTTAACACTTATAAATATCTTTTGAATGTGAATAGCGATGTTCACGAGGTGGCTACTGATGATGAGGAAGATAGTTTAAATATTTTCAATTCTATTGATGCTGGTGTGGACATTGAGGGCGACTTTTTGGAGCGTGAGAGGCTTGGCATTTTGAAAAAGGCTATAGATTCTCTAACTCCAAGGCAGGAGACTGTGATTAGGCTTTTTTTCTATGAGAGGCTTGGTCTTTCTGATATTGCTAATTTTCTTGGAATTTCTAAGTGGACTGTGGTCAATCTCAAGAGGAATGCTATTGAAAATATGCGTGATTATATCTCTTGCTATTACAAGTAAGGAAGAAATTTTAGTTTTTCAATTACAATATTATTAGGAGGTGTTTATGTTAATCGAGAAGCAACTTATTAAGTTTAATTTTTCTAAGAGAAAAGGCATGGTAAAGCCTATCTATATTGTGGTACACGATACTGGAAATACCAATGCTGGTGCTGATGCAATGGCTCATTATAGATATTTTAATGGTGGCAATAGAAATGCTTCTGCTCATTATTTTGTGGACGACAAAAGGATTGTGGAAACTGTGGAGACTACTAATGTTTCGTGGCACTGTGGCGACGGGCATGGCAAGTATGGCATTACTAATACTAATTCCATTGGTGTGGAAATTTGCGTGAATAGTGATGGCAATTATGAAAAGGCTCTTGAAAATGCGCGTATTGTCATTAGGTTTCTCATGAATTTTTATGGTATTCCCATGAATCATGTTGTACGACATTTTGATGCTTCCCACAAGATTTGTCCTCGTTCTATGAGTGACAATAATTGGAAAAAGTGGTGGGAGTTTAAAGAAAGTTTATAGTTTAAAATTTTTTATTTTGTCATAGCAACTTTTGACTATTTTTTCTATATATATAGTAGGAGGTGAAAATAATGGCAGTTGAAGTTAGTGAAAAGAAAGCAATGTTAAAGACTGTTACTACTAGCACTAATGCTGATGGCAGCATGAAGAAGAGAAGTACCACTGTTAGAAATATTAATGCTGAAGCTACTAATGAAGTTCTTTATAACTTGTCTAAGGGTATTGGCAATTTAGTTGATGGTGTATTTGCTTCTGCTTCTAAGGTTACTGAAGAAGTTTTTAACGAGCAAGCGTAATGTTATTTTGATTTATTAAGAAAGGAGAATATTAATGAAAAGTACAAAGACACTTAGAATTGACTTTGTTGATGAGGGTGGCAATCCTTACAATCTTGCTATTTTAAATCCTAAGGAAGAGGTTACAAAAGAGGATGCGAAGAATGTTGGAGATATTATAACTAATAATAATCTCATCAATGGCAAGCAAGGTTTTGTGAAAACTTTCAATGGTGCTACTATAATTACTAGATCTGAAAAGGAACTTTAATTATGGAAGATCTATTGACTAGTATTTCAAATATTGGGTTTCCCATTGCTATTTCTTGTTATCTCTTGGTGAGGTTGGAGAAAAAGATGGAGGAACTAAAGGAAGTTATTGTGAAGTTAAGTAATGCTATTGAGATGTTTAGCAAGTAGGTCTTGCTTATTAATTTAATTGAATTTTTGATTAAATTTTTACATAGGCGAAAGCCTTATTTTTTTGTGCAAAATTAAGGCTTTCTATTTTATTTAGTTTCTGACTAATAGATGGTCGCCAACTAGTGCTGTCTTAAAGGTTTTGTAAAAGTTAGGGTCAAAAAATATTGGGCAATAGTTTTTGGTATTAGTTTTTTCTATAAAGTTTTCATAAATTGTTTTTACATTTTCTTTTTTTAGTCCAAAGCATATGGCGAGGAGAAATTCTTCTTCTGTATCTCCATTGGAATTTAGAAGTTTCTTTTCTACTTTTTCTAATTCTCTAAATTTTTTATTACCCAGTTCAGTCATTTTGGAGAAGCTTATTATTAATGTTGCGTAAAAAAACAGGGATAGAATTATGCTTGCTATTCCAAAAAAGTTTTTGTTATACACTGTGATTATGCCAAAGAAAAATAATAGGGAGAAGATTTCAAAGGAAAGGAGAATTTTAAAGGTTTTCTTTTCTCTTGTAAGAAGTTTTTTTGCCACCATTTCATCTTCTAAAAAGCCCAAGAAGTCGTTAAATTTTTTGTTGTAATTGTCGGGTTCTTTTCTTCTAAGTTTGTCCAGAGTTCTCGTTGAGACTTCGCCCTCGCCAAAGGATAAAAGTATGTCAAAAAGTTTTTTTTCTGCGGAATCTAGGGCAGGGAAGTTTACATTTTTTAGTTTAAATTCTACTTTTTCTTCTCCTTTTTTATTTTTATAAAAATTTTTTTCGATTTCTAAGTTGCCATTTCCGCAAGCTTTTACTATCATTGCGATAATTGTGTTGTAAATAAAATTAGGTCCTTTGTATAGGTAGCCCTTCTCGTAAAACTCAAGGTCGATGTTTTTATTTTTTGGCACTTCATTTTTTCTTTTCATGAGGAGATAGCTCATAATAAAAGACAAAAGTATTAGTAAAATATTTATTGTCAAAAAGTATGTATTTGATAAATTTATTTTAAAATCCATGTGATCACCTATTTCTATTATATACAAAAAAATTATTTTGGGTATAATAAATCTAACGGAGGGATATAATGTACGATATTATTATAATTGGCGGAGGCCCAGCAGGTTTATCTGCAGGTCTTTATGCAGCAAGAAGTAAAAAGAAAACTTTAATTATAGAAAAGGGAATCGAAGGCGGTCAAATAGCTGAAACTACTAATGTGGAAAATTATCCGGGCATCGATTCTATTACTGGTGTTGAACTTGGAAAGAGAATGGCTGACCAAGCTAAAAAGTTTGGTGCAAAAATTGTCATGGACGAGGTTGTAGACATTGAACTAGAAGGCGAAGTTAAAAAGATTAAGGGTTACATCGATACTTATGAGGCAAAGGCAATTATTATTGCTACAGGTGCTTCTCCACGAGAAATTAATGCGCCTGGTGAAAAAGAATACAAGGGACGTGGTGTAAGCTATTGTTCTACTTGTGATGCTGCTTTTTATGAAGATGAAACTGTCTATGTAGTTGGTGGAGGGGACTCCGCTATTCAAGAGGCACTTTTTATTACTAATTTTGCAAAAAAAGTTTACATCATTCACAGAAGGGATGAGCTTAGAGCTACAAAGGCTCTTCAAGAAAAGGCTTTTAACAATGAAAAAATTGATTTTATTTGGAATTCAACTGTTAAGGAAATAAGGGGCGACAAAATTGTCACTGAAATGATTTTAAAGGATACTAAAACTGGCGAAGAAAGGTCAATTAAATCTGACGAACCCTTTGGAATTTTTGTATTCATAGGATATATTCCTAAAACTGAAATGTTTAAGGGAAAGGTTGAAATAACTGAGGATGGCTACATCAAGACTGACGATGAGATGAGGACAAATGTTAGAGGAGTTTTTGCAGCAGGCGACATTAGAAAGAAAAGTGTCCGCCAAGTTATAAATGCTGCGGGCGACGGTGCAGTTGCAGCTATGAATGCACAAAAATACATTGACGAAGAAGAAGGAAACTTATACGAAGGTTTTAAAGAAAGTGAATAAGATTAAAAAAACATTGGTTGAACTCAATCAATGTTTTTTTAATGCCATGCTTTGCAATTTTTATTTTTTTATTTCAAAATTTTTTTTATAATGCATCAAAAAAATGTAATTTAATAAATTTGTGATATTTACTTGATATTAATTTTATAAGTATTATAATAGATTGTGAACTTTTTAACCAAGATTGGATATTATGGAAAAAATACAAAAAATTTGCGAAAACTTTTATAAAACTAAAAATATTTCCTTTGATGATTTTTCTTTTTTGATGAATTTAAGGGATGAAGATGCAGAAGAACTTTACGCCTTTGCAAGAAATTTGGCAGTGAAAAACTTTGGCAGAGAAATCTACATAAGAGGTTTAATAGAGATAAGCACTTATTGCAAAAATAATTGCTTTTATTGTGGACTTAGAAATGCAAATAAAAATGCTGAGAGGGTTAGATTGTCCAAAGAAGAAATTTTAAATTTGGCACATCATTCTGTTTCTCTCGGCATTAAGACCATTGTCATGCAGGGTGGCGAGGATGATTTTTATACTCTCAGCTATCTAAAGGAAATCATTGGAGAAGTCAAGGAAAGGTTTGGAGATGTTGCAATTACGCTGTCCCTTGGAGAGAGAGATTTTTGCGATTTTGAGGAACTCAAGGGCATGGGTGCTGATAGGTATCTTCTTCGTCACGAAACTTTTTCTAAAAGTCATTATGAAAAACTGCATCCAAAGTCCATGAGTTTTGAAAATAGGATTAACTCTATTTTTAAATTAAAGGAACTTGGATTTCAAACTGGTTGTGGAATGATGATTGGTTCGCCCTTTCAAATTTTAGAAAATTTATATGAGGACTTAAATTTTATTTTAAAGTTAAAACCTCAAATGGTTGGTCTGGGGCCTTTCATACCACAGCAGGACACTCCCTTTAGAAATTATGAGAGGGGAAAACTTTCTGATGTCTTGAAAATTCTTGCTATTGTTAGAATTTTAGATGAAAAATTACTTTTGCCAGCGACTACTGCTCTTGGCAGTATTGATGATTTTGGCAGAGAAAAGGGAATACTAGCAGGGGCAAATGTCTTGATGCCCAATGTGGGTGCGGAGAAGCTTAGAAAAAATTACAAACTTTATGACAATAAAATTGGGACACAAGTTGAAAATTCTGATGATTTTAAAGGTTTAGAGGACAAATTAAAGAAGATTGGTTATAAAATCTCTTCCTCAAGAGGAGATTATAGGTAGAAAGAAAGAAGGAAAAAATGTATAAGGTAGATTCAAAAGTTGCAGAAGAATTTATTAATCACGATGAGATTATGGACACTATTGCTTTTGCTGAAGAAAACAAAAACAATAGAAAGGTTCTTGAAAAAATTCTTAATAAAGCAAAAAAAGAAAAGGGGCTAAGTCATAGAGAGGCGGCTGTCCTTCTTCTAAATGAAGATGATGCTATACAAGATGAAATTTATAAATTGGCGAAGAAAATAAAGGAAGACCATTATGGCAATAGAATTGTACTTTTTGCGCCACTTTATCTTTCGAATTATTGCATAAATGGTTGCACATATTGTCCTTACCACTCAAAAAATAAAAACATTAGAAGAAAAAAATTAACTCAAGAAGAAATCAAAAATGAAGTAATTGCTCTTCAAGACATGGGACACAAAAGACTTGCCATTGAACTTGGCGAAGACCCTGTGAATAATACTATGGAATATATTTTGGAATCTATAAAAACTATTTATTCTATTAAGCATAAAAATGGGCAAATTAGGAGAGTTAATATTAATATTGCAGCGACGACTGTGGAAAATTATAAGAAGTTGAAGGATGCAGAAATTGGAACTTATATTTTGTTCCAAGAAACTTACAACAAAAAATCTTATGAAGAACTGCACCCAACTGGCCCTAAACACAATTATGATTATCACACAGAGGCAATGGATAGAGCCATGGAAGCTGGCATAGATGATGTTGGAATGGGAGTTTTATTTGGTCTTGAAACTTATAAATATGAACTCGTTGGTCTTTTAATGCACGCTGAACATTTGGAAGCGACTTTTGGAGTTGGACCTCATACAATTTCTGTGCCGAGGATACAACCTGCTGACGACATCGACCCTCACGAGTTTAAAAATGAACTTTCTGATGATATTTTTGAAAAAATAGTTGCACTTATAAGGGTTTCTGTTCCCTATACTGGAATGATTATTTCTACTAGAGAGTCAAAAAGGGTAAGGGAGCGTGTTCTTGAACTTGGAGTAAGTCAAATTTCTGGCGGCTCAAAGACTTCTGTTGGTGGTTATGTTGAAGAAGAAAGGGAAGAGGATAATTCACAACAATTTGATGTTTCCGATAACAGAACTTTGGAAGAGGTTATAGACTGGTTGATTGAACTTGGTTACATTCCAAGTTTTTGTACAGCTTGTTACAGAGCGGGAAGGACTGGCGACAGATTTATGAAACTTTGCAAGTCTGGTCAAATTTTAAATTGTTGTCAACCTAATGCTCTCATGACTTTAAAGGAATATATGCTAGATTATGGTAATGAAAAGACTAAAAGGCTTAGCGAAAAGTTAATTGAAGATGAACTTCAAAAAATCCCTAATGAAGTTGTGAAGAAAAAGGCGACTGAATACATTAATGAAATGGAAACTGTGGGAAAGAGAGATTTTAGATTTTAATGGAGCTTAATAAAACTAATTCTGGAAATAGAATTCACATTGGTTTTTTTGGGAAAGTAAATGCGGGGAAGAGTTCCATAATAAATGCCTTTGCAAATAGGGACATCTCCATTGTGTCAAATAAAGAGGGAACTACAACTGATCCAGTGTACAAATCCATGGAAATAAAATCTTTGGGACCTTGTCTTTTAATGGACACGGCAGGCATCACTGATACTACTGAACTTGGAGAAAAAAGGCTAAAGAGGACTGAAGAGGTAATTTTAAAGACTGATATAGCAGTTGTGGTAGTGGCTGATACTGATAATTCAAAGGAAAAAGAGCTAATAAAAAAATTTAAGGACACGCCAGTTATTATATTAATAAATAAAATTGACAATTTGCGTGAAGATGAAATAAAAAAAATTAGAGAAAATTTTAGAGATTTTCCAGTGGTGGAAGTTTCTGCAACTGAGAAAATTGGCTTTGATATATTTTTAGAAGAACTTTTAAAATTCAAACCAAAAAAAGAAGAAAAACTTTTTGATGGAATGGTAAGGGAAAAAGATTTAGTCCTACTTGTAATTCCACAGGATATTGCAGCGCCAAAAAATAGATTGATTTTGCCGCAAGTGCAATCAATTCGTGAACTTTTGGACAGGAATGCAATTGTAATGATGGTAAAGCTTGAGGAACTTTCCGATGTACTTTTAATTTTAAATAAAAAGCCAGACTTAATCATTGCAGATTCTTCGGTTTTCTTGGAAGTTTATGAAAAGAAACCGGAAGATGTAAAACTCACTTCATTTTCAGTTTTATTTGCAAAGTTGAAGGGCGACATCGAGGAGTATTTAAGGGGAGTAGAGGCTCTTAAATCTTTAGATGAAAATTCAAAGATTTTAATCGCCGAATGTTGCACTCATGCTCCAGCAGAAGAAGACATTGGAAGGATAAAAATACCAAATATGATTCGCAAAAAGGTTGGAGAAAATTTAAAAGTTGATGTAAGTAGTGGATCGGCTTTTCCTGAAAATATTTCAGATTATGATTTGATTATTCAGTGTGGCGGCTGTATGTTAAATGCAAAAAATATAAGAAATAGGATAAAAAGTGCAAAAGAAAAAAGTATCCCCATTACAAATTATGGCATTGCCATTGCATATTTTAAGGGGATACTCGATAAAATAGATTATTGATTTAGCTGTGGAGACACAGCTTTTTTTAGTTTTAATTATAAAATTATTCTACTGGGACAACTTTTAAATCCTTTGAAAAGTGGTTTAAAACTTCACAGCCATCTTCTGTTATTAGCACTAGGTCTTCGATGCGCACGCCAATGCCTTCATCTAGCAAATATATTCCCGGTTCAACGGAAAAAATTTGTCCAACTTCTATTATGCTGTCGTTTACAGATGAAACGTCGCCAGCTTCGTGAGTTTCAAGTCCAATGGAGTGTCCAGTTCTGTGAGTGAAATATTTTCCGTAACCTTTTTCTTCGGTGTAACTTCTTGCGGCTTTGTCCACGTCAGACATTTTGTTGCCAGGTTTTGCTGCTGCAATGCCACGAAGATTGGCTTCTTTTACGATTTCATAAATTTCTCTGGCTCTGTCGCTTACCTCGCCTATAAAAACTGTGCGTGTCATGTCAGAGGCGTAATTTTTATACATTCCGCCAATATCTAAAACTACACAGTCGCCAAGTTTGCCACAAGTGTCATCTGTGGAGTGGTGAGGATCTGCAGCAGATCTTCCGTAAGCTGTGATTGGCTCAAAGGAAACTTCTTCGATGCCATGTGATTTATATATTTCCTTTAGTTTTGCACTAAGTTGTCTTTCATTAAGTCCCTTTACAACCCAAGGGATAATTTCTTCCATAACTTTGTCGTTTATTATAGAAGATTCACGCATCAATTTTATTTCTTCTTCATCTTTAATGCGTCTTACTGCGTCTACAATGTCGGAACCATTGATGTATTTTTTGTCAGGAAAAATTTCTTGAAGGCGAAGCAAGAATTTAGCAGACCAAAACTTGTCTATGCCAATTATTTCGTCATCCTTAATGTATTTTGAAAGCTTTTCGATGCCGTCTTCAATGTCGTTATACCAAATTAGATGCGCTCCCATATCATCATCTTGTGGAAATAATTCATTTATTAAAAGTTCAATATCTCCGTCTTTATGAATGTAAAGTGCAAGGGCTCTTTCTCCTGGTTCAATTTTTTTGCCTAAAAAATAAAAAATTGCATAGGGGTCGCTTATTATCATGTGAGCCAAATTATTTTCTTTCATCTTTTTTATTAGTCTATTAATTCTATTTTTGTGCATAATATCCTCCATTCTTTTTTTAAAATATATCACAAATTATCTATAATATCTATTGCTAAAATAAATAAGCAATATTAACAGATAAAATAAATTAATCTGCAGTTTCCCACAGATTAATTTTTAGCAAGTGATTTAATTATATTTGCTACTTTTGATGGCATTAAAATTTCGTGTGTTCCAGGTGCAAAGGCAGTTACGCCAAGGTTGTTGCAGGAATCTACAAAGGCTTGTTGTGAAACTATTACTCCATTATCCATAAGTGTTTTTGCAACATCGGCTGGAGTTGCACCTTCATTAATATTTATGTTGTAGGTCTTTAAATTTGTGTTAGAAATTTTGGCAAGAATTTCCCTTACCTTTAATCCCTTGTTTAAATCGTAAGTGCCGGGAACAATTTTATTTCCTATTTGCATATCGTCAACTAATGCCTTATAAGCATTCAAATCTTTTATTAAACCCTTTGACATTAAAATTTCGCCAAGTCCATCGACATTTGTGCCTTCAGGAATTGTAATTTTTGCTTTAGTATTGTCGGTCTCTTCATTTTCCTCTTTGCCTTCGTCTAAAGCTACAATTGGCTTTACAGATTTTTCATCTTTAAGTCCAGTTGCAACTAAAATTTCATTTGCCGTCTTTGTAAATTCGTCTACAATGCTTAATTGTACCTTGCGGTTTGAAATTGAATTTAGATAAAGGGAGTCAATTCTCCACTTGATTACGAAAACCAAGGCTAAGAAAAATAAAATTGACAATAAAACTTGTAAAAATTTAATAAAAAAGAGTTTGCCTCTGTTAAAATTATTCAAAATAAACCTCTTTTCATCTTGTTTTGATATAATTATAACAGTAAAGTTAAAAAATGAAAAGTTGGAGAAATTATGCGAGAAATTATTGTGAATAAAAATGACGGTGGAAGAAGACTAGATAGATTTCTTAAAATTTATTTTGAGAAGGCGCCACTTTCCTTTATATATAAAAATTTGAGAAAGAAAAATATAGTGTTAAACGGCAAAAAGGCAAAACCAGAGGATATTATCGACGAAGGGGACAGCATAAAATTATTTTTGTCAGAAGATACTATTAATAAATTTAAAAAAGACATAAAAAAATCTAAGAACTCAAAGCTTCCAAATATTTTATACGAAGATGAGGATATAATATTGGTAAAAAAGCCGGTAAATATGCTAACTCATAACGACAGCAGCACTTATCAAGACAATGCTCTAGACAGGATGGTAGATTATTTAATTGAAAAGGGCGAATACAGTCCAAGGCTTGAAAAATCCTTTAGGCCTGCCTTTGTAAATAGACTTGACAGAAATACTTCTGGAATTTTAATTGGAGCTAAAAATTTAAAAACTTTACAAGTTTTAAATGAAGCTATAAAAAATCACGAGATAAAAAAATATTATATTACCATTGTTTCTGGAAATGTGAGAAATGATTTTGATGTGGACATAAATTTAGTTAAGACAAAAAATAATGTGATGAAAAAATCTAGGGACCAAGGCAAGAGGTCAATTACAAAATTTCACGTGTTAAAAAATAAGGGCGGATATTCTCTTCTTTCTGTTAATTTAATTACGGGAAGGACGCATCAGATTAGGGCTTCTTTGAAGGAAAAAAATTTATTTATCATTGGCGACAGAAAGTATGGAGATGATAAAACAAATAAACTTTTTATGGACAAGGGATTGGATAGTCAATTTTTACACAATTATGCTCTTGTCTTTGAGAGCGATAAGCTAAAAAATTTATTGGGCAAGAAATTTACTTATCTTCCGGGAGAAAAAATGACGCGTATTGCAGAGGAAATTTTTGAAGTGAATTTGGGTGAAATTTTAAATGAAAAAAATAATTTTTAGAAATCCAAGGGAAAAATTTGATTTTGCAAATTTAAAGGGCGAGAGGACATTGATAATCTTGCCCTCTCAATCTGCGATAAATTTTTACATAAGGGATATGCTAAAAAATAAAGTAGATATAACAAAGACCGAGTTTGAAACCTTTGACGGCATTGGAAAGAAAAAACGCAGGCGCAAACCCGATTCTATTTTAAAATACATAATTCTTTCTAAAATTTTGAAGAATAATTTTGGCGATATAGAAGTTTTCCCCGAAACTGTGGACATCATCTTGGATTTTTTCGATGACATAGTAGAAAATAATTTATGTGGCGAAGATATTTTAAAGATAAAGGGTGAAATTTTTAAAAATCTCGGGGAAGTTTTTCAAATTTACAAAGATTATTTTGAAAAAAGAGGATATGACCTTTATGGCAGGCTAAAGGAGCAGTCAATGGAAGAAACTCCCTTTGATACTTTTATAATCTCGGGATTTTTGGAATTTAGACAAAGTGAAGAAGAAATTATAAAAAAAATATCTAAAATTCCCAATAAAAATATTTATATTGACCTTCCCTTTAACTTTTTTAATTCAGAATTAGTTTCCTCTACTATAAAAAGTTTAGAGGCTCTTGGCTTTATTTTAGAAAAAGGGACATTTTTAAACTATAAAGAGCATTTAAAGGGCAAAAAAATAAATGTGATTTCGTCAAAGAGAGATTTTTACAATTTATTTTTCTCTAAAATAAAAATGACCCTTAAAAATAAAAAAATCGAGGACATTGACATTTTAACTGGCTCAAAAAGACTTGCCTATAAAATAAAATCACGTGAAAATTTTGAAAATTTAGAATTTAATGTGAAATGCAGTGAAAGATCTCTCTTAGAAAATGAATTTATGGTTTTATTGGAATATTTTAAAAATAAAAGCAAGGAAAACACATTAAAACGTGTTAGACTTTCATATTTTCCCATTGAATGTGATGCAATTGACCTTGAAAAGGGCTTTTTGTCCTATGATTTTAATAATTTATACGACATAGATTTTTCAAAGACAAAGAGCATTACAGTAAATTCTGACTCAATAGATAATTTTTTAAGTGGAGTTGAAATTTTACAAGGAGAAGTCATAAAAGAGATTGCAAATATAGATTATTACTTAAACTTTTTTGGCGAATACTTAAATTCTGCAAAAGTTAAAATTAAGGATGAGGTAAAAATAAATCCCGACACTTTGGCAATTAGAGATTTAAGATTTCTTGACAAAATGGAAGAAAACTTCTCAAAAATGAAGAAACTTTCTTCGCTTTATAGTGAGATTTCACTCTTTGATTTTGTATTGATTGTAAAAAAGTATATTGAAAAATCAAGGACAGATGCAATTCAAAACTTAGAGGGAATTGAAATTTCAAATTATTCATCAAATTATTATAGAGAATTTAAAAATTTATTTTTAATTGGGTTTGACCAAAATTTTGAGAGAAATGTAAAAAATAATTTTCTTTATAATAGAGAATCTGAAGAGGACATGAAGGAAATTGGACTAATCAAAGATAATTTTAGGAGAGATTACATCTATCTAATCTACGATTTAATTATGTCGGAGGAAGTTTTTATTTTAATAGATGATTATGAAAGGGGACTTTCAAAACTTTTGAACAAATTAATTTTTGATTTAGGCTTAAAAATCAAAGAGCATGAGAAAATTTATTCTACTTCAGAGCTTGATTTTGACAATTCTCGTGAGGAGTTAAATTATAATGTTTCAAGGGAAGAACTTGTTGGAATCAACAAAAAAATAAGGGAGAGGAATTATTATGTTACAGATTTTGACACCTTGAAGGAATGTCCAAGAAGATTTCTCTTTGAGAAAGTTTACAAAATTGAAAAACTTGAAAAAGATTATGATGAAAAATATTATCAGAGGACTGGCGATAAATATCACCATATTTTAGAAAAATATTTCAAGAGGGAAAGGGATTTAAACATTGAAACTCTAAAGGAATTGATTTTAGAAGAAGAAAATTTGGGGGAATTTAATAATCTTTCTTTTTTAGAAAAAATTTCTGTTATAAATTCTTTCAACACTTTAAGGGAATATATTAAAAATGATTTAGAGGAGCAAAAAAAATATGGCTTTACGCCAAAATATTTTGAAGAAAAAATAGATACAGATATTTCTGGAATAAAAATAAAGGGAAGAATTGATAGGATTGATGCCTTGGGCGATAGTGAAATTTTAATTGACTACAAGAGGTCAAATATTAGGACTAAAAAGGAAATAGAAGATTTAAAATCTTTTCAAATGCCAATTTATGCTATTTCTAGAATAAAAGTGGGTAAAAAAATAGCAAGTGCAATTTATGGTTCTGTAAAAAAGGCTGAACTTACAACTGTAATAAAAAATTCTGACATTTTGCCGAGAGATGATAGAAAGAGAAATTACTTTACAGAAGATGAACTATGTGAACTTCTAAAAAAAGTTGAAGCTGAAATAATTGCAATGACAAATAGCATTACCTCTGGCGATTATAATTCCAGTAGCGATTGCAAAAATTGCGATTACAAAGAAATTTGTGAAAACAAGGAGATTTAAATGGATAAAAGGGAACTTAGAAAAAGATATTCAAAACTAAGAGAAGAAATTAAAAATAGAGATGAAAAGGATAAAAAAATTAGAGAAAGACTTAAAAATTTAGAAATTTACAAAGATGCAAAGTCTGTATTTATTTTTATATCTTATAAAAGTGAAGTTGACACAAAGGAAATTATTGCTATGATTTTAAGGGATGGCAAAAAACTTTTGGTGCCACTTGTAAAAGGCAAGGAGATGATTGCAGTTGAAGTTAAGGGAATAGATGACCTAGAGCCAAACAAAATGGGAATTTTAGAACCGAAGGAAGGCA
Organism: Peptoniphilus sp.; assembly: GCF_022767005.1. Lineage (GTDB taxonomy): Bacteria > Bacillota > Clostridia > Tissierellales > Peptoniphilaceae > Peptoniphilus_A. The sequence goes on along the minus strand of NZ_JALEOV010000019.1, from coordinate 2,088 downwards.
AAGAGGTAATAGATGTAGATTTAACTATTACGCCGGGACTTGCCTTTGACAAAGATGGTTATAGACTTGGTTATGGCGGAGGATTTTACGACAAATTTTTTGCAAAAGTTGAAACAATAAGAATGGGCATTGGTTATTCTGAACAAATTGTAGAAAAATTAGTGCATGAAGAATATGATATGCCGCTAAATTATCTTTTGACAGATGAGGGCTTTATAGGGTTTGGTGCTAAATGAAAAGAGAATATCCTAAAATAGAAGCAAAGACTTGGAAGTGGATACTTGCATTTATTATTTCCATAGGATCTTTTTATGGAGTGAGCCTTTTATTTGCTATCCTTGATATTAGAAATGAAATAATAATGGCTCTTGCAGTTAGTGTAATTTCTCTACTTTCCTTAGTAATTGTAGATAGATACTTTATAGTCAAAATATTTTTGCCATTAAAAAGAAGGGACTTGCTTTATATAATTATTGGGCTTGGTTTTTCTATTATTGCAGTTGTAGTTTCATCAATTGTAGTAACAAAATTGGGCATAAAGTCGGATGTTAATCCAATTTTTGAAGTATTAACTCCAGATAATTTTAAAAGTTTTTTTATATCGACGCTAATTCAATTTATTGCTGAAGAAATAATTTTTATAATTCCATTTTTATTTGTGATAAATAAAATGAAGTCTGAAAATAAAATTTTAAAGACAATTCTTGCTATAATTCTTTCATCAGTGATTTTTGGAGCAATGCACCTTTCAACATATAATTATAATATTCTACAAGCTGTTTTAATAATTTCAATTATAAGGACGGGGCTATCTATGTCCTATGTTCTTTCTAAAAATCTTACAGTAACTTATCTCATTCACATAATTTACGATTGGAGTTTAATTGGAATATATATAGCAGCGGGACAAATGATAAAGTAAAAAAACCACGATTTTGGATTTTCCATTGTCGTGGTTTTATGTTACAAAGTCCTTTAGCATTACAAAATTAAATTTTAAACTGAAAGTTCTTTAAAGCCGTTGCCTAAAATTTCTGATGTGTCAGAAACGGAAACAAAGGCTTCGGGGTCATATTCTTTAATAATTTGACGAACTTTCACAAGTTGTCTTGAAGAGCAAACTACATATAAGATGTAGACGTCCTTTCTCTTGTAGGAAGTTACGCCATTGATAAAAGTTGCTCCTCTGTGTATTTCTTTGTAAATTTCCCTTGCAATCTCTTCGTTTTTTTCAGAAATTATTAGGAGTTGTTTTTGCTTTCCAACGCCAAGTTGCATTTTATCTACAACATTGTAATTTATAAACATTAAAATTAAAGTGAAGAGAACTTTGTCAAAGGTAAAGAAATAGCCTAATGAACTAACTATTATGAAATTAATTCCCATGAGTACACTTCCAATAGTGATGTTAAATTTTTTCTTTAAAATTGCAGCTACAATGTCAAGACCGCCAGTTGATGTTCCATTTCTAAAGGCGATGCCCATGCCAGTTCCATTTAAAATGCCGCCAAACACACAAGCGAGTATGGGTTCTTTAGTTAAATAAAAATCTGGTGCTATTTTTTGGTAAAAGGATGCAAATAGGGATAGCAACAATATTGAAAGTGTAGAGAAAAATGTAAAATCTCTATCCAAGAAAAACATGCTCAGTATTGAAGTGGGTATATTTAACAAAAATATTAACATTGGAAGGCTAAGTCCCGTAACATTTGAAATCAATATACTTGTGCCAGTTAGACCTCCAGATATTAGTAAATTTGGCTTTATTATGTAAACTATGGAAAAGGCAAGAATTATATTGCATACTATCACTGATAGAAGTTTTCTGCCAAAAGTTTTTGAAAAAATCCATTCTTTAAGACTTATTCTTCTTGAGTTCATAAAAACACCTCATAAGGTATAATACACTATATTTAAGAGAAAATTAAGTTAAAAATAAAATTTTTATAGTTTTAAATTATAGTAAGTTTTTTGAAATTTATATTGTATACTTTTTTAGTATTTGTGAAAATGATTACAGAAAAAAATATCATAATATATTGAAGAAAATCAAGCAAAAAGATAGAAATAATTAAATAATTAAATAAA
>NZ_JALEOV010000011.1 GCF_022767005.1 Peptoniphilus sp. | reverse complement strand
TCCATTTGATCTATGATTCTACCAGCTCTTGAATAACCCACTTTTAATTTTCTTTGAATGTAAGAAATGGATGCTTGCTCATCGTTAACTACAAGTTCAACTGCTTCTTTGAAAAGTGGATCTCTCTCTTCTTCGCCTTTTGTTTTTTTGCTTTCAATAGCTTTCTCAATTTTTGATTCAACATTTACCCTTACTTCATTGTTGCTTTTTACAAAATCAACCACTCTTTCAACTTCGTTATCACTTATAAAAGCACCTTGTATTCTCTTAGGTTTTGGATACTTACTTGGATAAAATAGCATATCTCCCTTTCCAAGGAGTTTTTCAGCTCCACTCATATCGAGAATTGTCCTTGAATCAATAGATGATGCAACTGCAAATGCAATACGTGAAGGTATGTTTGCCTTGATTGTCCCTGTAATTACATCTACTGAAGGTCTTTGAGTAGCAAGAATGAGATGCATTCCAGCAGCTCTTGCCTTTTGTGCAAGTCTTGCAATATATTCTTCAATTTCTTTAGAGGCAACCATCATGAGATCCGCAAGTTCATCGACAATAATTAGGATTTTAGGAAGTTTTTCTTTCTCTCTTCCCTCTTCAACCATTTTTTTGTTGTAGCCCTTCAAGTCTCTCACGTGTTTCTCGGCAAAGGAAATATATCTTTTTTCCATTTCATCTACAGCCCAGTTAAGTGCAAAGGCTGCTTTTTTGGGATTAGTAACAACGTCGATTAAAAGATGTGGTATGCCATTATAGACACTAAGTTCAACAACTTTTGGATCTATAAGCATAAGTTTTACATCCCTTGGAGAGGATTTATATATTACACTAGTGATTATTGAATTGATACATACTGATTTACCAGAACCAGTAGCACCAGCAATTAATAGATGGGGCATATCTTCCATGCCTGAAATTAATATATTTCCTTCAACATCCTTACCAAGAGTTAATGGTATATCTGAATTAATAGTTTTAAATTCATTAGAATCAATTAATTCTTTAAGACTAACAGCATCCTTTTCCTTATTTGGTACTTCAATACCAACTACATTTTTTCCAGGAATTGGTGCTTCTATACGAAGGTCAGAACTAGAAAGAGCCATGGCAATATTATCGTTTAGTCCAACTATTCTAGATAATTTAATGCCAGGAGCAGGTTTTAATTCGTAGGATGTTATTACAGGACCACGATTTATTGCAACAACTTTAGATTCAATACCAAAGTTTCTCATAGTGTTTTCGATAATTTTTCCTCTTTCAATAATTTCGTCCTTAGAAAATCTACCCTTTGGGTTAGTTCTATTTAATAAAGCTATATCGGGATAAGTGTAGGTATATTCTTCTTTATTCTTATTTTCAATGTCATTTTTTATAGTATCAACAACATCTTCTTCAATTTCCTCATCTTGTAATTGAGTAATTATTTTAGAATTATTATCTTCTATAATTTCATTACTATTTTCTTTAATTTTTTCAGATTCTTCTTCAATATTTTCTTCAGAATAATCTTTAATAACTAAATTTTGTACAAATTCTTCTGCGTCCTTAGAATTTTCTTTAGCTTTTTTGAGTTCAATTTTTTCTTTCTTAAGAATTTCTTTTTCTAATTTCTTCTTTTCTTTTTCTTCTAATTTAATTTTTCTATCAGCTTTTTTTTCTTCTAATATTTTCTTTTTATCTTCAATGTATTCGCCCATATCTTCAATAAACATAATCATTTGATCGATGTTTATTTTTATCATAAAGTAAAGTGAAGCAACAATTATTATTCCAAGAATTAAATAAGTACCAAGTGAACCTAAAAGTTTATATGAAAAAAATCCAAAGATTGCTCCAATTATACCACCACTTCTAGTTATGTCCATATACTCAGTTGATTTTATAATTCTTTCTATTAAAGTCATGTCCATTTCCTTGGATCCATCAAGGAAAATTAAAATGCACAAGAATATTATAAGGGAACAAAGGATATATCTTCTCATATGAAATTTAGTAGCTTGAATATTAAACAATATTCCCCAAAAAATGAATAGTAGAGGAATAATAAAATTTCCAGAACCAGTAATAACAGAAAATAATTTATATATTAAAGTACCAATTAGCCCCATTTTTTGACTGTATAGGCAAATGAAAAATACTATGCCTATTACAATTAAAAATAGACCAATAATTTCTTTTCCAGAAGAAATACTTGAAGAAGTTTTTCTTCTTTTTTGAATATTTTTTTTATTTGAAATTTTTTTATTGTTTTTTTTGTTTTTTATCAAGAGAAAGCACCTCATTAATATTATAACAATTTGTCATCTTAAACGCCAGTATGACCAAATCCTCCAGTGCTTCTTTCCGTATCACTTATCTCTTCAACTTCAACAATTTCTGGGGTTTCAATTTTCATAAAGACAATTTGTGCAATTCTCTCACCGTCTTTAATAATAACTTTTTCATTACTCATGTTAATCAAAATTACTTTTAATTCTCCACGGTAGTCTGAATCAATTGTTCCTATTCCATTTGGAAGACCTAGACCTTTTTTTAAGGCAAGACCAGATCTTGCCCTAACTTGTGCTTCGTATCCTTTATCAAATTCAAGAAATAATCCCGTAGGAACTAATACTCTATCAAGTGGTTTTAATACTATATCTTCGTCAAGATTTGCCCTCAAATCCATTCCTGAAGAACCTTCAGTTTCGTATTTAGGAAGTGGATGCTTACTTTTATTTATAATTCTTAATTTCATAAATTCCCCTTTAAAAAATCGCATTAAAATAAATCTTAATGCGACTAAAAAATTATTTATTTATCTTCTGTCTTTTCATCTTCTCTTTTTATAAGAGCTTTTCTTGAAAGTGAAATTTTTCCAGTATCTTCAGATATTTCGATAACTTTAACTTCAACAGTGTCGCCAACTTTTAAAACGTCTTCAACATTATTTGTTCTTTCATGAGCAATTTCAGAAATATGAAGAAGCCCTTCAGTTCCCTTTTTAATTTCAACAAAGGCACCGAATTTAACTATCTTTTTAACCTTACCTGTATAAACATCACCAACTTCAATGTCTTTTACAATGTCTTCTATGATGGCAATAGCCTCTTTAGCTTTTTCATCGCTTTCAGAAAGTATAGAAATTCTTCCATCATCGTCGATATCGATTTTAACGCCAGTTTGTTCAATAATTTTATTAATTATTTTTCCACCGGCACCTATTACTTCACCAATTCTTTCAGGATCAATAGAAATCATGTGAATAATTGGGGCGTATTTAGAAAGTTTAGACCTTGGTTTGTCAATAGTTTTAGCTAAGTGATCAAGAATCTCAATTCTTGCAATTTTAGCTCTTTCAAGTGCAACTTCAAGGATTTCTTTTTTAATTCCTTCGACTTTAATATCCATTTGAATAGCCGTAATTCCCTCGCGAGTTCCAGCTACTTTAAAGTCCATATCTCCAAAATGATCTTCAAGTCCTTGAATATCTGTTAAAATTTTTATGACACCATTTTCTTCAATAAGTCCCATTGCAATACCAGCTACGGGTGCTTTAATAGGAACACCTGCGTCCATAAGAGCTAGAGTAGATCCACAAATTGATGCTTGAGAAGAAGAGCCATTAGATGATAAAACTTCAGAAACAACTCTAATTGTATATGGGAAAGTTTCACTATCAGGAATTACAGGTTTGAGAGCTCTTTCGGCAAGAGCGCCGTGACCAATTTCACGTCTACCAGGGGATCTTGATGGTTTAGTATCACCAACGCAGAATCCTGGGAAATTGTAGTGATGAATATATCTTTTTGGCTTGTCATCTCCAAGACCATCAATAACTTGTTCTTCAGAAATTGCACCGAGAGTTGCAATTGATAACACTTGAGTTTGTCCTCTAGTAAATAGTCCTGATCCGTGAGTTCTTGGTAAAATTCCAACTTCAGAAGAAAGTGGTCTTATTTCTGTAAGTTTTCTATCGTCAGGTCTTCTTTCCTCTTCAAGTATTCCTCTCCTAACTTCATTTACTTCAATTTCTTCTAAAGCAAATTCAACGTCTTTTGCATTTTCTTCCATAAGATCTTTAAAATGTTCTCTTATGTCATTTTTTGCAGCTTCAGTTTTTTCAACTCTTGTGATTTTATCTTTTTGTCTTATTGCGTCAATTAATAAATCTTTGCCATATTCTTTAACTTTAGCAACAATTTCTTCGTCAGCTTTAAATACCTCGTATTCAGCTTTTTCTTTTCCAACTTCTGAAGTAATTTTATTTACAAAGGTACAAATGTCTTTAATAACTTCATGACCTTCTAAAATAGCCTCCAATATTTCAGCTTCACTTACTTCTTGTGCACCGGCTTCAACCATCATAATAGCGGTTTCAGTGCCAGAAAGAGATAAATTAATTCTGGAATTGTTTCTCTCTTCTTCATTAGGATTTATAATGTATTTTCCATTAATAAAACCAACTTCAACAGATCCAGTAGGTCCGTCAAAAGGAATATCAGAGATAGAAAGAGCAATAGAAGAACCTATCATAGCAACAATTTCAGGTGAGTGATCTTGATCAACACATAATACTGTTGCAACAATTTGTACATCATTTCTATATCCCTCAGGGAAAAGAGGTCTAAGAGGCCTGTCGATTAATCTGGCAGATAGAGTAGCTTTTTCGCTTGGTCTTCCTTCACGTTTAATGAATCCACCAGGAATTTTCCCAACAGCATACATCTTTTCTTCATAATCTACACTTAGAGGAAAAAAGTCGATTCCCTCTCTTGGCTTAGATGAAGCTGTAGCTGTAACTAGGACAACAGTATCTCCATATTGTACTAAACAAGCACCATTAGCTTGTTCTGCAACTTTTCCAATTGTAACTTTTAATTGGGAACCTGCAAGATCCATAGTATAAGTTTTTTCCATTATTTCCTCCTTCTAATAAGAAAGAGCGGAATTACCGCTCCTACTATCCTCTTATTTGTAGTTTTTTAATAAGTGTACGATATCTTTCTATATCACTGTTTTTTAAATATCTTAATAAATTTCTTCTTTTACCAACCATTTTAAGAAGTCCTCTTCTTGAGTGATGGTCTTTCTTATGAATTCTTAGATGTTCATTTAAATCATTAATTCTTCTAGTAAGAATTGCAATTTGTACCTCTGGTGAACCAGTATCACCTTCATGAGTCTTAAATTCATCAATAATAATCTTTTTAATATTTGGTTCTAGCATATTTTCCTCCTAATTTTTAATAAAGCTAATCAAAGTACACGTCGAGGAGCGTCGAACTGTGAATAGCTATTTAACCTTATATATCTTATCATATAATGCTTAAAATGTAAAGTTATCTATTCCTTGTAATCAAAACATCTTTCGCTATTTGACTAAATAAATCTTCTATATTATTAAACTTTAGTTCAGGTCTAACAAAATTTAAAAGTTCAAGTTCTACACTATCACCATAAATATCTTTGGTGAAATCAAGTATGTGTGCTTCAATTTTTACACCATCATGTTCAACAGTTGGATTTGTTCCAATATTTGTAGATGCTTTGTATCTTTTTCCTTTAATGATAATATCAGTATCATATACTCCAAACTTTGGTATTACAAAATTATCTATTAGTTCAAGATTTGCAGTAGGATAACCCATTTTTTTACCTAATCCCTTAGCATGAATAATCTTTCCAATTAGCTTATAAGGTCTTGATAATAAAAAATTCGCTTCTTTTATTTTTCCACTTTCAATAAGTTTTCGAATTAAAGATGATGAAATTTTTTCTCCATTGTAAGAAATTTGATCTATTACTTCAACAGATTCAAATAAATACTTATTCTTTTTTAAAAATTCTACATTTCCAGATTTTTTATATCCATAAGTATAATCATAACCAACGACGACGCCTTTAATTTTTAAATTTTTTGCTAAAAAGCAATCTAAAAATTTAATTGGGCTATAAGACATAAACTCCTTTGTAAAATTAATGAGATAAATCAAATCTATGCCTAAATTTTCTAGAATTTCAAACTTTGTCTTGTTAGTTGTAATAATCTCTTTCTTTCCTACCTTTACAAGGTTATCTGTGTGCTCGTTAAAAAGTAAAAGACTTGACTTAATATTTAATTTTTTAGCATTTTCTATTGCCTTATTTATCAGTGCAATATGTCCTCTGTGAACTCCATCAAAATTTCCAAGTGCTATAACTGATTCTTCATTTGCAATATAATTTAAGTCTATTTCAATTATTTTCATAAGTCACCATTAAATTCTTTTTCATCTTGAGAAAAATTTCTCCATCTTTTTTTCTAATTTCTCCAATGCCTAAAAATCTATCATTTGAATAAATTCTATAATCTTCATTAATAAGATTTTTGTCTAGTTTATAAAATTGTCCCATCAAAAATTTTTTGCAAAAAAAACTTGGAATATCAAGTCTTTTTAAATTGCTAAGAGCTAAATCCATAGGTAGAATTTTTTCTTTTATTTCATTGATGCTTAATTTTTCAAAGTCAGAAACTGTTATGGAGTCTTCAATTTTAAAATTTCCTGTTCTTATACGTCTAAGTTCAGTTAAAGTTCCAAAAGTTCCAAGATATTTTCCAATATCATTTGCAAGGGACCTTATATATGTGCCCTTAGAAACGTCAACTAAAACAGTAAATTCATCACTACCATTAAAATCTATAAGTTCATTTTTATAAATTTCTATATCTCTTTTTTTGATCTCAACATCTTTACCTTCTCTTGCATATTCATAAAGTTTTTTTCCATTAACTTTTAAGGCAGAATAAATTGGAGGTTTTTGAGAAATTTTGCCAGTGAATTTAACTAAAGTTTCCTTAATTTCTTCTTCAGTAAAATTAACTTCTTTTTCATCTAAAATATTTCCAGTTATGTCGTAGGTATCAGTTAAAATTCCAAGTTTAATTTTTGCTTTATATACCTTATCACTAGATAGAATATAATCACTAATCTTTGTTGCCTTGCCAATGGAAATAACGAGAACTCCTGTCGCCATTGGATCAAGAGTTCCAGTGTGGCCTACTTTTTTTATGCCTAATTTTTTTCTAACTTTATAAACTAAATCGTGAGAAGTTATTCCCTTTTCTTTGTCAAAAATTAAAAGCCCATCTATCATAATTGTTCTTCAGCTACTTTTACTACATCTTCTTTTGCTTTGTTTAAATCTGTATGATTAATTGTACCTCCAGAAGCTCTGACATGACCGCCACCATTAAATTTTGAAGCAACTTTTGTGCAATCAAGATAGGACTTTGATCTTAGCGATAGTCTAATACAGTCGTCTTTTTCTTTTAATAAAACTGCAAGTTCAACACTATCAATATCTCTTACAAATTCAACTATTCCGTCTGCATCAGCCTTTTCAGCCTTTGATTTTATCATGTCATCCTTTGTAACAAAGACAACTGCAATTTTGTCATTGTCAAAATATTCAATAGAGTTCATTGCTCGTATCAATAAATCCGTTTTTTGTCTAGATCTACTTTGATAAACATTTACTGTCACTTCATTTATATCAATATCGTATTTAAATAAGTTCGATGCAATTAAAAATGTATTTGAATTTACAGAGCTATATTTAAATGAACCGGTATCTGTTGAAAGTCCAGTAAAAAGTGAAGTTGCAATATCTTTATTTAGTTCTAAATCAAGAGTTTCAAAAATTCTTGCAAGGACTTCACAAGTTGCAGGAGATTTGTCGTCAACAATATTTAAATCGGCAAATTTTGTATTACTAAAATGATGGTCAATATTTACAGTTTTTTTTGATGTTTCAAAAATTTTTTTAATATTGTCGCCCATTCTATTTTCGTCAGATGAGTCTAATGCAATAAATAAATCAAAAGCATTATTTATTTTGTCAGGACTTTTTGCGTATGATAAATTTGGCAAGAATTTAAAGGAATTTGGAATAGTGTCATCTAACACATAAACAGCATTTTTACCAAGTTTTTTTAACATCCCAACCATGGCTGTAACAGATCCTAAATTATCTCCATCTGGATTTAGATGAGAAGCAACTGCAATATTTTCACTTTCATTAATTAAATTTTTTAATTCAGAAGAAAGTTCTTTTAAATTAATCATTTCCACGATTTACCTCGTCAATTAATTTGTCAAGCTCAAGAGCCTTTTCTATTGAATCATCCTTAATAAAAATAAGTTCAGGCATTGCTCTCAATTTGATTTTTTTTGCCAATTCTTTTTTTATAAATCCCTTTGCAGAATTTAACCCTTCTACTGCTTCATCTCTATCAGAATCATTTCCTAGTACGGAAACATAAACTTTTGCAAAAGATAAATCATTAGTTACATCTACATGAGAAATACTTGTAATAGAAGGAATTCTAGGATCTTTTAGTTCATTTTGGACAATATTTGAAATTATTCTTTTTACTTCTTCAGATATTCTATTAATTCTCTTATTGTTCATTATGATCTCTTAACTTCCTTTATTATATAGGATTCAAGAAGGTCTCCCTCTTTAATGTCGTTAAAACCATCGATTACAAGACCACCTTCAAATCCAGTTGCAAGTTCCTTTGTATCGTCTTTAAATCTCTTTAGAGAAGAAATATCGCCTTCATGAATAACTACGTCATCTCTAAGAACTTTCACTTTAGAATTTCTTAAAATTTTACCATTTAAAACATATACCCCTGCAACCATCTGATTGTTAGGAAGTTTAAATGTTTGTCTAATTTCACATCTTCCAAGAATTTCTTCTACAATATCGGGGTCAAGCATACCCTTTGCTGCTTGTTCGATATCGTTTATGATTTCATATATTACTCTATAAGTTCTAATTTCAACGTCTTCACTCTTAGCAAGTTCAATGGCATTGATGTTTGGCCTTACATTAAATCCAATTACAATTGCATTTGATGCAGAAGCGAGTGTTACATCAGATTCGTTAATTCCACCAACTCCAGAGTGAATAATTGAGATTTTTACTTCTTCTGTTGATAGTTTTAGAAGTGATTGATTCAATGCTTCTACGGAACCCTTTACGTCAGCTTTTACAACTATATTTAATTCTTTTACATCTTCTTCAGAAATTTTTTCGAATAAATTATCTAAGCTAATTTTTGTAGTTTGGCTAAGTCTTTTTTCTCTAGTAATTTCGGCGTTTTTATCTGCAATAGCCTTTGCTGTCTTATCGTCTTTTACTGCATAAATTGTATCACCTGCGTTAGGAACGTCGTTAAGTCCAAGAACTACCACTGGCATAGACGGACCAGCTTTTTTAACTTTCTTGCCCTTATCATCTTCCATTGCTCTAATTCTTCCTGAACATACCCCAGATACAATTGAATCTCCAAATCTTAAGGTACCGTTTTTTATAAGAACAGTAGCCATAGGACCTTTAGCCTTATCTAAGTTTGCTTCAATAATTGTACCAATAGCTCGTCTGTTAGGGTTAGCCTTTAATTCCCTCATTTCAGCAACTAGAAGAATCATTTCAAGAAGTTCGTCAATACCTTCACCAGTTTTTGAAGAAACACCAACAACTATTGTATCTCCTCCCCATTCTTCAGCAACTAAATTTTCATTCATAAGTTCTTGTTTTACCTTTTCGGGATTGGCTTCAGGCTTGTCAATTTTTGTAATTGCAACAATAATAGGAACTTCAGCAGATCTAGCATGTGAAATAGCTTCAATAGTTTGTGGCATTACACCATCGTCTGCAGCGACAACAAGTACAGCAATGTCTGTCGTTTGCGCTCCTCTAAGTCTCATAGAAGTGAAAGCTTCGTGTCCAGGTGTGTCTAAAAAAGTAATTTTCTTTCCAGCTAAATTAACTGTGTAAGCTCCAATATGTTGAGTAATTCCACCAGCTTCTGATTGAGTTACATGAGTTTTTTTAATGGAATCAAGTAGAGATGTCTTACCGTGGTCAACGTGTCCCATTACTGTAACAACAGGCGGTCTAGTTTTTAAATCTGTTTCTTTATCTTTTTTTAACAGTCCATATTCTTCTTCAATTGAATCATCGAGTTTTTGTTCTTCTATTTCAATTTCAATGCCAAGTTCATCTGCTAAAAGAACACAAGTATCTTCATCAATACTTTGATTTTGATTAGCCATAACTCCGAGGCTTATTAATTTAGTAATTACTGTAGATACAGATACTCCAAGTTGATCTGCAAAATCTTTTACTGTAATTGGTGCAATCACTATTATAGGATCATCTCCTTTGCTATCTTCTTCCGTTTTGTGTCTTGATTTAACTTTTTTCTTTGGCTTTTTCTTAGTTAAATCTCTATTATAGGAGTTGTTAATTTCCTTTTTATTTTCTTTATTATTTTTAAATTTTTTCTTTTGATTTTTACTAAAATTTTCATCATCAAAAGAATCTTCTTTTTTTATCTTGTGAATTTTATTTTTATGAATTTCCTTTTTGTTTTCATCAAAGGAATCTTTATTTAATTGATCATGTTTCTTTTGATTTTTAACTTCATTATGTCTAATATGATTTTCTTGTTTTTTCTTATTAGAATCTGTAACTTTTCTTTTATCTTTTGTATCTCTATTATTTTTAGAATTATTATTCTTTACAGGAGATTCATTCTTAGAAGAATTTTTTGTATATAATTTTCTTATTTTTTCTTCATCAGCACTTTCTAAAGTTGACATATGGTTTTTTACAGGTATTTGCATTTCATTTAATTTTAAAATTAATTCTTTGCTAGTAATACCAATTTCCTTTGCCAATGCGTGCACTCTAATTTTTGACAAATTGAACACCTCCTCAAAAGAAGCTTAATCCACAGAATTAATTAGTTTTTCATATATTTCCTCACTAATTTCTGTTTTAAATGCCCTATTTAGGGATTTTGACTTTATCGCTTTTTCCAAACAATTTTTGTCATTACATAAATAAGCTCCTCTTCCATTTGCCTTTCCAGTTTTATCTATAAAGATTTCATCATCTTTGTTTTTAACCACTCTAATTAAATCTTTTTTTGGTTTTTGTTCACGACAACCTATGCAAGTACGCATGGGTATTTTCCTAATTTTAGTCATTTTTTACTCCGTTAAATTAAGAATTTTTAATCATCATTTTCTTCATTTTCTTTTATTTCTTCAAACTTATCAGCGTCTTCATTTTCTTTTTTGGAAAAATCTAATTCCAAATTGTCATCTTCTTGAATTTCTTTTATTTCAGTATTTTTAGAGAAGTCTTCAGAACTATGAATTTCATCAGAACTTTCCATTTCTTCATGCATTTCTTTCTTTGCATTTGCAAATTCGTCAGCTAACTCTTCTTCAGTAATTCCTCTATCTTCTAGATAAGCTTCAAATTGTTCATTAGATTTAATGTCAATTTTCCATCCAGTAAGCTTGGCAGCAAGTCTAACATTTTGTCCTTCCTTACCTATGGCAAGAGATAATTGGTAATCTGGAACTATTGCAAGTGCAGATTTTTCAGCTTCATTTACAAAAACTTTTTCTACTTTTGATGGACTTAAAGAATTTGCAATAAATTTGTCAATTTCTTTTTCATAAATAACTATATCAATTTTTTCATTATGAATTTCATCTACAATCGCATTAACTCTTTGACCCTTGTATCCAACACAAGCTCCTAGAGGGTCTACCTCAGGATCTCTTGAAAATACTGCTATTTTTGTTCTTGAACCAGCTTCCCTTGATATAGAATAAATTTCTACTATTCCTTCACTAACCTCAGGAACTTCTAATTCGAAAAGTCTTTTAATTAAATCTGGATGTGACCTTGAAAGAATAATTTGCGGACCTTTAGTAGATTTTTCAACTGATAAAATTAACATTTTATATCTATCGCCGTGATCATATTTTTCATTGCTAATTTGTTCGCTATATGGTAGAACAGCTTCAGTTGTTCCTAAATCTACATATACATTGTTGTACGCTTTTCTTTGAACCACTCCAGTGATAATTTCTTTTTCTCTTTCAACAAATTCTTCGAAAACAATATCTCTTTCTGCATCTTTTATTCTTTGAATAACAACTTGTTTAGCCGTTTGAGCTGCAATTCTGCCAAAGTTTTTTGGATGTATTTCTAAATTATAGACATCTCCAACTTCGTATTTTGGGTCTATTTTTTTTGCATCTTCTAAAGATATTTGAAGTTGATCATCTTCAACATTTTCGACAACATCTTTTGATGCAAATAACTTAATTTCTCCAGTTTCTCTATTCATATTAACAATTACATTTTGAGATGTGCCATAATTTTTTCTATAACTAGAAACTAAAGCTGATTCCAATGCTTCGAAGACAATTTCTTTAGAAATCCCTTTTTCCTTTTCAATTTCATTCAAAGCGTCTATAAACTCTTGGTTCATTTAATCCTCCATTAAAATTTAATAGTTTGTTTCATAGATGAAATTGATTTAATAGGTATAACAATATCTTCATCATCAATTTTACAATAAAAATTTTCATCGTCGTATTTGTCTAAAACAAAACTAAATTCTTTTTTTCCGTCAATTGGTGCATAAAGTTTTACATCAACTTCATTTCCAATATTTCTTCTATAGTCATCTTTTGTTTTTAAAGGTCTATCAAGTCCCGGTGAAGAAATTTCAAGATAATAAGGATTTTTTAAAATTTCAAGATTATCCAATTTTTTCTCTAAATTTCTACTCATTTCTGTGCAGTCATCAAGATCAATTCCTTCTTTTTTGTAAATAAAAATTGATAGAAGGTCGTGTTTTGATCCATTTTGAAATTCTATGTCCACAATTTCGTAACCTAGTTCTTCTGCTACCTCTTCAGCTAGTGGGTAAATCTCTTTTTTTAATTCTTTTTTATTCACTTAACACCTCACTACTAAAAAACAAAGAGTGGGTTAACCCACTCTTTACACTAAAATATCTTTCTTATTAAATTATAACACATATTGCTAAAATTACAACTTTCAAAAATTAAATAATGAAATTTGATTGGTCTCATCTAGATCATTTAGCATTCCGTTTTTTTGTAAAATTGTTATTACAGAATTTCCTGCCTTTGTTCTCTTAGAAAAATCTTCCACTGACAGAAAAATAGACTTCTGAGCTTCTTCTTCAATACTATTTGCACAGTTTTCTCCTATTCCAGGTATGGCTCTAAGTGGCATTCTTATCTTATCATTTTCGATTGTGAACTTTGAAGCCTTTGATTTATATAAATCTGCTGGCAAAAATTCGAAGCCTCTGGCGTACATTTCAAGTGCAACTTCAGAAACTCTTATCTCTCCCTTATCCTTGGCTGTTGGATTTTGAATTTCTTTTAAAGTCTTAATTCTGTTTTTT
The DNA here is from genome assembly GCF_022767005.1 of Peptoniphilus sp. Classification (GTDB taxonomy): domain Bacteria; phylum Bacillota; class Clostridia; order Tissierellales; family Peptoniphilaceae; genus Peptoniphilus_A. The sequence continues at coordinate 36,539 of NZ_JALEOV010000011.1, read as the reverse complement.
AAAAAATTTGGTCCCTCAATAATATTTTCTCCATTAAAATCATTTAGCTTAATAGTAAAAAATGTTGCGTAAAAAGCTAAAGGATAATTTAATTTATAGTATGCAATTCTAAATGATAACATTACATATGCTACTGCATGAGCCTTTGGAAACATATACTTAATTTTTTTACAAGAATCAATATACCATTCAGGTAAATCTAACCCCTTCATTATTTTTTCTTGCTCTTCAGTAAGTCCCTTTCCTTTTCTTACCTTTTCCATAGTGTCAAATGCCATTTTATTTTCTGCACCAGCATTTATTAAATAAACCATAATATCTTCTCTAGTTGCTATTACATCTTTTAACTCTGCTCTTCCTGAGTTCACAAGTTCCTGAGCATTTGAAATCCAAACATCAGTACCATGAGATAACCCAGAAATTCTTACAAGGTCTGCAAAACTCTTTGGTTTTGTTTCCACAAGCATAGCTATTACAAAGGATGTACCAAATTCTGGAATACCAAGTGTTCCCGTATCACACGAGAAAATTTCTTCATCCATATTAAAAATTTCTGCACTATTAAATATTGATAGTACCTTTTCATCGTCAAGTCTAATTTTACTTGAATCAATTCCTGTAAAATCTTCAAGCATCTTTATAATAGTTGGACCGTCGTGACCAAGTATATCAAGTTTTAAAATCTTTCCATGAATAAAGTTATAATCAAAATGTGTTGTTATTACTCCTGACGCTGGGTCATCTGCAGGATATTGTATTGGCGTGAAATCAAAAATACTTTTATTCTTTGGAACAATCATAACTCCGCCAGGATGTTGTCCACTTGTTCTTTTGCCATCAGTTATTTCCTTTGCCAATCTATCTACTTCTATTGGGGAAATATTTTTATTTTCAAAATATTTTTTAACATAACCATAGGCGGTTTTTTCTGCAATCTTTCCAATTGTACCAGCTCTAAATACATATCCTTTGCCAAATAACTCTTCAGTATATTTATGAGCTTGGGGTTGGTATTCTCCCGCAAAATTCAAATCAATATCAGGTTCCTTGTCACCATAAAATCCTAAAAATACTTCGAAAGGAATATTATGTCCGTCTTTTTTCATTGGAGTTCCACATTCTGGGCAAAGTTTATCTGGCATATCAACTCCGCTGCCAAATTCCAAATTTTTTGTAAATTCAGAATGTTTACAATTAGGACAAATATAATGTGGCGGAAGTGGATTTACTTCTGTTATACCTGACATTGTAGCTACAAAAGATGATCCAACAGAACCTCTAGAACCTACTAAAAATCCATCATCATTAGATTTTTTTACAAGTTTTTGCGCAATAATATAAAGCACAGAATATCCATTTGAAATAATAGATTTTAACTCTTTTTCAAGCCTTTCTTCTACAATTTGTGGAAGAATATCTCCATAAATTTCGTGAGCTCTTTTATAGGTCATTTCTCTTAAACTTTCATCTGAACCTTCAATAACTGGAGGATATTTTCCATCGGGTATTGGTTTTATTGATTCTATTTCATTTTTAATTTTATTAGTATTAGTTATTACAACTTCATAAGCTTTTTGATTTCCCAAATAAGAAAACTCATCAAGCATCTCTTCTGTAGTTTTAAAATAAAATTTTTGCTCGCGATTTGCTCTCGGGTCAGGTCTTCCTGGCTTTCCGTTTAAAACAATTCTTCTTAAAATATCTTCTGATTCTTCAAGATAATAAGTATTTGAGTCTGCAATTACAGGAATTCCTAATTTTTCTCCAAGCCAAACAATTTTTTCATTAATTTCTCTTATGTCATCTACGCTAAATTTTCCATCTTGAATTTCAATTATATTGTCACTTGCTGGTTGAATTTCTAAAAAATCATAATATTTTGCAATTTCTAATAGTTGATGATCAGGGCACCTCCTATAAACTGCATCAAAAAGTTCTGAGCTTGCAAGACCAGAGCCAACTAGTATGCCTTCCCTATATTTGTCTAATAAAGTTCTAGGAACTTTTGGAGAGAAATTATAAAACTGCATATGAGAAGCTGAAATTAGTTTATATAAATTTTTAAGCCCGACTTCATTCTTAACTAATAAAAGCAAGGAACTTTCGAATAAACGTTTAGAATCTATGTTTACAATTTCTTTGTTTAAATTATCAAAATTAAATTCTTTATCTTTTTTAAATTTTTCAATTAATTTTATAAACATAGCTGAAGTAGCTTCGGCGTCATTAACAGCTCTATGTGCACCAATAAGAGATACGCCTAAATTTTTACAAAGAGTTCCTAAATTAAATCTCTTCATATCAGTCATAATTGCCCTTGCAAGGATTAATGTGTCGAGAATAGGGTGATTAAATTCTAAATTATTGTTGGCATATTCTCTCCTAATAAAAGAAATATCGAATTTAGCATTGTGCGCTACGAGAACTGAGCCTTTGGCAAAATCGAAAAATTTAGGAATTATTTCTTCGATGGTAGGTTCATTTTCTACTTTTGAATTGCTAATTCCTGTTAGTTCAACAACAACTTGTGGAATTTCCATTTCTGGATTAATTAATTGTGAAAATCTATCTACTATTACTCCGTCAACAATTTTTACGGCACCAATTTCTGTAATTTTATCCTTTCTTGATGATAATCCAGTAGTTTCTATGTCAAATACAACATAAGAATTATAATTTTTATTTGAATCATAATTTGTTACGATTTTTTCTTCATCATCTACAAAATTTATATCTGCTCCATATAAAATTTTAAGTCCAGTTGCTTCTCCTGCTTCCATTGCTTCAGGAAAGCCTTGAACATCGTTGGTATCAGATATTGCTAAGGCATCATGACCCCATAGCTTTGCCCTTTTTGCAAAATCAGTAAAGGAAGTTACTCCTGACATTTGAGACATTTTTGAATGAATTCTAAATTCAGTCCTTTTTTCCTTAGAATAATCCATGCGAATAACTTTATCTTTTTTTTCAATGTATCTAATCATAATAGTTTCACATTTTGAAAAATTATCATAGCTTACATTTCCAGTTATTAAAACATGTTCGCCATTTTTAAAGCTTTCTAAAAAATCTCGAGCCTTTTCTGGCTTTAAAAATATTTTTGCAAGAGTTGACGTTGTATAGTCAGTTATAGATAGAGAAATTAAAAAGTTTCCATTTTTTAGTTCTCTGCTTTCAACATTAAATATATCAACTTCTACGGTTACTTTTTGGGAATTTAAGTTTACGTCTATAAGTCTTTGAATGTTTTCAACTTCTTTTTTACCGTAACTATTAATTATTTTTGTTTTGCTTTCCCCTTCATTATTAACTGTTTTTGTCTTTGTTTCCAATTCTTGTTTTGCAGAAATGACTTCTTCCGCTTCATCAATTTGTGAGATAAAAGATTCAAGATGTTCTTCTTCAACTATTTCTTTTACAAAATCAAAATTTATTATGTAAGATCCAAAAACTTTAAGTTCTTTTTCCAAATAAGCTCCAAAACCATTTTTTGTTAATGTGTAATAGGCTTCTTCTGTTGGTACTTTTATTTCGATTTTAGAATTCTCTTTTTTAATATCAATTTCATCAATCCAAATTTTTGATGAAGGATTGTATTTTAAAATTTCTGCACAAATTAAATCATCTTCACTTTCATAGAGAGAAGATGATTTAAACTCAATATAAATTTTATATTCTTTTAAATTTCTTGAAAATATTTCTTTTATATTTTTCTTTAAACTATTTTCTAGTTCATCTTTAGCTGACACTATAAAAAAAACTTCTCCAGTATTTTTATTTCTTTTAATGGATTCAATATAAATATCTTCAGAAATATCAATAGAAGTAACTTCTAACTTTTTAAAAATATCCTTTAATAAAATCAAATCATCACCTAATTTTTTCGATCTCTTGTAATAATTCACTTAAAAGTTTGTCTTCTGGAACTTTTCTAATTATTTCACCTTTACTAAAAATAAGTCCTTCTCCATTTCCACAGGCAATTCCAATGTCAGCTTCTCTTGCTTCACCAGGTCCATTTACTGCACAGCCCATAATTGCAATTTTTAAATTCTTATTCATTGAATAAAGCTTATCTTCCACAGTATTAACAATTTCAATTAAATTAACTTTAGTTCTTGCACAAGTTGGACATGAAATTAAATCTATTCCTTCTCTGCGAAGATCTAATGCTTTTAAAATATCCTTTGCAGCTATAACTTCATCTAATGGATCAGATGTCAATGAAACTCTTATTGTATCACCAATTCCTTCGGCTAAAAGAGTTCCTATTCCAATAGCAGATTTAACTATTCCTTTTTTTGGCGTTCCTGCTTCAGTAACTCCAAGATGAAGTGGATATTTTGACATTTGAGAAAATTTTCTATAACTATCAATTGTTAAATTTACATTTGAAGCCTTTAAAGATACTGCAATATCAAAAAAATTATTTTTTTCGAGAATTTCAACTTCTTCCATTGCACTTAAACATATTGAAGATGCATTAACTCCCTTAAATTTGTCTAAAAATTCTTGCTTAATAGAACCGGAGTTCACCCCCACTCTTATTGGAATATTATGAAATTTACAAGCTTCTGTTACTTCTTTTATCTTCCATGAGGATCCAATATTTCCAGGATTTAGTCTTATTGCATCACTTTCATTTTCCGCTGCAGCAATTGCAAGTTTATAATCAAATTGAATATCAGATATTATTGGAATTTTAATTTCTTTTTTTATTTTTTTAAGAGCGGCTGCATCTTCTAAATCATTTACCGCCATTCTAATAATGTCGCAACCTGCATCTTCTAATATTTTTATTTGTGAAACAGTTGATTTTACATCTTTTGTATTGGTGTTTGTCATTGATTGGATAGAGATAAAAGCATCTCCCCCAATTGGAACATCGCCAACATAAATCTTTTTTGTTTCTTTTCTGTTTATCATTTATTAAACAACCTTCCAATATCATTAAATATAGTTACATATATCATTAAGCTAAATAAAAGACTCATTCCAATTAAAGAAAGTTTTTGTTCAATTTTTTCATCAATTGGCTTTCCTCTTATTGCTTCAATTAATAAAAAGAAAAACTTCCCACCATCAAGTGCAGGAATTGGTAATAAGTTAAATACACCTAAATTCACTGAAATTAAAGCTAAAATTTGTAAGAAATTTAAAAATCCCTTAGAGGATTCAGATCCTATCATTTGTACAACTCCAACTGGTCCAGAAAGGTATTCCATTTTAAAAGAGCCGTCTAATATCATTTTTAAACTTTTTAAAATTATAATGGACATATCCAGAGTTCTTTTTGCGCCAATTTCTATTGATTTAAAAAAGGAATGCTTCAACTTAGATGTAATACCTATTAAATACATTTTATTTTCTTCAGAATATTTTGGCTTTAAATTAAAGCTTAATATTTCGCCTTCTCTATCTACTTTTAAATTTAAATTTTCATCTTTTTTGTCTCTAATCAATGAATTAATTTTGTATATATCTTTAGTTTTTATTTGGTTAATTTCTACAATTTTATCTCCAGATTTTAAACCAGAAATTTCAGCGGGAGAATTTTTTATTACATTTTCTATTTCATTTGATCCATAGCCAACTATGGAAAAAATAATTGTAAATGCAAGAAATCCTAACACAAAATTCATGAAAGCTCCAGCCAAAACAACTGCCATTCTCTTTAAAATAAAAACATTATTAAAGGCCCTTGGATCATGTGAGTTTTCTTCTTCACCTTCCATAGCAACATAACCACCAATCGGAAGTGCTCTAAGGCTATAAAAAGTATCTCCCTTTTGTTTTTGGATAAGTTTTGGACCCATACCAATGGAAAATTCATTAACCTTTATTCCTGAAAGTTTTGCAACAGTGAAGTGTCCAAACTCATGAAGCATTACAACTAATAGAAAAACTGCAACAGAGCTTATTAAAGTAATCATTTATCCTCCTTAAATAAAATTATACAAAATGAATACAAAGGGACTAATAAAAATTAAACTGTCAAATCTATCAAGTATACCGCCATGTCCAGGAAGAACTTGAGCGTAATCTTTTATTCCTGTATATCTTTTTATCTTAGAAGCAAATAAGTCCCCAAATTGACCAGCTACGGAAGCTAAAAAAACAATTAAAACTACAAGAGCATTTATATTATAAATGGAATTGTATTTATTTAACATAATAAAATATGTCGTTGTAATAACAAGCGCAAAAAATGTACCGCCTATTGCACCTTCTACAGACTTGTTAGGACTTACTCTTTCTATTAATTTATGCTTTCCAAAAGTTGATCCAACAAAATATGCGAAAGTATCTGTTGAAAAAGATATTATAAAGGCAGAAATAATTAAATAGATATCGTCAATACTGCCAAGTAAATTCAATAAAAATATAGCATAAAAATAAGTAAAAAAAGTGTAAGTGTAATTGCTTATATCATAATTTTCTAAAAATACTAAAAGGCATGAGTTAACAACAAAAAAAAGAACAAGAGAATAAATTAAGTTTTTATCAAAAAAAGAACACAAAAAAGTTATAATTGCACCAAAAAATAAAACTGGCAAACATAACTTAATGCCTTTAATGTGAAGAGCATTGTAAATTTCTCTAACACTTTCAAGAGTCAAAAGAAAAATTGAGATCTTAATAGCGTTTATTCCCAAATAAAAAATTAAAATTATTAATAAAATACCCAATATTCCCGTGATAACTCTTTTTTGTAAATCTTTCAAAATTATAGTCCTCCGTACCTTCTGTTTCGCTTTTGAAAATCATAAATTGCCTTGTAAAATTCATTTTCATGAAAATCAGGCCACAATACATTTGAAAAATAAAATTCGCTATAAGCTAATTGATAAAGTAAAAAGTTAGAAACTCTGTATTCTCCACTAGGTCTAATTAAAAAATCAAGATCATCTTGTTCTTTTGTGTATAAATAGTTTTTAAAGTTTTCTGTGTTGATATCATCAATGTTAATTTTATTAGCAATAACTTCTTTGCAAATCATTTTTGTCGCTCTAACAATTTCACTTTGACCACCATAATTTAGCCCAATATTTAATATCATTCTATCATTTGATTTTGTTTCCTGCAATGCATATTCAATTAGTTTCACTATTGTGGGCGGAAAAACATTATAGTCGCCTAATACATTAATTTTAACATTATTTTTTTTTATTTTTTCTAATTGAGTTTTTATGTAAAAAGCTAATAAGTCCATAAGTTTTGAGATTTCATTATCGGGCCTCTTCCAATTTTCTGTAGAAAAGGCATATAAAGTTAAGGATTTTATATTTATTTTATAAGCTGCCTCAACTATTTCTATTACTCTTTTAGTTCCCTCTTTGTGCCCAAAAGTTCTTGGCATATTCCTATTTTTTGCCCATCTTCCATTCCCGTCCATAATTATCCCGACATGTTTCGGAATGTTATTTAAGTCTAATTCTTCGTAATAATTCATAAAACTCCTTAAAAAAAGAGCCTTAGAATAATCTAAGGCTAAAAATTAAATTTCCATAAGTTCTTTTTCTTTATTTTCTGCTACTTTGTCAACTTCTTTAATATATTTATCTGTCAACTTTTGAATATCTTCTTCATATGAAACCTTATCATCCTCAGAAATTTCCTTAGCTTTTTCAGCTTTTTTAATATCTTCCATAGCATCTCTTCTAATATTTCTAATAGAAATTTTTGCTTCTTCAGCATATTTGCCAACTAATTTTGTAAGATCTTTTCTTCTTTCTTCTGTAAGTTGAGGAATAACAAGTCTAATAATTTTTCCATCATTTGAAGGTGTTATTCCTAAATCTGATTTTAATATCGCTTTTTCAATTTCAGGAATTAAAGTAGAATCCCAAGGTTGAATTGTAAGTAGTCTTGGTTCTGGAGCAGAAAGACTAGAAACTTGATTAATTGGAGTTTGTTGTCCATAATATTCAACATGAATTTTGTCTAGTAAAGTAGTATTAGCACGACCTGCTCTTATAGATTGAAGTGATTCAACTAATGATCCTACAGTTTTTTTCATTCTGGATTCAGAATTATTTTTTAGATCAGATATCATAATATCCTCCTATTTAACACTTGTACCAATTTCTTCGCCACACACAACTTTATACATTGCATCTTCCTCATCAATTCCAAAAACCCTTAGAGGTATATTGTTATCCATGCAAAGTGTGGTTGCAGTGCCATCCATTATTTTTAAATTTTTATTTAAAATTTCTCTATAACTTAAATTGTCATATTTTTTTGCATTAGCATTTATATTTGGATCAGAGTCGTAAATTGCATCTGTACCTTTTTTAGCCAAAAGTATAACATCGGCATCAATTTCTGCTGCCCTAAGAGCAGCGGCAGTATCAGTTGAGAAATATGGATTTCCAACTCCAGCTGAAAATATAACAACACGACCCTTTTCTAAATGTCTTATAGCACGTCTTCTTATATATGGTTCTGCAACTTGCTTCATCTCTATAGCAGTTTGCACACGAGTAATAACGCCTAATTTTTCTAAAGAGTCCTGTAATGCTAAAGCGTTCATAACAGTACCTAACATACCAATATAATCAGATGTGGCACGATCAATATTATTTTCGTCGCGTCCTCTCCAAAAGTTTCCGCCACCTACAACAATTCCCGTCTCAACACCTAATTCATAAATTTTCTTTACTTGCCTTGCAATTAAATTGACATAATCAATATCAATTCCAACGGAATTTGAACCTGCTAGTGCTTCGCCGCTGAGTTTTAAAACAATTCTCTTATATTTTGGCATTTACTCCTCCAATTTGTTAACCTATTTGTTTAGCTACTTCTTCAGCAAAGTTTTCTTCTCTTTTTTCAAGACCTTCGCCAACTTCAAATCTAACAAATCTTCTGATCTTTATATTTTCACCAATTTTTGCTATTAAATCATTTAAAATATCCTTGATTTTTTTGTCTGGATCTTTAATGAAATCTTGGTCAAGAAGACAAATTTCTTCATAGAATTTTTCAAGTCTACCTTCTACCATTTTTTCAATAATATGTTCTGGTTTATTTTCTCCTCTTGCTTGTTCAGTAAGAATATTTTTTTCATGCTCAACTTCTTCAGCAGGAACTTCTTCACGACTAACATATTTTGGAGCAACTGCAGCAACTTGCATAGCAATATCTCTAACAAAATTTTTAAATTCTTCGTTTTTAGCAACGAAGTCTGTTTCAGAGTTTACTTCAACTAAAACCCCAATTCTTCCACCATGAATGTAAGAGTCAACAAGACCTTCAGATGCAATTCTTGAAGATTTTTTAGCAACAGATGCCAAACCTTTTTCTCTTAGAAAATCAACTGCCTTGTCCATATCTCCATTTGTTTCTGACAAAGCTTTCTTGCAGTCCATCATGCCTGCTCCAGTTTTTTCTCTTAATTCTTTAACTAACGCTGCTGTAATAGCCATTTTAATTCACTCCTTATTTATTTTAAAAAAAGAGAGTTTTAAAGGATTACTTTAGAACTCTCGAAATATCTTTACTCTTCTATAGTTGACTTTTCATCCTCAACAGTTTCTTCGCTTTCAATAGATTTTACAGAAACATCTTGAGTGGATTCATCATAATCATCATCGTTATCTTCAATTTGGCTTCCTTGTTTTCCTTCGATAACTGCATTAGCAATAGTTTCAGTAATAAGTTTTACTGCTCTAATTGCATCGTCATTTCCTGGAATTGGAATATCTAATTCTTCAGGGTCGCAATTTGTATCAACGATACCGATAACAGGAATTCCTAAAATATGTGCTTCTTTAACTGCAATTCTTTCTTTTTTAGGGTCAACTACAAATAGTGCTTGAGGCATTCCCTTCATTTCTTTAATTCCGCCAAGGAATTTTTCAAGTTTTTCTCTTTCATGTAGTAATTGAGCAACTTCTTTCTTTGGAAGAACGTCAAAAGTTCCATTTTCTTCCATTTCAAATAATTTGTATAGCCTTTCAATTCTCTTGTTAATAGTCTTATAGTTAGTTAAAAGACCACCTAACCATCTTTCATTAATGTAAGGCATACCACATTTAGTTGCTTCTTTTTCGATTGCGTCTTGAGCTTGTTTTTTTGTACCAACAAAAAGAACTTCTCCACCATTTGCTGCAATCTCTCTTACGAAATCATAAGCTTCTTCAACTTTTTTAACAGTCTTTTGAAGGTCAATTATATAAATACCGTTTCTTTCAGTAAATATAAATCTCTTCATCTTAGGATTCCATCTTCTAGTTTGGTGTCCGAAGTGAACACCGGCTTCTAATAAATTTTTCATTGAAATTACTGACATTTAAGCCACCTCCGTGTTTTTTCCTCCATTTTTATCACTTATCAAAGGGACCAAATTGGCAACTCCTTAGATATCAAAAAATGTGTGTATTAGTTACCGGATAAAAGTATAACATAATGTGTTAAAATTAGCAATATTTTGTTTATTTTATATTGACCTTTGCCAGTATTTAAAATTAAAAAAATAAAATTCTCTAAAGATTTAGAAAAAACTTTAATATTATATTAATACATAAAAAGACTAAGTTAGCCTGCCAAAAAATTTTAATTTTTTCAAGAAATAGTAAAAATATATAAAAAAGAGTCGATATCATACTACCGACTCTTTTATGTATTAGCCTCTCTATAAAGAGAGACTTTTTAATTAGTAAGCGATAAACTTGCTTCCTGGGCATCCGCAAATAGGGCATTTTTCTTCTTCTTCAAAAGCTATATATCCGCATACAGGACATAGATAAATATTTTCAACATCAAGGTCTTTACCTGAATCTACAGCTTCTTTTGCAGTTAAATATCTTTCAGCGTGAACTTTTTCAGCAGCTGTTGCAAATTTCATAGCTTTAACAGCTTCTTCTTCTCCTTGCATTTCTGCAACTGCGATAAAGGCAGGATACATTTGAGTTGACTCAAATATTTCTCCATTTCTTGCAGCTTCAAGGTTTTCAGAAGTGCTATTAATTCCAAAACCAGCCATTGATGTTACAGCAAAATCACCTGATACATCTTTAAGAGCTTTGAAATGAAGTGTTGCATGAATTTTTTCTGCATCAGAAGTTGCATCAAAAAGTCTTTTTACATTTTTAAATCCATCTTTTTCAGCTACATCACCCCAGATATTATATCTAGTACGAGCTTGAGATTCTCCTCCGAATGCTGATCTTAAATTGTCACTTGTCATTTGATTCATAATATTACCCCCATAAAATTTAATAATAAATTACTCTTATTATTATAGACTAATATTTATGAAAAATCAAATAAATCTACTAAATAAATCTAATATTCGTCTAAATCATTAATCTAAATTTTCAATTTTCTTTGTTTGATCATATGTTATCAAGGCGTCTATTATTTCATCTAAATCTCCGTCATTTATAGCATCAATTTTGTGAGATGTAAAATTAATTCTGTGATCAGTCACTCTTCCTTGAGGATAATTATAAGTTCTGATTCTTTCAGATCTATCCCCAGTTCCAATTTGTGAAGATCTTTCCATTGATTCTTTCTCATTTTGCTCTTGAAGTTTTAAATCATATAATTTAGACCTAAGTAATTTAATTGCTTTTTCCTTATTTCTAAGTTGTGATTTTTCGTCTTGACAAGAAATAACTATTCCAGTTGGAATGTGAGTAAGTCTTACTGCAGAGTCAGTTGTATTTACACATTGTCCACCATTTCCAGATGCTCGAAATACGTCGAATTTAATTTCTGTAGGATCAATTTCAACATCTACATCTTCGGCTTCTGGCAAAACTGCGACAGTAGCTGTGGAAGTATGAATCCTTCCACCACTTTCTGTTTCGGGAACTCTTTGAACTCTGTGCACTCCTGATTCATATTTTAATCTTGAGTAAGCCCCATTTCCTATAATCATGAATACAATTTCTTTGAATCCCCCAATTCCAATTTCATTTGAAGAGATTGTTTCAACTTTAAATCCAGATCTTTCTGCATATCTAACATATTGTCTATATAAAACTCCTGCAAAAAGAGCTGCTTCATCTCCACCAGCTCCAGCACGAATTTCTACCATTACATTTTTACTGTCATTTTTATCTTTTGGAATTAACAAAATCTTTAAATCATTTTCTAACGATTCAATTTTTTTTGTTTCTTCATTTATTTCTTCTCTTACTAAATTTTTAAATTCATCATCTAATTTTTCTTTAATCAATTCTTTATTTTCATTTAAAGAGTTTAAAGTATTTTTATATTCTCTATATTTTTCAACAATAGGTTCAATTTCAGCATGCTCAATTGCCTTTTGTTGATATAACTTAGAATCATTAATAACTTCTATATTGCTTAAATCTTTTTCAAGTTCAATTAATTTATCTTCAAAAACAGAAAGTTTTTCGTACATATTTGCTCCTATACTTTTAATTGTCCAACTACTACTCTATCTAAATTGTTTAGATCCTTAAAAATTTCAACATTAAAATTTTTTCTCATGAGCAATGAAACATCTTCTGCTTCATCATAACCTATCTCAAATACTAAAAATCCATTTTTATTTAAGTAATCTTGTGACTTTTTTATTATTTTTCTATAAAAACAAAGTCCATCACTTCCACCATCTAGGGCAAGTCTTGGTTCGTGATTTCTCACCTCAACTTGCAAGTTTTCTATTTCACTAGTTTTAATATAAGGAGGATTTGAGTAAATTAAATCAAATTTTTCGTCAACTTTCTCAAATAAATTGCTCTTTAAAATTTTAATATTTGATTTTAAAATTTTTTTATTTATATTTGAATTTTTAATTGCGTAGGGACTTATATCAACTGAAGTAATATTAATTTTCCCTTCACTTTCTAAATCAACAGTAATACTCACAATGCCTGTTCCACATCCAATTTCAAGCATATTTTTAATATTATTTTCTTTAACTAATTTTAATATTATTTCAACAGAAATTTCTGTATCCTGTCTAGGTATTAATACATTTTCTAAAACTGTAAAAGTCCTACCATAAAAATCTTCTTTTCCAAAAATATATTGTAGTGGTATTCCTTCTTGTCTTTTTGTTAAAACATTGAAATATTTTTCTTCTATTGATTTTTCAAGTTCTTCATCGTCATGTGCAATTAAATAATATAAGTCTTTATTTAAAAGTTCTGTTAAAATTTTTCGCGTTTCAAAAGCAGGATCTGTATATTCTAAATTTTTTAAAAATTTTCTTCCCTCAATAAGTGCATCTTTTATTTTCATAAATTTAAGTAATAAAAAAGGTTAGCTAGGCTAACCTTATTGTCATTTATTTCTCTTGTATCTGCTATTGAATTTTTCAATTCTGCCGCCATGATCAGAGAGTTTTTGCTTTCCTGTAAAGAAAGGATGACAAGCTGAACAAATTTCAACTTTTAAATCTTCTTTAACAGATCCTGTTTTAAAAGTATTGCCACAAGCACAAGTTACTGTAGCTTCTTTATAATCTGGATGAATTCCTTTTTTCATTGTTTAGCCCCCTTAAAGTATTTTATAACTCAATTTTTATATTATAACATAATTTTCATTATTATACAAATTATATTTATTACCTCAATTATTATACAATAAACTAGGCTATAAATCAACATTTTAAGAAACAAAGATAAACTATTTATTTAAAAACTCTGAATTATTCTTTGTATTTGAAAGTTTATCTAAAAATTTTTCAGTCACATCCTCAATATTCTCTTCGTTTAAATTTTTTCTAAACTCGTAATTAAATGCTAGCTCGTCTTTATTCAATAATAGTTCTTCTTTTCTTGTGCCAGATTTTAAAATATCAATAGCAGGAAAAATTCTCTTTTCTGAAAGAGTTCTGTTTAAGTGAAGTTCCATGTTGCCCGTTCCCTTAAACTCTTCAAAGATTACATCATCCATTCTTGAACCTGTATCTACAAGAGCAGTGGCAAGTATGGTTAAACTACCGCCCTCTTCAATATTTCTTGCAGCACCAAAAAATCTCTTTGGTTTGTGAAGTGATAGAGGATCAAGTCCTCCAGAAAGAGTTTTGCCACTTGTGGGCGTGATTAAATTATAGGCACGAGATAATCTAGTTAAAGAATCTAAAAGTATTACAACATCTTCTTTATTTTCAACTAATCTCTTAGCCCTATCGATTACCATTTCAGCAACACGAGCGTGATTTTTAGGGTTTTCATCAAAGGTTGAATACACTACTTCACCTTTAACAAATCTTTTCATGTCCGTAACCTCTTCGGGCCTTTCATCAACTAACAATACTATCAAATGCAAATTTGGATAATTTATATTAATTGATTTAGATATTTTTTTCAAAAGAGTTGTCTTTCCAGATTTTGGTTGAGATACTATTAGTCCCCTTTGACCAAGTCCTACTGGTGAAAGCAAATCTATTACCCTCATTGCTATATCTTCCTCTTTTGTCTCTAAATTAATTTTCTTTTTAGGATAGATTGGAGTTAGATTGTCAAAATAAGGTCTATTCAATACTTTTGAAGGATGCATTCCATTTACTAATTTAATATATAACAGAGCATTAAAACTTTCTCCATCCTTTGGAGGAGATTTAATTCCAAGAATTTCATCGCCATTTCTAAGTCTAAACTTTCTTATTTGTGATGGGGACACATAGATATCCTCTTCACTTGGAAGATAATTAACTCTTCTTAAAAATCCATAACCATCTTGATGAAGTTCTAAAATCCCTTTAACATAGTCTTTTTCTTCTAAATTTTTTAAAGTTTTTTGTGCATTTTCTGAAAGATCTGAATTTTCAATTTTTTCATTTTCTCTTATTAAATTTATTTCTTTAATTAGTGCTTCTTTTTTTAAACTATAGGATTTTTCAATTCCATAATCTTTAGCAATATCTCTAAGTTCAGAAACTTTTAACCTCTCCAAAGGTTCATCTTTCAAATTTTTATTTTGGATCTCACCCTTAATAATATAATGTTTTAAATCTTCAATATCATATTTTTCAACATCTTTTAATCCTAATGATTTAGAAATTTTTCTCAAATCATCTATGGATTTATTTTTTAATTCATTGTCATTGTTCATAATAATTATTTTGCGTAATCAGGTTTTAAATCAAGAGAGTGAATTGATTTTATAAATCTTTGCGTTCCACTAGGAAGTCTTAGGACTAAAGTTTCAGTCTTTGCTTTATTGTCTCCGTAGTATTTTACTCCTTCAAGAATTTCTCCAGAAGTAATACCAGTTACTGAGAAAATAACTTCATTTCCCTTTACTAAATCTTCAATTGTATAAACCTTTTTTAAATCTGAATCTAAATCCCTACATCTTTGCTCTTGCTTTTCATCTGTTGGATGAAGTCTTCCTTGGAAATCTCCACCTAAACATTTTAAGGCTGCAGCTGCAATTACCCCTTCAGGTGCACCTCCACGACCAATTACAAGATCAATTCCAGAATCTTCATAACAAGTTTCAATAGCTGTAACAACATCGCCGTCAGAAACTTTTTTAACTCTCGCTCCAATAGAAATTATCTCATTAATTAGATTTTCATGTCTAGGTCTATCTAAAACAGCTACGACTATATCATTAATATTTTTGTTAAGAGCTTTTGCTACTCTTTTAATATTTTCAGTTGGTGTATCGTCAAGTTTAATAAGTCCCTTAGCTTTTGGTCCACAGGCAATTTTATCCATGTATATATCAGGTGCATTTAAAAGACATCCTTTAGGAGCTACTGCAAGTACAGCGATAGAATTATCAGTACCATTTGCAATAGAATTTGTTCCATCAATAGGGTCAACTGCAATATCTACTTCTTCTTCGCCTTTTTTTGTACCAATTTTTTCTCCAATATAAAGCATAGGAGCTTCATCAATTTCTCCTTCGCCAATAACTACAGTTCCATCAATATCAACTGTGTCAAACATTCTTCTCATCGCATCAACTGCGGCACCATCTGCTGCATTTTTGTCTCCCCTTCCAAGCCATTTACCTGCTGAAAGTGCTGCCGCTTCTGTTACTCTTGCTAAGTTTAGTGCTAAATTTCTGTCCATCTTATTTCTCCTTTGTCTTTACATTTTTAAAATCTTCTAAAAATTTTTTTAAACCACTATCTGTTAATTCATGCTTAATCATTTCTTTAAATATTTTATAAGGAATAGTTGCTATATCTGCACCAGTTTTCGCAACATCTTCTACATGATTTATATGTCTTATGCTCGCTGCAATAATTTGAGTATTATATCCATATTGTTTAAATATATATGCTATATCCTCAACAAGATTAATTCCTGATTCACCAATATCATCAAGTCTTCCCATGAAAGGACTCACATAGGTAGCACCAGCATTTGCTGCTAATAAAGCTTGAGAAACTGAAAATACCAAAGTTACATTGGTCCTTATACCCTCTTTATTAAGTATATTTACAGCCTTTAATCCCTCTTCAATCATTGGAATTTTTATTACAATATTCTTAGAAATTTTTGCAAGAGCTCTTGCTTCTTTAAGCATTCCATTCAAATCTGTAGAAATAACTTCCGCAGAAATATCTCCATCAACAATTTCAGATATTTCTTTGATCACATCTTCAAAAACTCCGCCACTTTTTGAGATAAGTGTTGGGTTAGTTGTTACTCCTGATAGAACACCCCAAGAATTAATTTCCTTAATTTCTTCAATATTTGCCGTATCAATAAAAAACTTCATCTAATTAATCATCCCTTTCAAGTAAACATACTGATTCTGAGGAAATTCCCTCTTCCCTTCCAATAAAGCCAAGTTTTTCAGTTGTCGTTGCCTTTATAGAAATATTTTCTATATCCGTATTTAAAATATCAGCAATTACCTTTCTCATTTTGTCAATATAGGGTGCTAATTTTGGCTTTTCGCAAGCGACGACAACATCAATGTTTCCAATTTTATAGTTTTTAGATTTCATAATTTCAAAAACTTTTTTTAAAAGAATTTTTGAATCAACGTCTTTGTAATTATTGTCATTATCAGGAAAATGGTAGCCAATATCTCGAAGAGCAAGGGCACCTAAAATTGAATCCATAATCGCATGAATAAGTACATCTGCATCAGAATGGCCTAAAAGTCCCTTTTCATAAGGAATTTCAATTCCGCCAATAAATAATTTTCTATCTTCTACTAATTTATGAACATCATAACCAATTCCTATTCTCATGTATTCACCTTCTTTACTAGGATGTTTGCAATGGACAAGTCTTCCCTTGTAGTAATTTTTATATTGTCATATGAGTTATAAATTAATTTCACTTTAATTCCCGTCTTCTCAACTAAGGAGCAATCGTCTGTACCATAATATCCTTCAGAATAAGCTTGATCGTAAGCCTTCATAAGAATATCTTTTTTAAAAACTTGAGGCGTTTGAACTTGCCACAGTCTATCTCTATTTGGAGTGTAATCTACAAGTTTTCCATCCGTAGAAACTTTTATAGTGTCTTTAACTGGATTTGCCAAGACAGCTGCTCCAGTATCCAATACATTCTCAATTGCTTCGTCAATTTTATCTACTGATACAAAGGGCCTTGCTCCATCATGTGTAAGGATAATATCAGTTTTTTCTGGCATTTTTAAAAGTCCATTATAAATTGAATCCTGTCTCTCTTTGCCACCGTAGACTATTTTGTAATTTATGTTAATTTTATGTTTTTCAATGATATCATATACATATCGCATATCACTTTTTTTTACTATCAAAATTAAAAAGTCAATGTACTTTGATTTTTCAATCTTCTTAATAGTATGAGCAAGTATTGGCTTGTCATTAATGGAAAGAAATTGTTTATTTATTCCCATATTCATTCTCTTTCCCATTCCCGCTGCAGCAACAAAGGCCGTTACAAAATTATTATTAAACATGACATCACTCTTCTTCAAGTTGTAAATTGTTTACAGCATATTTTAAAAGTTCACCTGCAATAGGGGCAGCTGCCTCTGACCCATAATCTTTTACGTTTGGAATTACAACTGCAATTGCAACTTTTGGATCATCTGCAGGAGCAAATCCTATAAACCAGGCATTATTAGTTCCTTCTTTTAAATCAAGTTGAGCAGTACCAGTCTTTCCTGCAACTTTCAAGCCATGAACATAAGCTTCTGTTCCAGTACCATTGTTAACAACATTGACCATGTATTTAGTAATTTGATTCGCATTTTCTTTAGAGGTTACTTCGCTTAAAACAGTTGGAGAATTTCTCAATATATTCTTTCCATCTGAGGAATCAATTCTTTTTACAATATGAGGTTGCATCATTACACCATCATTAGCAATGGTAGACGCCACCATACACATTTCAAGAGGCGTAACTAAAACTGTGTCGTGTCCAATACCTGCAGCTCCAAGTGCAGTTCTATCAAATCCACTCCTCTTGTAATCCCATGTTGAAGTTTCTAGAGGTAGTTCAAAATCAACTTTTTTATTTAACATGTATTTCTCAGAAACTTGTGCCATTTCATCTATTCCCATATCAACAGATTTTCTTACGAAATAAGTATTTAATGAATTTGTAAATGCTTTTTTAAGGTCAACTCTTCCATAAGTTTTGTTGCCTGCATTTCTAAATTCACGACCATTATCAATTTTTTCCACTCCCTCATCTGTATAATTTTGTGAAATTCCAGATTCTAGTATGGCAGTAGTTGTAATTATCTTATAAATTGAACCAGGTGCAAATTTTCCTTTTGTGGAACTATTAAAAAGGGCCCCATTATTTTCCTCATTAATTTTTTGCATATCCTTGGCTATATTTTGCGAATTAAAGTCTGGAAGTGAAATCATGGAAAGAACTTCTCCAGTTTTGGGATTCATCATTACTACTGAACCTTTTTCAGTTTTCCCTGATAAAACTGATCTAGTTTTTTCTTGAAGATTAGTATCAGTTGTTAATGTAACATCATCTCCACTATATAGATCATAATTTTTATTTATTATTGATTTGAAGGTTTTTAAAATCTTTGAGCCCTCTTTACCAACGAGATAGCTATTTAGTTCTTTTTCAAGACCGTATTTGTCTACTATTTTGTCAGAATAACCTATTATGTGAGAATAAATAACAGGTTGATTGTAAATTCTGTGATAATTATATTTTTCTCCATTTGAATAAGCAAGAACTTCGTGATTTCTGTCGTAAAAAGTTCCACGTTTAACAGAATTTTCTCTCAACTCACTTCTTCTGTTTGCAGGATGATTAATAATGTCTCCTGCTTTAAAGACTGTGAAATAAGTGAGATAAATTATTGGAGCAACTAATAGCATCATTAAAAAAACAAGTAAAACCAAAATTCTCTTATTGTCTTTACTATTCATTGTCAATTCCCCTATCATATTTGTAAGATAAATCTTCACTAGTAACTTGAAGTATTCCAAGTGCAACAAAACTTGAAATCATAGAACTTCCACCATAAGAAATGAAAGGAAGTGTAAGTCCTGTCATTGGTATTAATTTTATAACACCACCAATATTAAGAAAAGCTTGTACTGTAAATAAAATTGCAATAGCGAGAGCAAGAATCCTGTAAAACAAATATTCTTGATTTAGTGCAATCTTTATGGCTCGATAAACTAAAAGCATATAGAGCATAATAATTCCAATGCCTACTAATATGCCCATTTCTTCACAAATTGATGAAAATATAACATCTGAGTAAGAAAAGGCAATTTGTTTTGGATAACCAAGCCCAATTCCTTGACCGAAAAATCCACCTTCGCTTATTCCAAAAAGTGACTGAACAATTTGTCTAGCGCTATTTACTACTTTATCAGCTGTCCATGGGTTTAGCCAAATATCAACTCTATTTCTGACGTGAGAAAATAAAAAATATCCAGCTACTGAGCCAAACAACATAAGTCCAATATTCACTATAATTGATTTCCTGTCTTCATCATAAATGTATTGAAGAAGAGTATACACGATAATAAATATAGCAGCTGTTCCAAGGTCTCTTTGAATAAATAAAAACCCAACAAAAATGTATATTACCGCCATTAAGTAATACGAAGTATGCTTGTAATTTAATTTTTTAAGTCTTGTTTGGAAAGTTGTATAAAAAGAAGCTATTAAAAATATTACTAAGATTTTAGTAAATTCTGAAAGCTGAATTGTTATCCCTTCTGAAATTTCTATCCAGTTTTTTGCACCATATTTATCTGGAGCAAAAATAATTGTGAGAAGAAAAAATAAAATTGAAAGCCCTAAGTAAAGACCTGTCATATATTCAAGTCTTCTCATAGCTCTAATTACAAAATATGTTAAATAAAAAACTAATATACCTGCCAATACCCAAATAAGTTGTCTTAACCCAAGTTTTGGAGACAACCTATATATAGTTATAATTCCAAGACTCAAAAGCATTGAAACTATTAAAAATATATAATTATCTCCTGAAGATACTTTTCCCAAAACTAAATTTGAAATGTATACAATTAAAATCAAACCTAAAAATAAAATAACTATATATTTATCAACATTGTTATTGTTAAAAGAAAACAACAATAAAATACTTAGAATTTCAAAAATCAAAAGGAGATTTCTAGGCTTTCGCTGTTTTAAAATATTATCTAACACAATTTCACCTTTTATCTACAAAAATAAATTGAATAAAACCAACACCAATTTTGTCATTATTTTGAAGTTCAATTAACTCATTGGGTTCAATTTTCGCACCATTTAAAAAAGTTCCATTGGCAGAACCAAGGTCTTCAATATAATATGCTTGATTTTTGTCAAGAATTTTTAAATGATTTTTACTTACAAATTTATCCTTTATAACCACATCGTTCCTTGAACTTCTGCCAAGAGTTATATCGCCATCTATTACATAATACTCCTGCATCTTAAAGTTCAATGAATCAAGTCTATTTACCACTTTTAAATAAGCATCGTCAAGGGACTCTCCTCCACTTGTCATGCTTTTTACATCGAGATACATAAGTCTTAAAATACTAAAAATAAAAAGATAAATTAAGATTATAAAAACATATCTCAGCACTTGTGAGATTAATTCAAACATATTACACCTCTTCGTCTTAAACTCTCTATAATTATATACTCTTTACTTTTATTTTTCCACAGTTTGTTAAATTAGATGAATTTTGAATTTTCTTTTTTTATGTTAAAATTAACTTGGTGATAAAATGATTATATCAAATATAAGTTTTAAAAATAAAAAATTTCATATTCTTTTTGATAATGGCGAAGAAATAGATATTTCAGAAGAAACTTTAATTGAATTTGGTCTCTACAAAGGTCAAGAAGTAGAAGATGAAATTATCGAAAAATTAAAATTTGAAGATGAAAAATCAAATGCTCTTCTTATAGCCTATAAATTTTTACAAAGAAATAAGACTGAAAAACAGCTAATAGACCATTTGTATAAAAATAAAGTAAGTAAAAATATAATAGATATAATTATTCCAATCTTAAATGAAAAAAAGTATTTAAATGACGAGGATTATGCAAGGAGATACTTATATGATGCCATGAATATAAAAAAGTATGGCAAGATAAAAATTATTTACATGTTAAGGTCTAAGGGAGTTGACAATAGGATTATCGAAAAAATTATGAAAGACTATGATTATGAATTGGAATACTTAAATGCCGAAAAACTTATAAGCAAAAAATTAGATGCTAATGAAAAAGATTTAAAAAAAATAAATTCTGCAAAAAAGTATTTGCAAAGTCGTGGATTTGAATTTGAGATTGTAAATTTCATAGTTGACGAATATCTTAGTGGAGAATCTTATGTCTAGCTACGTTTATATTTTAAAGTGTGGCGACGGGAGTTTATATACTGGATACACTAATAACTTAGAAAAAAGATTAAAGGCACACAATGATGGAATTGCATCAAAATATACCGCATCACATCTTCCAGTTGAAATGGTTTTTAGTGAAGAATGTATCGATAAATCCGACGCTTTAAAAAAAGAACATTTTATAAAAACTCTTACTCGTAAAAATAAATTAAAATTAATTCAAAACAAATTATCACTTCAAAACTTATATGATAATTATTTAAATAAATAATAAAAATTAAGAACCGACCCTAAATTTAAGGTCAGTTCTTCTATTTAATCTTATACATTTCTGTTAAGAAATTATCTTCTTTTTCAATAAAATCTCTTTCGCACAATTCATCTAGCTTATTTTTAAATTCATCATAGGATAAATTCTCTCCAGACTTTTTATTGTAATTAACTAAAGCTATATTTAAACTTGTCGCATCAATTGGAAGTAAATCCTTTATGTCAATAAAAAACTTTTCAAAGTTTTCCTTTTCGTGGTCTACTAACTCATCAAAAGGATTTTCCGTGTGAGGTGAAACTGTATTTGCAGCTCTAATTCTAACAAAAGATGTACGTCCTTTTTTTGCAGAAGAAATAAACACATCTCCTGAACTTAAATAAGGAAGTCTTTTTGTCTCGTCAACGGAAAGATCTGTTTCCTCTTTAATTGTATCAATATCTGAAGCTCTTACAGTTCTAAAAATCAATTTTGTGTTTAATTGAGCAGTAATTGTTTCATCTAATAATGTGGGTCTTTGAGTTGCAAGAATTAAAAAGACTCCGTACTTTCTCCCCTCTTGAGAAATTTCACGCAAAATATTCTTTGATGGAGTGTCAAAACCCTTTGGAGCAAAATTATGTGCCTCGTCAGTAATAATTACAAAGGGTGGAAAATAATCTACTTTAACATTTCTTCTGTAAAGTTCATCTCTATATTCCTTCCTTAAATAATATAATTTAGCTAAAAGATAAGTTGAAAACACATTTATCATTCTCGTTGATCCTTGAAGTACAACTAATTTTCTTCTCTTTAATAAATCTAAAAGCTCATCAATATTGTGAGAGAAAATCCCCTCGTTTTGAAGATTTATAAGTCTCCACAAAACTCCACGCACACTCATTGAATTACAAGTTTTGTCATATCTTTCATATATATCTAATACTTCTTCAAGTCGATTCATTCTAGTTATGTCTGGCTCGGCTGCAATTTCAGATAATATTTTATCTCTTGAACCAATCTCTTGACCTTCCAAAAGCATATCCAATTTGTTTTTAAAAGATTCGAAACTTGAGCCCTTTGCTAGCATTATGTCAATTACATTTTTCATGGAATCTGTGAGCGGTGATGCTGCGTTCAAAAGATTTTTTAAATCTCGCTTTTGCAATTCTTGAAATTTTATTCCCGTTTGCAATCCTATTTCAAGACATCTAAATTTGTCGCTGTAGTTTTTATTTGAAATTTCAGAATTATTTGAAAAATCCATTTCGTAATGAGGATCCATTACAATTGCAGGGACACCCATTTCCATTAATTCCTCTAAGATAACTCTAAGTCCAAAGGATTTACCACTTCCAGATCCACCAAAAACTCCTATGTGAGGATATTGATGCATAGATTTATAATCAAATAAATAAGGAAGTTCTCTTTGTTTTAAATATTCGTTGTTTTCAAAGGTGCTAAAAAGATTTTTATAAACATCATCCATTCCTTTAGCAATATTGTCAGTATTTTTTATTGAGCCGAGAACTAAAGAATTATTTGGCATTGTATCAATTAATAAATTTTTGATTTCATAAAATTCTGGTGCTCTCAAATCACTTCCAGTAAGGGGTGGATAAAGTAACTCTTCAAAAAATCTTAGTTTTGCTATATAAACTGTTTCTTCTCCAACATCGTAGCCCATGGAATCAAGAGATGACAATACATCGTTATCTACAAAATCTCCTCCAATATCAAGAGGAATAAATCTGTTAAAAGTTTTTGAGTCAACAACTTCTCCAATAATATCGCCTTGAACTGGATCTTCAACTATTAAAAACTCGTTGTTTCGAAAGTTTTTTTCCTTTGAACCAATATATACTTCCCTTGTTGTAGTAACACCAAGTACTTTCATTTTTCCTCCTATAAAGATCTCTTATCTCTTTCAGAAATAAAAAATCGTTCGTAAACATCCCTATCCAAATATTCTTCTAAAAGCATTTCTAATATTTCATCAGTAATTTTTACATCCTTATCTACAATGTCAAGCCAAAGCGGTACTCCTCTCGATGACATTGGAGTTAAAGTATAAATTAAATTGCAAATTTCCACTAAATAATCTTCTTGCGTATCTAAAATATCAACGCCAATTGCTCCAGGAAATCTTGAAGTTCTCATAAATGCAGATGAAAATCCTTCTCCCATTCCATCTTTAATAAATTTTTTATTTATTTCATTTTTTATTAAAATTGCTTCGCCAGTGTTAAGTCTATTGAATAAAATTTCTCTATCGTAAATACTTTCGTCAAGTTCAAGACTTCTTGCAATAACATTGGTCTTTATATCCTTTATCACACCAAAGAGAATTATATTTTTTCTTTCGCAACATTCTCGAAGCTCCTTAAACAAATCCAAGCAATTGATTTTATACCTAATAAATCCTCCGTCCATCATTAAATAATCAAAATCATATTTGTCTATGTATTCAAGAGCAGTTTCAATTTCAATGGTCGCCAAAAATTTTTGTGAAAGATTTTTATCGTCGTAAATTGAATTTAAAGTAGGCGTATAGACCTTTGTCTTATAAACTTCGTTGCCATCAGTTGACTTTGCAAGTCCTTGGAAAATTTCGATAAAATGCGGAAAAGCACCTCCAGACCTATTGTTTGAACCGTCAACTCCAACAGTTTTTTTGTATTTGGAAATTTCGTCTTTTTTAAACTTTTCCATTTTTATGATTTTTCCAACGTCTTCATTTATTTTTTCTCTAAATTCACTATTGTTTATTTTAAATACGAAGTCGTACTTATCTCTCAAATTAATATTTACATTCTTTATTTGTCCCTCAAGTTCCTTTAAATCTATCATAAATCCAAACTCTCCTTGTAAACGTCATTTTTTGGAATATTATATTTTTTTGAAATTTCTTTCACAGCTTGAGATTTTTTTACGCCTTTTTTTAATTCTTCCTCTAAGAGTTTTCTTATATTATAATTTTTTTCTTCGTTATTACCTTCTAGGCAAATTACAAATTCTCCCTTTTCAGTAATATCTTCATCAATAACTTTTGAAGTTGTGGATCTAATAGTTTCTTCAAAGACTTTTGTTATTTCACGTGAAATAGAAATTTTTCTCTCGCCAAAAACTTCGTAGACATCTTGTAAAAAATCTTTAATTCTATGGGGTGCTTCATAAAAAATAAGTGTAAATTTTAAATCCTTTAAAGATTCAAATTCTTTTTTTCTTGCAGAAGACTTATTTGAAGTAAATCCATAAAATGTAAAATGGTCTGTATCAAGTCCTGATAAAACTAAGGCAGTAAGTGCAGCGTTGGCACCTGGCAAAACTCTAAAATCAATTTTTTCTTCAATTAATTTTTTCACAAGTATTGCCCCAGGATCACTTATTCCAGGCATACCTGCATCTGTTACAAGGGCGATGTCCCTATCAGCAATGCTTTCAATTATTTTAGCAGACATTTCAGATTCGTTAAACTTATGATAAGTTCGCAACTCTGCCTTTATGTCATAATGATTTAAAAGTTTTACTGTAACTCTCTTGTCCTCAGCAAAAATCATATCAACAGATTTTAAAATTTCAATTGTCCTAATTGTAATATCCCCTAAGTTTCCAATTGGCGTTGGACAAAAATAAATCACAACAATACCTCATTTCTATAAACTTTTTTCATCTCTTCAGAATAATCCAATCCACTTCTTATATAAAAATCTCTAAAATCATTTCCAAAATTTGCTTGCTTTTTAGCAATAATTATTGTTGATTTTGCTTTTTTATTTTTATTTCCGTGGATGTTTATTATGTTTTTAACTCTAAGTCCCGCACTATTTATATTATATATCACTTCTGCAAGTCTATAAGTTGGGTAAATCATATAGAGAGTTCCAGAATTTTTTAAAAGATAATTTACTATGTAAAGGCTTCCTTCTATATCAAAAAAATGCTTTGCATCAATAGTTTCAAACTTAATATTTTTGAAATCATAATATGGTGGGTTGAAAATTACTGCATCAAAAAAATTTGTGTTATAAAATTTTTTTAAATTAAAAATATCTTCCTTTAATAAATTTATTTTCTCCTCTAATCTGTTAAAAGAAATAGAATTCTTAAATAATTCCAAAGCATTTTTGTTTTTGTCAATAGCATGAATTTCATGAAATCTATCACATACCCTCAAAGACAAAATTCCAGTGCCGCATCCAAGATCTATGGCTCTCTTTCCACTTTTTACAAAAGAAGACAAAATCAAGGCGTCAGTAGTGTACTTAAATTCTTCATCATCTTGAAAAATAATATAATTTGTTCCTGAAACTTCATCTTTTTTCATATTTCACCCTTTAAAACTTTCATAGCCTCATTGTATTTTAATTCTGCTTTGTTTTTTAATTCGGAGTTAGTAACATCACTTAGTTTTCCTCCAGTTACAATGTCTTCTAACTTTACTATATCGTAATTTAATTTGCCATTTGCTCTATATCTATTGACAAAAGTCGGATAAACACCATAAGACTTTAGTTTTGTTTCTCCATTTATATTATCCTTTTCAATTATAAGTTTTATTAATGCTCCTGTGTCAACACCGGGTTTGTTTAAATTTTCCACTCTTTGATTTGAAAGAGCATTTCCCATTGAATAAATCGTAAAATATTTTTTATTATTTTTTTCTTCTACTTCATATTTTTGCAAAACATGTGGATGGGACCCTAGAATAATATCTGCACCATATTCTTGAAGTCTATTTTTTAAATTAACTTGCCTCTCATTTGGAATTAATTGGTATTCATTCCCCCAGTGAGCATAAACTATCACAATATCAGAATTATTTTTTAAATTTTTAATATCTGCCTCCACATTTTGTGCAAAAGTATTAACATAATATTCTCTACCACGTATTAATGAGTCCATGCCATTTAATGTTTCTGTAAAAGAAATTAGTCCTATTTTTATTCCATTTTTTTCAATAATTATTCCCTTGTCTTCATCTTCTGAAAGTGTTCCAAAAGAATTCATTCCACTTTCTTTTATGTGAGAGATTGTTTCTAAAACACCCTCAGTTCCAGTATCTAGTGCATGGTTATTTGCAGTTGATATTGCATCAAATCCTGCATTTTTTAAAGAATAAATGGTTTCTTTAGGATAATTAAAAAGAGGAAATCCTGATAATTTTCTATTTGAATTTACTGAGCCTTCAAAATTTGCAATTGCAATATCTGCCTCATTAATGTCTGTTGAAATATTTGTAAAAATTGGTGTGAAGTCGTAAGATTCATTAGTTTTATAGTTCTTTACAATTGGTTGATGAAAAATCATGTCGCCCATTGCAAGAATTTTCACTTCAGACTTGTCCTCTTTTTTTATTTGTTCTTCATTTGCATTTTTTAATTTAAAAGTTTTATTTCCATTACTTACAAAGTTAAAATTATTGTTATGAGAAATATAGAGTACAAGTCCCAAAGTAAATACAATGACTATAAAGAAAATATTTTTTAAATTTTTCAATCTTCACCTCTGCTAAATTCGCAACCACAGTAATCTTGTCTGTACATATTAAATTTATCAGTTAGCTCTACTGATCTTTTAAAACCATTTTTCTTTTTAAAATCTGAATATAAATATTTTACTTTATATTCCTCAGAAACAAATTTTCCAAGTCGATTTAAAATTTGAGAATCTTTATGAGGAGAAATAGAAAGAGTTGTTGTAAAGTAATCGTAATTGTTTTTTGCTGCGTACTCTGCTGTCTTTTCAAGTCTTTGTCTATAACATCTAAAACATCTTGCTCCACCTTCTTTATAATTTTCAAATCCTTTTATATAATTTAAAAATTCATTGTGATTGTACTTTACGACTTTAACATCAATTTCCTCGTTGAGTCCTAAATCCTCAACAAGTTTAATTTGTTCATTAGACCTTCTGTAAAATTCATCTTCACTGTCAATATTAGGATTGTAACAAAAAACGTCAATGTCAAAGTAATCGCAAATTCTCTCTAAAACTGCAGAGGAACAAGGGCCACAACAAGAGTGTAAAAGAAGGCTAGGCTTTTTTTCTCTTTCAATTTTTTTTATTATTTTTTCCATTTCTAAATTGTAATTAATTTTATTCAAAATATCACCTAAAAAATTAGACTAGTTGCCTAGTCCAATTAATTTACATTCTTTTGTCTACTCTTAGCTATAATTCTAATAGATATACCTAAAATTATTATAGCAATACTCACAAGTTGAGAAACTCTAAAAATTCCAATATAAAGTGAATCAGTTCTTA
This sequence comes from Peptoniphilus sp., assembly GCF_022767005.1. GTDB lineage: Bacteria > Bacillota > Clostridia > Tissierellales > Peptoniphilaceae > Peptoniphilus_A. The sequence goes on along the minus strand of NZ_JALEOV010000011.1, from coordinate 8,280 downwards.
TTCCTTCAATGAAAAATCTCGCAATTCCATAAACTATCATATAAAAAGAAATGAGTTCTCCTTCAAATTTTTGCTTTTTAGAAAGATAAAAATATAAAAACAAAAATATTGAAAAATTAACAATTGATTCATAAAAAAATGTTGGATGAACCCATTGACCATCGACTAAAATTGCCCAAGGTACATCTGTAACACCACCATGAGCTTCGCCATTGATGTAATTTCCCCATCTTCCAATGGAATGTGCAAGTGCTAGACCAGGAGCAACACAGTCAAGTAAAGTTAGTACTTTTACTTTTTTATGCTTACAGAAAAAATATATAGTAAGTCCACCTGCAATTATTCCACCGTAAATTGCAAGTCCTCCATTTCGGATGGCAAAAATTTCGTCTAAGTGTTTGCTGTAATATTCCCACTCAAAAAGCACATAATAAAGTCTTGCACCAAGGACTCCAATTAATACAGCAAAAATAGAAACATCAGTTGAAATATCCTTATAAAGACCATATTTATAGTTTTTCTTCTCAGCCATCTTTTCTGTAATAAAAATTGCAAAAAAAACACCAATAGCTATTAAAATTCCGTACCATTTTACTTCAAGCCCAAAAATTGTAAAGGCAACGGGATTTATTCTCATAATAATTTGCTCTCCTTATAAATCGCAACTCCCGCAGAAACTCCAAGTCTGTCAGCTCCATTATTTATCATTTCTATTGCCTTTTTATAATCTCTTATTCCACCACTTGCTTTAACTTTTACTCTATCTGATACAGAATCCTTCATTAATTTAACATCTTCTGAATTTGCACCAGAAGTCGAAAAACCAGTTGAAGTTTTTACAAAATCTGCACCAGCTCTATCTGATAATTCACAAGCTTTTTTTATTTCATCTTTTGTAAGAAGGCAGTTTTCTAAAATTACCTTTAAAATTTTACCATTATCATGACAAATTTTTGCGATTTCTCTTATTTCATCTTCAACTTCCGTAAATTTTTTGGATTTGATATAGCCAATATTAATAACCATGTCGATTTCGTCTGCACCATTTTCAATTGCGTTTTTTGTTTCAAACAATTTAGTTTCTAAAGTATTTGCCCCCAAAGGAAAACCGATTACAGTACAAACTTTTACACTGCTATTTTTTAACATTTCTGCACATTTTTTTACCCAAATTGGATTTACACATACTGAAAAGAAATTGTATTCTATAGCTTCCCTTACAATTTCTTCAATTTGCGCTTCTGCTGATTCTGGTTTTAACAATGTGTGGTCAATAATTCTGTTAATTTCCATTAATCTCTCTCCCAAGATGTATACACATCAGTTACATCATCATTATCTTCCAGTGCATCAATTAATTTATCCATATTTTTAATATCTTCTTCATCAGTTAACTCAGTAGTAGTTTGTGGAATATAAGTTATTTCTGATTCAATAAAAGAATGTCCTGCATCTTCTAATGCTTTTCTAACATCAATATAATCTTCAGGTGCAGTTATAATTTCAAAGGCTTCTCCTCTGTCAATTACATCTTCTGCCCCTGCATCAATTGCAGTAAGAGTAAATTCATCTTCATCAAGTCCTTCTTTAAGGACTCCAAGAGATCCCTTTTTATCAAACATAAAAGATACACAACCAGGTTGACCAAGATTTCCACTATATTTATCAAATAAATGTCTAACATCTGGTGCAGTTCTATTTCTATTGTCTGTTAAACAATTTACCATTACAGCAACTCCACCTGGACCATAACCTTCATATACAATTTCTTCAAAGTTAGCGTCGTTATCTCCACCACCAGCTTTAGCAATTGCTCTATCTATGTTATCATTAGGCATATTTTCTGCCTTAGCTTTATCGATTGCTACCTTAAGAGATGGATTGTAATCTGGATCAAGTCCACCTTCCTTAGCAGCAACAGTTATTTGTCTTGCAAGTTTGGTAAAAATTTTACCCTTTTTTGCATCTTCTTTACCCTTTTTATTTTTAATATTATTCCATTTAGAATGTCCTGACATTTAATCACCTTTCTATATAAATCGCTATTTTTAGCTTTTTTATTATTATATTACAAAGCTTCTAATATCGTCAATAGTTAGACTTTTCTTTTGTATGAGTCAATACTTAATTTATTGTAAAAATTTTAAAAATTCACTTGACAAAATATTTTTTTCTATTTACAATTCAATGTATAGACTTTGAAGAGGAGAGTACATTGTAAAAGTTTTTACAGAGAGATTTCATATGGTGAAAGAAATCAAAATGGATACTTTGGAACATGGCCTTGGAGTCATCGCACCGAGACAATTGTTTAGACTGCGACAGGTACGCCTGTTATAGCGTTCGGAGTATGTTGGTACTCTATGAGGTTATTTTAGCGATAAAATAATAAAAAAAGGTGGTAACACGAAGCATAGCTTTCGTCCTTTATGGACGGGAGCTTTTTTTTATTGTTATAAAGTTTTAAAATAAAAATTAAAATCCTTTTGAGCTGCCGACAAAAAATTTTAGGAGGATAAAATGACAAAGAAAAATTTAGGAACATTATGTGTACAAGCAGGTTATGAACCAAAAAATGGCGAACCAAGAGTTGTGCCAATAATTCAATCAACTACTTTTAAATACGATTCATCAGAACAAATGGGCAATCTTTTCGACTTAAAGGAAGCAGGCTATTTTTATACAAGACTTGCAAACCCAACTAATGATGCTGTTGCAAAAAAAATTGTAGCCCTTGAAGGTGGAGTTGCTGGAATTTTAACTTCATCAGGACAAGCCGCAAACTTTTATGCACTTTTAAATATACTAAAAGCAGGTGACCACATAATTGCTTCATCAGCAATTTATGGCGGAACATACAATTTAATTGCTCACACAATGAAAGATTTAGGCATTGAATCAACTTTTGTTGACCCTGCAATTTCACTTGAAGATTTAAACAAAGAATTTAAGAAAAACACAAAGGCAATCTTTGGCGAAACTCTTTCCAACCCATCCCTAAAAGTTTTAGATATAGAAACTTTCGCAAAGGCTGCACATGACCATGGTGTTCCACTAATAGTTGATAACACCTTCCCTACGCCGATTTTTTTAAGACCAATTGAATGGGGTGCAGACATTGTTACTCACTCCACTACAAAATATATGAATGGATTCGCAAATTCTGTTGGCGGTGCAGTTGTTGATTCTGGAAACTTTGATTGGTCAAAGTACAAGGACAAATTTCCAGGACTTACTGAACCTGATGAAACTTATCACGGAGTAATTTATACTGAAACCTTTGGCAAAGGTGCTTATATAACAAAAATGACAACGACATTAATGAGAGATCTAGGAAGTATTCCTTCTCCTCAAAATTCTTTTTATTTGGGAATTGGTCTTGAAACGTTGCATCTTAGAATGCCAAGACATTATGAAAATGCACTTGCCGTTGCAAAATTTTTAGAAAGTAATGAGAAAATCTCTTGGGTAAGTTTTTCTGCATTAGAAAAGGACTCACAACACGAACTTGCAAAAAAATATCTTCCTGATGGATCTTGTGGCGTAATCTCCTTTGGAGTTAAAGGTGGCAGAGAAGCCGCAACAAAATTTATGGATAGCCTAAAACTTGCAGCAGTTGTAACACACGTTGCCGATTCAAGAACTTGTGTCCTACACCCTGCAAGTACAACTCATAGGCAAATGAATGAGGAAGAACTTACACAAGCAGGTATTAGTTCTGACTTAATAAGAATGAGTGTTGGCATCGAAGATGTTGAAGATATAATAGATGATGTTAAACAAGCACTAGAATCAATTTAATTTTATTAATTATTTCATATTTAATTCTGATAAAGTAGGCATATTATCTTTTTTAATATGCCTACTTTGTCAATATAATAAGACAAATTTATACTTTTAATTACTTGCAATTAAATTTTTGATGATTTATAATTTTATTAAACCTAGTGATTCGCTAGGATATAGGAGGTAATATGAAAGATATAATTATTATAGGAGCTGGCCCTAGTGGTGTAAGTGCTGCCCTTTATGCAAAAGCAAGAGGAAAGGACATCTTAATTTTAGAAAAAGAGCAAGTTGGAGGATTAATTGGTCATGTGTCTAAAGTAAGTCATTACGCATCTGTTGATGAAAATGAAACAGGCGAAAGCTTTAGAAAAAAATTGGAAGCTCAACTTAAATATTCTAATATAGAAGTGGTTTATGAAGAGGCTATATCTATAAAAAAGGAAAGTGATAAATTCATTATTGCCACTGACAAAGATACTTATGAAGCTAAAAAAGTTATTTATGCAGCAGGCTCTAAACTTAAAGAACTTGAGGTAGATGAAATTAAAACTTATCACTGGCCTTTTGGTAAAGAAGATTTGCTAAAAGATAAGCTTGTAATTATTAATGGCGGCTCAGATGGAGCAGCTAAGGAGGGTCTATATATTTCAAAATTTGCAAGAGAAGTTCATATAGTCCAAGATAAAGATAAGCTACTTTGTATTGACGAATTTAAAAAGAAAATTGAAGATAGTTCAAATATTATAGTTCATACTGGTGAAAAGATTGTAGGTAAAGTTTCAAATTCTGAAATAAAATTATCTTCAGGAAAAACAATTAAAGATAAAGATGAAATCTTAGTCTTTGTGCAAATTGGTCAAAGCGGAAATTCAGATATTTTAGAAAACTTTGATTTAGAAAATGGTTTCGTAAAGACTGATATAGAAAGTGATGTTGATGGTCTTTTCTTTGCTGGAGATGTCAGAGTAAAGTCTGTAAGACAAGTATCTACAGCTGTATGTGATGGAACAATAGCAGGCATTAAGGCAAGTCAAAGCTTGTAATAAAAAATGTACTTATACTTTAAATTCAAAGATTAAAAACTTTTTAATAAAAATTAATTCTATTTTTAAAGAAAAAATCGACTTACTCATATGATGAGTTTGCCGATTTTTTGATGTTTAAAAAATTATAAGCTTGTAACCTATCAGGAAAAGCTGAAAAAAATTTTTCATAGAACCTATAAATAAAATAATTTACATTCCATTTACCTATATATTTCTTTCTTTTGATCCCTTTCCTTTTGCAATAATTTCTCCCTTTATTTCAAATTCTTTAACTTCGCCGCCATCAATATTAAAACTTATAACCCCATCGCCATTTGTTTCAATGTTTTCTCCAACAACTAAATTTTCTATTACTGCGCCTTCAAGCACACTTATGCCGTCTGCTTTTAAAGTTTTTATAACACCTTTTACAAGTGTTTCCCCTTCTCCACCAAAGGTTTCAATTGATTTAGTGATAGTGATCTTCCCTACTGGTTTTGAAAATTGCATACCAATAGATCCATCACCAAGAGTTTTTATTGAATAAAATGTGGCATCATTTATAGTACCGTCGTATTGGTTGAATCCTCTGGCACCTTTACCATAAGTTTCAATTGGACTGTTTGCAAGGAATTTTTTAACTGTTCCAAAATTTACAAATCCGATACCACTTGAGCCGTAGCTAATTACTTTTTCATTTGTTGTCCAATCATCGACAACTCCCCATACATCAAGAACCATATCGTTGTTTCCATATGTTTTAACAACTCCATTTGAAACAATTTTCTTTGCATGAGCACCATATACAATAAATATAGCACCTGTAATTAAATTAGGTTGACCTGTTGGAATCATTCCGTTAGAGTAGATGTCTTTTGTTTCAAGTTCATTTACTGTAACTTTTCCTCCTTCGTCATTAAAGCCTGATATAAATACTCCACTTCCAAGGACAGGCGCAAGTTCTCTTCCTATTTTTAATCCCTTAATATTTGCTATTATTTCGCTATCCTTAGATGGATTAAAGTTATAAACTGTAAACGCTCCTTGGTATACAATTACGCCGTATTTCATAGGCCTTTCCGTAAATCCTCTTGCATCTGCAGAAACAATATCAAGATTTTCAATGTCTAAATTTAAAAATTTATTATTTCCTCTTGTAAGAATTTGAACTACACCTGTAACTGTAAGATCTTTTAGGTATATATCTTTTAAATCTTCTAGTTCTGAATTTATAAAGATAGCCCTTTCTTTATGTGATGTTTGAATTGCAAGATTCTTAATCTCATTATCGCCTTCAAGTCCAATTCCTCCACCATTCATAAAACTTATAAGCACATTTTTATTTTTACCAATAAGTTTCTTTCCTTTTTTCAATGTGATTGAATTTGGAATTGTAAATGAATTATAAATTTCAATTAAGTCGTCATTTGAATTCAAAGCCTTTTGTAGTTCTACATAGTTTTTTACCTTCATAAGCTACCTCCTATCTAAAAAGCACGTCATTATACTCAAATTTTTTTTCAAATTCTTTTTTTGCATATGGACATAGCGGAATAATTTTCACATTTTCTTTTCTTGCATTTTCAACTATCTTTTCTACAAGTTTTGAAGCATATCCCTTGCCTCTTAAACTTTCATCCACATATGTGTGATCTATAATCCATTTCGTATCGGAAACTGAAAACGTAGACTCTCCAACAAGTATATCTTTATCATCGTAAAGTGCCGCTCTATTCCTATTTTTTTCAAATTCTACTCTCATTATTTCTCCTTTATTCCAATAAAATAAAATTATCTTTAATTTTAAAATTTTAACAATTTAAAAGTGAGCTTAAAAACTCACTTTTTTAATTTAATCAGCATTAAATTCAATTTTGTCCTTTATAAATGTTCCATTTCTAAGATCTTCATAAGCTTGTCTGATTTCTTCTGAAGTGTTCATAACAATAGGACCTGCCCATGCAACCTCTTCATTAAGTTTTTCGGAACTCATAAATAATACTTGTGCATTATCGTCCCCATTTTTAATTGTTAATTTGTCACCTTCTGATAGTTTTACAGCTGTTTTTTCTTCAATATGTTCATCTCCAACATAAATATTTCCAATAAGTGTGAAAATCATAACAGATTTATCGTGATCTGTTTCAATTGTAAATTCTTTATTTGGTTCCAAATGAATATCATAATAATCAAGGGGTAAGTGTTCTCCAGTAAATCCACTATGATCTTTGTAACTTCCAGAAAGCAATCGAAGCATGCCACCATCAATATCAATTTCTTCAATATCGTCTTTATGAATCTTATTATAAGTTGGCTTACTCATCTTTTCCTTTTTTGGAAGATTTAACCAAAGTTGAACACCAAGAAGTCTATCGGCCGCTGGAACCATTTCCTCATGTTCAATTCCAGACCCTGAATTCATCCATTGAACCTCTCCATCGCCAATTCCATCTTCATTTCCAAGAGTGTCTTTATGAACCATTTTCCCTTTGTAAAGATAGCTAACTGTTTCAATTCCTCTGTGTGGATGCATTGGGAAACCAGCAGTATATTCGTCTGGATTTGTACTGTCAAATGAGTCAAGCATCAAGATTGGATCGAAGTCCTCCACCGTTTCATGTCCCAAAACTCTTACTAAACTTACTCCTGCACCATCTTTTGTTCTAAAACCTTGTACTTTTTTAACTACTTTTCTGTCCATATATACCTCCAATTTTCTTTAAAATTATAAGCAAATTTTCTTTTTCTTCTTCTGTTAGCATAGAAAAAGATTCGTATAACATTTCTGTGTTTTTAATAACAACCCTTTCAATAACATCTCTTCCCTTGTCCTTTAGATGTAAAATGCAAACTCTCTTGTCGCTTTCGCAAGGAATTTTTTCAATATAATCAAGTTTTACCAAATTATTTACAATAACAGAAATAGTTCCAACGCTGCTCAAAATCTTATTCATTACATTTCCAATGCTCATATCTCCCTTACTATAAAGAACTTCCAAAACTTCAAACTGACCAAAGGTTAAACCTTCCTCTTGAGCAAGCTTCATTGTTTTCTTATCAATTTTATCAATGCTCCTATGGAGTGCTATTATTAATTTTAATGAAATATCCATATATTCCCTCAAAAATCTAACTGGATATATTGCCATCCAAAATACTTTAAAACAAATATCCTTTTTTACAAAATGAGCCTCATTAAATTAGCCTTTATTTACTAAACAAAATTTTTGCAAATTCTTCTTTTGTGTCTTCCCTGTTCCAATCTCTTTGAAGTTCACAAGCAAGTTGTGTAAAGCTAATAAGTTTTGCTCCAGCTTGTTCCATACGTCTAAGCGCAGCTATGTGTGCAGTTTTACTTGTACCTCCAACAGCATCTACAACAACATAAACCTCATATCCTTCTTTTAGAGCATCAAGTGCTGGAAAGCTAAGACATGCCTCTGTCCAAAGTGCTGTTATAATAAGC
>NZ_JALEOV010000096.1 GCF_022767005.1 Peptoniphilus sp. | reverse complement strand
GGAAAACAGAAAAATGAAATTATAAAATTTATATATTTTTTCAAAACAATCTCCTAAGTCTTTAATTTTATTTAATATCTTTGAATATTATTATTTATACTGTTACTATATCTGTATTGACTTTAACACAATATGTTTAAGTAATTGAATCTTAATGCTAATAAGTAAGAAAAACCATAGTAAAGATGCCAAAACAGCAAGACATTAAAGCATGATATCTACTGCTATACAAATAACCTTTTTTACTAAATAAGGTCTTATTTGCCTAAAATTTACCACATAAAGTATTTTTTATCAAGAAAATATTTGTAGCCTTACAATTGTTTTTCTCTATAATTTCTACATTTATTGAATATTTTTAGTATTTATGTTATATTACTTGTCATCTAAAAAGTTTAGGAGGCACAATGGAAACACTTTTATCTGGAATTTTAAATCTCGAAGTTAAACACCTAATTATGTTTGTCATTGGTGGAATTTTAATTTATCTTGCCATTGAAAAAGAATATGAACCTTCACTTCTTCTTCCCATTGGTTTTGGAGCAATTATTGCTAATATTCCACTATCATCTGCAGTTGGAGAGGGTGGTTTCTTGACAATTTTATACAATGCTGGAATTGCAACGGAACTCTTCCCAGTATTAATTTTTATAGCAGTAGGTGCTATGATTGATTTCAAACCACTTATTTCATCGCCCTTTATGTTATTTTTTGGAGCAGCGGCACAATTTGGAATTTTTGCAACAATGCTCTTTGCAATTTCAACAGGCAAATTCACTCTTCCCGAGGCAGCGTCAATTGGAATAATAGGAGCAGCTGATGGCCCTACATCAATATATGTCGCAAAGGTCTTTGCTCCAAATTATCTTGGACCAATTTCTGTTGCTGCATACTCTTATATGTCTCTCGTTCCAATAATTCAGCCACCAGTTATAAAACTTTTAACTACTGAAAAAGAGAGAAAAATTAGAATGAAGTACACTACGGTTCACGTTCCAAAAAAAGTTGAAATTTTATTTCCAATTGTAATTACAGTTATAGCTGGAATTATTGCGCCAATGTCTGTTGCACTTATTGGTGCGCTTATGTTTGGAAATTTAATAAGGGTGTGTGGAGTCCTTGAAAGACTTTCAATCTCAGCACAAAATGAACTTTCAAATCTAGTTACAATTTTACTTGGAATTACAATTGGCGGCACAATGTCTGCTGATGCCTTTTTAAATCTTCACACATTGATGATACTTGCAATGGGACTTGTTGCCTTTATTTTCGACACAGCAGGCGGTGTTTTGTTTGCAAAATTCTTAAATTTATTTTTAAAGAATAAAGTAAATCCAATGATTGGAGCAGCAGGAATTTCTGCCTTCCCAATGAGTGGTAGAGTGGTACAAATGATGGCTGCAAAGGAAGACCCGACGAATTTTGTGCTAATGCAAGCAATGTCGGCAAATGTAGCAGGACAACTTGGCTCAGTAGTGGCAGGTTCAATGATCTTGGCTCTTGTGCCAATGTTTATGTAGAGGTGAATGTATGAATATATTTATGCAGGGTTTAGAAGTAGCAGTGTGGGGACTTGCAGGAGTTTTTGCAGTATTGATTCTCTTTTATATCTCCACGAAAATAATGCTTAAAATTTTTAAAGAAAAATAATTTTTAAAATTTCATAGGAAATATCAAAAACTGTTGAAAATCACAACAGTTTTTTTATTTATCTTCATATTCGCCAATAAAAGAATACATGCGATCCCTATATTCAAACAATAAATCTGGTGCAGAGTTCTTATCTTTATAAGTCCTCGTGCCATATCCACCTATGACAGGATCTTTTAAGTCGTCAAATTTCATTATAATTTCGTAACCCGTGCCTGCCTTTTTTAACTTATAAGTTCCCTTATAATCTATTGCATTATTTCTATCAGTTAAAATAAAATTTTTCTTATCAAATTTAATTGTCATGTCATTATCTACCTTTGTGCCAGTATCTGTATTTGTCATATCTTCAATGGTCCAATTGACATTGTAAATTTTTTTGTCTGGAAGAAGTTCCCTTTTATCTTGGCAAGATGATAAAAAAGTTCCCATTAATCCTATTACGATAATAAAAATCAAAGTTTTAAAAAATTTTTTCATAAGTACCTCCCTTCTGTTTTAAAATAATAAATTTTCTCAAAATAATTTTTACCCAAATTTATTATTTTATTTCAATCTCTTGTTAGGATTAAATAGAATTGGATATAAATAAGGTGTAAATTAAAAAATAATATTTTGGAGGTATTACAATGGATATAACATTTGGCGGAAATAAAGTTAATTTAGAAGGTAAAGAAATTAAAGTAGGAGATATGGCGCCTGAATTTAAAGCTGTAAAAAGAGATTTATCTGAATTTAATTCAGCTGATTTAAAGGGCAAAATTGTAGTTTATTCAGTTGCTCCATCTATTGACACACCTGTATGCGCAATTCAAGCAACTACTTTTAACGAAGAAGCTACAAAATTATCTGACGATGTAAAAATCGTAACTGTAACAGTTGACCTTCCTTTTGCACAAGATAGATTCTGTTCAGTAAAGGGAATTGAAAATGCAGACATTGTTTCTGATTACAATTACAGAGAATTTGGCGAAAAATATGGATTCATGATTAAAGAATTTAAGCTCCTTGCTCGTGGTGTTGTAATTGTTGACAGAGATGGAAAGGTCGCATACGTTGAATATGTTCCTGAAGTAACTCACGAAGTAAACTTTGAAAGGGCTCTTGAAGAAGTTAAAAAATTAAAATGATAAATATTAATTTAATTGTACTTGGCAAAATCAAGGAAAATTATTTTAAAGATTCAATAAATGAGTACAAGAAAATGCTTAAATCCTATGCCGATTTAAGCATTTTTGAAATTATGGACGAACCTTGCCCCGAAAATTTATCTGAAAAAGACATGGAAAGAGTAAAAAATACTGAGGGCGAAAAAATCTTATCAAAGATAAAGGAAGGCGCCTATGTCATTGCCCTTGCCATAGATGGAAAAAGCATTGACTCAGTTGAATTTGCAGGCAAAATAAATAATTTAATGATAGACGGCTATTCTAACATAACTTTTATAATTGGAGGAAGTCTCGGTTTATCTGAAGAAGTTTTAAATAGAGCCGATTACAAACTTAGCTTCTCGAAGATGACTTTCCCACACAAACTTATGCGCGTAATTTTAATGGAACAAATTTATAGAGCCTTTAGAATAATAAACAATCACCCCTATCACAAATGAGGTCTATATGAAACTAAATTTATTAAATCAAGTTTTTTCCTTTCACGATTTTCATTTGACAAATCTTGAAGTTTTTGACGACAAAGTTATTTTATCCTTTGACGAGGGAATTTACTTTGAAAAAAAAGGTGAAAAACAAGTAGATTATATTATGACAAATCCCAAGTTAATACTAGAAAAAACTGATACAAGCTTTACAAAGGAAGAACTTGAAGAAGTTATAGAGAATATTATCCATGCCTTTGATTCTGATTTTGACGAAAACATTGAAATAGATGACATTGAAGGCGAAATAATGGATTCTGTGGAAATAAATCTCTTAAAAGATGGAAAATACAAAAAGATTTCAATTGAAGAATTTTTAAAACTTAATTTTGAAATAATTAATGAATCCTTTGGTTACGGCTACATGAGATTTTTTGGCATAGTAACAGACTTTGATGATAAAGAAGAATGGCAAAATGCCTCTCTTGAAATTTTTTACAATAATGAATCAAAACTTATTTATGAATCCTTAGAAAAATTATAATAATCTTAATGCAAAAATCGAGGTGATAAAATGATTTTTAATTTTGACTCTTATATGATAAATGTAAATAATTATAAAACAGAAGAGTTTATGAAAAACTTAAAAAGTGTGGATATAAATTTAGATGAAAAAATAATTTCCATGCTAGATGAAATGTCCATTGACTACAAAAAACCAAGCTACATAAAAAATTTTGGCGAAACTCTTCTCTTAAAATACCACGCAGTTGGCAACATAATTTCCTATGCCGATGTGAGAATGAATAAAGAATTAAAATTTGCCGACGGCATCCAGCCAATATATTTTATAGATGATGCAGAAATTTATTTCACCGAAGCTGTGGAGCTTAGAGAAGAATTTTTAGATGAAAACTCCTTTGAAATAAATATAAATACTAAGATAAAATAATTAACCAAGGTTTGTCTTGGTTTTTTGCGAATTTTCAATTTAAATTAGAGAATCTAAAAACATCATCAGTATAAATCCAGAAATTACACCATAAGTAGCTAACCTTTCGTAGCCATTGGAATGAGTTTCAGGAATTATCTCATCACTAATTACAAAGAGCATTGCTCCTGCTGCAAGGGCAAGAATAAATCCAAGCGTTGCGGAAAAAATTGACACAAGTCCAACGCCCATAAAGGCTCCTATTGGCTCAACTAGCCCAGTTAGTGCTGCTATTGCAAAACCTTTTTTGCGAGAATAGCCTTCGCGCACAAGTGCAAGGGCGACTGCCAGTCCTTCTGGCATATTTTGAAGAGCAATTCCAAGGGCAACCGAAAGTCCATTGGACATGTTTTCTCCTCCAAAGCCAACTCCTGTGGCAAGTCCTTCTGGAAAATTATGGATAGCAATCGCTATTACAAAGAGCCAAATTTTTGAAAGGTTCTTTACATCTTTTCCTTCATGTCTCTTGTCAATTAGATGTTCATGTGGGGCATATTTATCTATAAGATCGAGCATTAGTGCACCAGCAAATATCCCAAGTCCAGTTATTAAAACGCCTTTTCTACCATTTCCTATTTCAAGACTTGGTATTACAAGGGAAAAGCAAGTTGCTGCAAGCATTACTCCTGCTGCAGCTGCAAGTAGCACATCTAATGCTTTTTGACTGACATTTTTTGTGAAAAATATTGGGATTGCACCAATTCCAGTCATAAGTCCTGGCACTATACAGCCTAGTATAATAAAAGTTAAATTCATTTTCTCACCTTTTTTATTATAACATAGTGACATAAAAATAATTTTAATAAATTTTTACACAAAAAAAGCACGACATGCGTACTATTTTATAAACTATTTATTGCTTTTTTTATACCAGATACAAGTTCACTTAAAAAATTTGATATTTTATCAAAGAGGTCGCCAAGGTTAAAATTTCTTATGCTTTGGATGATTAGGTGTTTATCAACTTTTTGATTGCCAATAAATATTGAAATATTAAAAAGTTTCATAAGTATTATCACTATCGCAATTATTGCTAATATTTTCAATGCTTTTTTCATTTTGTCACCTATCTCTTTAATTCTCTTTCAATTTCTTCATAATTTGGCATATACTTTTTGCACTCACTAATAAATTTTTCGTCGTGATAAAAATATTTTAAATGCACAAGTTCGTGTAGCACCACTGCTTCAATTTGTTCAATTG
>NZ_JALEOV010000081.1 GCF_022767005.1 Peptoniphilus sp. | reverse complement strand
TTTACTCAATTATTATAATCTTTATATTTAAAAATTGTGTTTTTGTAATGATTTAAAAATAAGACATATGTGATAGACTTGCATATGTCTTATAAAATATCTTCCATTAACATTTTATTTAATTTATCTTTTGAGGACATTGTATCATAGTACAAAAAGTGTAACATATGTCTTGACAGTTAAGAGAAATGAAAATAATTATTGTAAATTTTAACTTGTAATTTTCTACATTCTTTGTTATACTAATGTTGTTATGGCGACATAGCCAAGTGGTAAGGCACGGGTCTGCAACACCCTTATCACCGGTTCAAATCCGGTTGTCGCCTCCAAAGCAATCTACTGTTCTTAAGGTCAGTAGATTTTTTTTGTTCAAAAATAAAAAAGCTTAGCTTTTTAACCTTTTAAGAAGATTTCTTAAAAATGCTTAAAGCGAAGCTTTTTCTTTTTACTTATTTTCCTTTCAAAACCTCAATTGCCTTTTGAAGTTGTGTATCTGTATCCTTATAATCTATGCCAATTCCTTTAACATTCTCTGGCAAATCTACTTCAATATCTGGTTCAATTCCCTTTTTATTTATTGACTTGCCACTTGGCGTAAAATATTCTGATGTCGTTAACTTTAATCCGTCGCCTTCTGGAAGTGCAATCACATTTTGCACGACGCCCTTTCCATAGGTTTTCTTTCCAATAATTTTTGCACGATCAAGGTCTCTTATTGCACCCGCCAAAATTTCTGATGCAGATGCTGAACCTTCATTTACAAGTACCACCATTTTTATGTCATTGTACTTGTCGTCTAATTTATAATCGTCGATAATTTCGCCCTTGTTATTTTTTAATGTAACAAAACTTGTCTTAGGTAGAATTGCCTCGCCTACTTCAACTGCTGCGTCCACAACTCCACCAGGATTTCCTCTCATATCTAAGATTATTCCCTTGACGCCTTCCCTTGTAAGTTCATTTAAAGCTTTAACAAAGTCCCTTCCCGTTTCTTCATCAAACATTGTTATTCCAATGTAGCCAAAGTTTCCGATTTTACTTTTTATTATAGAGTCGATTTTAATCTCTTCTCTTTTTATTTCAACTTCTTTAGTCTTTAAACTTTTCTTTTTAAGGAGCAAAATTTTTACAGTTGTGCCCTTTTCTCCACGCATTTCCTTTGATGCTTCGTCAATTTTTTCTGCACTAAAATCTTTTCCATTAATTTTTAAAATTTTATCTCCTGATTCAACACCAGCTCTGTCTGCTGGTGAGCCTTTAATTGGCGAAATTACAGTTACAGTTCCGTCTTCGTCAGGCGAAATTAAAACTCCAATCCCTTGGAATTTACCAGTCGTAGTTTCAGACAATTTTTTCATCTCGTCTTTTGTAAGATATTGTGAATAGGGGTCGCCCAATCCTGCAACTAGACCCTTTAATAGACCTGATTCTAAATTTTCATCTTTAATATCTTTGTTGTAAAGATAATTTTCTCTAAGATATTTTTCTAATACTATTACTTTTCCAAAATTTTCATTGGAACTTACAACTTGTCTTACTGTTAATATTCTAGTAACAAAAGCAGTTGTAATTACCAATAATACAACTGCTATAATTTTTAAAAATTTATTCTTTTTCATTAAACATAACCTAATGGATTTACAGTGGATCCATTTACTCTCACTTCAAAATGCAAATGTGGTCCTGTGGAAAGACCAGTTGTTCCAACAAAAGAAACTACATCGCCAGCATTTACAGTATCACCAACAGATACATTTAATGCTGAACAATGAGCATAAACTGTAACAGTTTCGTCATGGTCAATCATTACTACATTTCCATAACCGCTCATCGTCTTTGCCATAATTACTGTGCCAGATTTTGCAGCAACTACTGGAGTGCCATTTGGCGCAGGTATATCTATGCCAGAGTGGAATTTTGTATATCCTAGGATTGGATGCATTCTATATCCATAAGGAGAAGAAATAGAATAGTGTCCGGGAACTGGCCATGTATATCTTTGACCATCTCTTGGACCAGAAGGCACAGAAATATCTGAGTGAATTCTTGCTGCGCTTGCTCTTCTTGCTCTTTCCTTTGCAGCTTCTTCAGCCTTTTTTTGAATAGCAATTTCTTTTTGAAGTCTCAATATTTCTAAATCCAAACTTTCCCAATTTGATTGAGCTTCTTCAAATTCAGCCTTATATAGGTCTAAATTTGACTCCAATGTTTTCATATATTCATTTTTTGCATCTACCGCAGCTTGGTATGATTGTCTTTCATTTTCTACTGCAGCCTTATTTGCTGAAACTTTTGCTCTGTCAACTTTAAGTCTTTCTTCTGTGTCCTTTATTGTGTCAATTTGTTCTTGTATAAATTCAATTAATTCTCTATCAGCTTTTGCAATAGATGAAATAATTTCATTATTTCTAAGTAATTCTTCTATGTCTTTAGAGTTTAATATAACTTCAAGGTAATTTACGTTACCTCTCTTATACATTTCTCTAAGTCTAAGCCTAAGAGTATCTGTGTTTTCAGCTAAATTTGCCTGAGCTT
>NZ_JALEOV010000077.1 GCF_022767005.1 Peptoniphilus sp. | reverse complement strand
GCAAGGGAACTGTATATGTATATGACGACGGAACTTATCTTGGCAGCGATGTAATTGATTCAAATGGTTACTTTAAAGTAACTTGGAATAGTCCATATGTTTCTACTGGAAGAACTTTAGACTATTATGTAAATGGAACTTACAAAGCAGACAATGGATATTCAATTATTCCAACTGTTAACGCAGTTTCAGCTGGAGCAAAATATGTAAGAGGTAATGCAGGATTTAATGCAAGTGTAACTGTATACGATGCAAGTGGCAACACACTTGGAAATACAACTGCAGGAAACACTGGAATATACAATGTAGTTTTAAATAGAGCATTAATAGCAGGAGAAACTATTAAAGTTGAATCTAAAGAAGCTGGCAAAGTTTCAAGAAGCACTGAATATAAAGTTGGCGGAGTAGCAGCTGTTTCTACAGAAAAAGTTAGCCAACCTTCATATATCGCAGGTTTTCCAGACGGAACATTTAAACCATCTAAGGAAGTTACAAGAGCTGAAGCCGTTAGAATGTTTGTTAAACTTGTAAATAATGGAGCAGAACTTCCAAATAATCCAAAGACAAGTTTTAAAGATGCAAACAATGCTTGGTACTCAGATGAAATCAACTACGCAGTTTCTAAGGGATTTATCAAAGGTTATTCTGATAACACATTTAAACCAAATCAAGCAATCACAAGAGCAGAATTTGCACAAATGATTTCTGTATTTGTTAAAGACGGTTATCCAGGAACTGGATCATTTAAAGACGTAAAAGGTCACTGGGCATCTGATGCAATCAATGAACTTTACGGAAACAAAAACATCAAAGGTTACTCTGATGGAACATTTAAACCAGATCAAAAACTTACAAGAGCAGAAGCTGTAACAATTTTAAACTCTGTATTTGGCAGAAATACTAAATCAACATCTTTCACAAATGTTAGTGAAAGCGGATTAAAGAAATTTACAGATGTACCAAAGAGCCACTGGGCATATTATGAAATCCTAGATGCTTCTAATGGACACAATGCAGCTAAAACTGAAAAATCAGACGAAGTAAGTGTATGGCAATAAGTTAAAACTTAATTTAAAACTTAATAATAAAGCGGCAGGAAATATCTTGCCGCTCTTTTTTTGTCTTAATTATATTTAGCTAGATAATACAAAGTTAAATTTAATTATTTTATTTAAAACAAGGGATAAAATTTTAAGCATTTAATACTTCTCTTGACCTTAAACTCATTATAGAAATTAAAATTATAGAAAGGGTTATTAATATATGACCTATGCCAGAGATTGAAGTCATTGCAATTTTCACAGAGTTTAATATGGGATAACTATCAACTAGACCATGTAAAAACATTGTAGTAAAGCTAAAGTAAATTCCAAAGTTGTAAACTCTAATAAGTTTTTCTAATTTTTCATTTGGTATTTCTAAATTTTTTGCAATTAAATAAAATATTGCAAGGAATACAAATCCAAGTACAATTAGGTGAGTGTGAACAAATGCCATTTTAACATCAACTGGATAAATTTTTCTAAGTTCGCGATAAACTGCTCCGGCAAGTATGCCTGATAATAAATAAGAAATTGCAAATTCCATAATATCTTTTTTCTCAAAATCTTTTTTTAGATTTTTGTAAAGTTTAATTACTATTAAAACATACATAATAGTCTTTGGCATCATAAGCATACCTATTATTGGATACACGTTTTTTAATAACACAACTGGAACATAGAATAAAAAGCTAAAAAGTACATAAATGTATAAATTTTTAAATTCTTTTATATTTTTATTTTTGAATAAGAGCAATATGTCAATTATTCCCATTAAAACAAAGGGTACATTTGATATTAAGTCCATCTCTTCGCTGTGATTAAAACTAATGATTACAGTTGCAATTCTAATTACAAATAAAAGAATTAGGAAAGTGTCAAGTTCCTTCCTCTGCATATTGTTTTTCTTCTTGATGTAATAATAAAATAGCAAATAAAAAACTGACATGGTAATAGCGGAAACTCTAGTACCCAAAAATAGTCCAAAGCTATTTTCTATAAATCCATTTTCAGATACATTTGCAATAATTCTTGGCACAAGGTGAAAGGAATCGCCAAGTCCTAAAAGCAATGCCATGGATCCTAAAATTTTGCTATCATTATTTTCTATTAAAAGCATTCTTATGCCGAGAAAAATTATTAAGCTAAGATAAAATCCATCAAAAAATATTTCAAATTGATTCATAATATACCTCCTAACAGCCAATTGATGAAATTGTTACAAACTTCTAAAAATTTATCTTTGTCGTAGTCGCAAGTTATGCTCTCTTTTATAAGTTCGTGAAAGACCGACATAATGTAAAGCATTTTTTGGTACAAAATATCTGATAGATTTTCTCGTAAAAAGCTTTTGCCATGAGTTATAAAATAATTTTCAAAGATAAAAAATTTTGGTCTGTAAAGTTTTTTTAAATTTTTGTCGTAAAGTTCTGTCGTTAAAAAATTTCTATAAGCCTTTAATGTTACTTCTAAATTTTTATTATTTTCTTCATATAAGTTAAAAAAAGTGTGATGAACCTCACCTGTTTCTCTCTTAAGAACAGTGAAGTAAGAATCTTCGATATCTTCAAAGTATTGGTAGAAAGATCCTCTAGCTATGCCAAGCTTTTTAACTATGCCAGAGACATTTATATTTTTAACATCTTCTTCTTCAAAGTATTCCTTTAAACTTTCATAAATTTTTTCTTTTTTCTCTTTGTCTAAGTTTTTAAAAGTATTTTTAGCCATACTACCCTCCTCAATGACACTGTGTCATTTTGTTTATAATAAATCTTTATACTCCACTTGTCAAATATATTTTAAAATAATTCAAAATCAAAGATATATCAAAGTTAATACTTCACCTTTATAAAGAATTACAATGGTTTTTTAAAAATATCTATTTTTGGGTATAATACAAACAGAAAATACTTAGAATTTTATAGGAGGTAGAAATGAAAATATTAGTACCAATTGATGGATCAAAGAGTTCAAAAAAATCAATAGACGTAGCAAGAGATATGGGAGAAAAATTAGGAGCAGATCTTATTGTTTTAACTGTTACTCCAGAAACTTCTATCTTTGAACAATATCCAGCTAACTTTAATTTCACACTTGAAATAGACAAGGCTAATGTTGAAAGGGCAGAGATGATACTTAAAGATGCAGAAACAGATTTAAGCGGATATCCAAACAAAGTTGAAACTTTTTACACTTCTGGAAATCCTGGTGAACAAATCTGTAAATTTGCTGACGAAAAGGATGTTGACTTTATTATAATGGGCAACAGAGGGCTAGGTGCTTTTTCTAGAACACTTTTAGGTTCTGTATCTAATAAAGTAATAAATCATTCAAAGAAATCTGTGCTTGTAGTTAAGTCAGATATTTAACAGGGGCGGTTATCCGCCTTTTATTTTTTTGTTTTAAGAAAAGATTCAATTAATATTTTGTAAAATTTTATAAAAACATTATCACTATTTTGGTTTTTTTAAGAGTAAAGTTAGTATCACATACTTTTAGTTAAATAATGATAAGAATTTGACTAAAATTTTTATTTTTATTTGAAAAAATTTACTTTATTTTCAATTTCAAATTTATGGCAAATTTATTTATTGCTTGCTTTTTTAATTAAAGATGCCTTGAAAAACAAGCACATAATGATATAATAGAAATAACGTATGTTAATTAAATAACATTCTTTATAATAATTGTTAGGGGGATTTTAAATGGATTTTAGAATGGACAAGGAACATCTATTGTTACAACAAATGTATCGTGCATTTGCTGAAACTGAAGTTGAACCTGTTGCTGCTGATGTAGATGCAACAGAAGAAGTTCCTATGGAAAATGTAAAAAAAATGGCCAGATATGGTTTCTTCGGAATACCATTTCCTAAAGAATACGGTGGACAAGGTGCAGATTATTTAGCTTACGCTATGGCAGTAGAAGAACTTTCTAAGAAATGTGCTACAACTGGTGTAATTGTTTCTGCTCATACTTCACTATGCTGTGCTCCAATTTATGAAAATGGAACAGAAGAACAAAAGAAAAAATACTTACCAGATTTACTAGCAGGTAAAAAAATCGGTGCTTTCGGACTTACTGAACCAGGTGCTGGTACTGACGCAAGTGGTCAAAGAACAACTGCTGTACTTGACGGTGATGAATATGTACTTAATGGATCAAAAATCTTTATTACAAACGCAGGATTTGCTGATGTATTTGTAATTATCGCAATGACTGATAGATCTAAGGGAAATCACGGAATTTCTGCTTTCATAGTTGAAAGAGGAACTCCAGGATTTAAAGTTGGTGAACCAGAAGACAAGATGGGTATCAGAGGTTCTTCTACTTGTGAACTTATCTTTGAAGATTGCAGAATTCCTAAAGAAAATCTTCTTGGAAGAGAAGGCAAAGGATTTAAACTTGCAATGAAAACTCTTGATGGTGGTAGAATTGGTATCGCATCTCAAGCTCTTGGTATTGCAGAAGGTGCAATTGATGAAACAGTTAAATACACTTCTGAAAGAAAACAATTTGGAAGAAGAATTTCTCAATTCCAAAACACTCAATTTGAACTTGCAGATATGAAAACTACTGCAGAAGCAGCTCAATTATTAGTTTATAGAGCAGCTGATGCTAAAGGTAATGGCGAAGCTTATGGACACTATGCAGCTATGGCTAAATTATTTGCAGCAGAAGCAGCAAGTGATATAACTAGAAGATGTCTTCAATTATTCGGTGGATACGGATCCACTCGTGATTATCCAATAGAAAGAATGATGAGAGATGCTAAGATCACTGAAATTTACGAAGGTACATCTGAAGTAATGAAGATGGTTGTATCTGGCTGGATGGGCGTTAAATAATCGGAAGGAGTATTATAGATGAATATAGTAGTATGTATTAAACAAGTACCTGATACTAATGAAGTTAAACTTGACCCTGTTACTAACACTCTTATTAGAGATGGCGTGCCAAGTATTATAAACCCTGATGATAAATCAGGACTTGAAGTTGCACTTAGACTTAAAGATGAAAATCCAGATACCCACGTAACAGTTTTATCAATGGGACCTGGACAAGCAGAAGCTGCATTAAGAGAAGCTCTTGCAATGGGAGCAGACGAAGGAATTCTTGTAAGTGATAGAGCTTTTGGTGGAGCTGACACTTGGGCTACATCTTGCACAATCACTGCAGCTCTTGAACACTTAGATTATGATTTAATTATCTGTGGTAGACAAGCTATTGATGGAGATACTGCACAAGTTGGACCACAAATTGCTGAACACATTGGAGTGCCACAAGTTTCTTATGTTGAAGAACTTGAACTAGATAAAGATATGAAGGGTATTACTGTTAAGAGACAATTTGAAGACAGATATCACATAATTAATGTTAAATTCCCATGCTTAATTACTGCAATTGCAGAATTAGCAGAACCTAGATATATGACAATTGGTAAAGTTTTTGAAGCTTACCAAAAAGAAATCAAAGTTTGGGGTCTTGAAGATATTAAAGACAAACTTGATTTGGCAAACATAGGACTTAAAGGATCACCTACTAAGGTTAAAAAATCTTTCCCTAAACAAGGTAAAGGTAAAGGCGTTCTTTTAACTGACCTTACTGCTGATGAAGCAGCTCAAGCTATCGTTGCTAAACTTCAAGAAAAGTATATTATCTAATTGGGGGTTTAAAAATGAGTAAAGATGTATTTGTATTTGTAGAACAAAGAGACAATAAACTTGAAAAAGTTGGAATAGAACTTTTAGGAAAAGCAAGAGAACTTGCTGACGATCTTGGACAAGATGTTGTTGCAATGTTACTTGGCGAAAAAGTTAAAGATCACGCTGAGACTCTTATCAGACACGGAGCTGATAAAGTTCTTGTAGTAGAAGATAAAATGCTTAAAGAATATGTTACTGAACCATATGCTAAAGCAATTACACGAATTATAAAAGAAAAAGACCCTGAAATCGTAATTTACGGGGCATCATCAATAGGTCGTGACCTTGCACCAAGACTAGCAGCAAGAATTCACACAGGACTTACTGCTGACTGTACTAAACTAGAAATAGATGAAGAATCTAAGAACCTTATGATGACAAGACCTGCTTTTGGCGGTAACTTAATGGCAACTATCCTTTGTGAAGATTTTAGACCACAAATGGCAACAGTTAGACCTGGAGTTATGCAAGCACTTGACTCTGATGATTCTAGAAAAGGTGAAATTGAAGAAATTAAAGTTGACTTCACTGACGCTGACATGAACATTGAAATTAAAGACATTGCTAAACAAGAATCTCACAAGAAAGATATCACAGAAGCTAAAATCTTAGTATCTGGTGGTCGTGGAATTGGTGGACCAGAAGGATTTAAACCTCTTCAAGAACTTGCTGACAAATTAGACGCAGAAATTTCTGCATCAAGAGCATCTGTAGATTCAGGTTGGATAACTAAGGATCACCAAGTTGGACAAACTGGTAAGACAGTTAGACCAGAACTTTACTTTGCAATGGGTATCTCTGGAGCAATCCAACACGTTGCAGGTATGGAAGATTCTGATCTTATTATCGCTGTCAACAAAGACCCAGAAGCAGCAATTTTTGAAATTGCAGACCTTGGTGTAGTTGGCGATATTAACGCAGTTGTTCCAAAACTTATCGATGCAATCGAAAGAGAACAAAGAATTAAAGCTGAAATTTAATTTTTAAATAAATTTAAACTTAGAGGTTACATTTTCGTAACCTCTTTTTTATTTTGGATGATGAAAGTAGAGAAAATATATCTCATAATGCATAAAAAACACTTGGCTTTTGCATAAAAAAGTGATAGAATCTATTTCAATAATTTTTGTTTTAAAATAATAAATGGAGGGGAGATAATGGATAAGTCTTACGTTTTTTATAATGGAGAAATAATCGAAGAGGAAAAAGTATCAATAAGTATTAGATCGAGAGTCGTAAATTATGGATTAGGTGTATTTGAAGGTATTCGTGCTTATTGGAGCGATGAAGATCAAGAACTTTATGGATTTAAGTTAATTGAACACTACAAAAGATTTTTACAATCAGCAAAGGTAGTTAATTTAAAAATTGATTATACTGCAGAAGAACTTGCAGATTTTACAATTGAACTTTTAAGAAAAAATGGATATAAGCAAACTACTTATATAAGACCTATCGCCTATAAAGATACTAAAACTGTTGGGGTTAGTATTGAGGGACATGAAGATGATGTGGTGGCAATTTATTTGCAACCAATGGGCAAGTACATGGATCAAGAAGAATTTAGAGTTAAAGTTTCATCATGGGTAAGAATTGCAGACAATATGCTTCCACCAAGAACTAAGGCTACTGCAGGTTATCTTAACTCAGCACTTGCATCACTAGAAGCAAAGAGAGCAGGATACGATGAGGCTGTATTGCTAAACAGAAATGGCTATGTATGCGAAGGTCCTGGAGAAAATATTTTTATTTTCAAAAAAGGAAAACTAATTACGCCACCAGCTTCAGACGATATATTGGAAGGTATTACAAGAGATGTAGTAATGCAACTTGCAAGGGAAGAACTTGGAATTGAATGTGTAGAAAAATCAATAGCAAGAACTGAACTTTATAATGCAGACGAAGTTTTCTTCTCTGGAACAGCTATGGAAGTTGCACCTGTAGTTGAAGTCGACGGTATAAAAGTTGCTGACGGCAAGCCAGGCGAAATTTGTATGAAGTTGAAGGAACTTTTTGCAGATATAACACATGGTAGAAATGAAAAGTACAAAGATTCATTGAGACCAGTTTATGGTAAATAAAAATTTTTTATAAAATTTATAGAAATTGTCGGTATAGGATTATTGCCTATGCCGATTTTTTTGTTAATAAATATTTATTTAATAAAATATTATGCTTTGTATTTATTGTTTAAAATTAAAATTTACAAAATTCAAATATGATATAATAGTTTCAAAAATAGTCTAGTTATAGTTTTGGTATTTTTGGATAATTATCATAACATAAAGAGGTGATTAGGTGGCAAAGCAATACACCAAGAATTTAATCAAGAGAGAGTTTCTGAAACTACTTGAAGAAAAGAGTTTTAGTAGTATTACTATATCTATGCTTTCAGAAAGATGCGAGATAAACAGAAACACATTTTACTATCATTATGAAGATATATACACTCTAGTGAAGGAAATTTTAAGAGATGAACTAGAAAAAGTTGATGAAGAATTTAATGAAACATTTTCTTGGGAAAAAAGCTTGATTCACGCATCTTCTTTCTTAATGGAAAATAAAAAAGCAGCACAGAATCTTTTCAAATCTATTGAAAAAAGTGACAGAGACAATTACCTTTACCAAGTTTGCGAATCTGTAATGGAAAAATATGTAGAGAACGAATGTAAATCCAAAAGTATTTCTGCAAAGGAAAGAGATAAAAGGCTAGTGACAGATTTTTATCGCGCAGCACTTGTTGGATTATTAGATAATTGGATTCAGGATGGAATGAAAGAGTCACCAGAAGGTATGATTTATCGCATTGGTAAACTTTTTGACGGAAATATAGAGAGATCCCTTCGAATTAGTGAAAATCTTGATGAAGTTTAATAAAATTAAAAACTACAATTGTTTAAGATTTTTCTGATGTGAACCCATAAATAGGAACAATAATATTGAATTTTACTATGCGGTCTGTAACCTATATTCAATAGGTGAAGGGCCGATTAATTTTTCTTTTACTTAGTTCTATTAATTCTTGTCTATTCGATCATTTTATATTGTCTTATCCAATTATCAATACTTGAATCTTTTACGTTATATTTGTTTGAGAGAAATTTCCTCCATAACCTTTTTCATTTTTTTATTAGCTGTAAATCTTTGTTCAAGTTTAGGACCAGTACATTTTTCAAGCTGCTTAGCTATTAAAATTTTATAGGGAAAATTTGTGCAGAATATATAATTTGTCTAGAAATTAGACAATGCCACTTTACTATCTTAAATTAATACAAAGCAGAAGTCTTATCTGGTGTGAATTAAATATTGCCAGTGTAGAATATAGATAAAGAAAAAGAAATAAAAGTTAATGGAGGTAAGTTATGGAAATTAAAACATTTGACGAAAGACTAAAACTTGGTAATGGAGATTATGACAAACTTGTAAATTCTAGAAAACCTAAGGGAATTGATGAAAAGAAAGCTTATATCATAGGTACAGGTATTGCTGGATTATCAACTGCTGGCTTTTTAATAAAAGACGCAAAAATGGATCCTTCAAAGATCGTGTTCTTAGAAAAAGATGATATAGCTGGTGGAGCACTTGATGGTAAAGTTCTTCTAAACAGTGGCTATGTTGCAAGAGGTGGTCGTGAAACAGGAAACCGCTTTGAAACATTGTGGGATATTTTAAGTGTAATCCCTTCAAGAGAAAATCCTGAAATGTCAATTTTAGATGATTTATATTACACTAACCTTGACGATCCTAACTTCAGCAATTGTCGTATTACAAAAAATAATGGTCAACGTTATGACAATGGAAAATTTAATCTTTCAAAAGATGTAATTAAAGAAATTATTCATTTAGTTTTGACACCAGATGAAAAATTACAAGGTATATCTGTTGAAGAAGTTTTCTCTGATGAATTCTTAAAAAGTGATTTCTGGACATATTACAGAACAATGTTTGCTTTTGAAAATTGGCATTCAGTACTTGAATTGAAATTGTATATAAATCGTTTTATTCACTTAGTTAATGGATTGCCTGATCTTTCAGCACTACAATTCACAAGATATGATCAATATGAATCTATTGTAGTACCTATGATGAAATGGTTAAAGGATAAAGGTGTTAAAACTGAATACAACTTCAAAGTTGATGACATTGAATTTAATATTACAGATGATAAAAAAGTTGCTACTAAGATTATTGCATCTGATTCAAAGACAGGTGAAGATAAATCAATTTCACTTACAGAAAATGATCTTGTATTTGTAACTACAGGTTCTCTAGTAGAATCATCATCTTATGGCAATAACAATACAGCACCAAATATTGACATTGACACAAAAGAAAGCTTTAAATTGTGGAAAAACATCGCTAAAAAATCTGATGACTTTGGGCACCCAGAAGTTTTCACATCTGATATTGACAAAACAAATTGGGAATCAGCAACAGTAACTGTAAAGAGCAAAGAAATTTCATCTTATATTGAAAAAATAACTAAGAGAAGCCCTTACACAGGAAAAGTTGTAACTGGAGGAATTGTATCTGTGCTTGATTCAAATTGGCTAATGAGCTGGACAATTAACCGTCAAGGACAATACATTGGACAACCAGAGGATGAAATAGCTGTTTGGGTATATGCACTCTTTACTGACAGAGAGGGAGATTATATCAAAAAACCTATGAAATTCTGTACTGGTGAAGAAATTGCAAAAGAATGGTTATACCATATTGGAGTACCTGAAAGCGACATTGATAGACTTGCAAAAGAAACGTCAACTGTTCCTGTATTCATGCCATATATTACAGCACAATTTATGCCAAGAAGTTTTGGAGACAGACCTTATGTTGTTCCTAAAAATGCCGTTAACTTTGCTTTCTTAGGACAATTTGTTGAAACACTTGACAATCCAGGTCGTGACACAGTATTTACAACAGAATACTCTGCAAGATGTGCAATGGAAGCAGTATATGTATTAACAGGTGTAGAAAAGAAAGTACCAGAAGTATTTGCATCAAGATATGATATTAGATATGTATTGGCAGGAGCAAGCGTATTAAATGACGGTGAAAAACCAGAATTAGATTTACCATTTGGTGTAGATGCAATTGTGGAAAAGAAAATTGCAGGAACAGAAATTGAAAAAATGCTTAAAGAATATAATTTGATCTAAAAATTAAATTAAAAATAACAATAACAAATAAAAGAAAGACCAGTTCTGAGAAGGATTGGTCTTTCTTTATAGTAATCACAATTTAATTTTACCTAATTCGCACTTAAAAATATATTTGTAAAACAATATGATTAATTAATAGGAATACATCATTATATATTGAAAACTTATTACTACTTAGTTTTAAATTTTAAATCTTTGAAGCATGTATGAAGCAATATATATTGTAAAAACATGACTTTAAATGGTATCATATAAAAGGTGATATTATGAAAAAGATAATTCTTGCCTTGACTTTGGGAGGACTTTTAATTTTCTCTGGTTGCGGCGATAAAAATGTTAATAATAAAAATACAAATCAAAAAAACCAAAATTTAGTTTCTCAAGAAGTTAAAAAAGATAGGGAAAAACATGAATTGGAATTTTACGATACCTTTGATACTGTTGTAGATATTGCAATTTTTTCTGATTCCGATGATTTTGCAAATGACAATTTGAGATACGCAAAGGAAAGGTATGAAGAACTCCACAAATTTTTTGACAATTATAAAAATTATGATGGAATTACAAATGTGAAAACTATTAATGATAATGCCGGTGTCAAGCCAGTTGCTGTGGATGAGACATTATTTAATCTTATAAAAAGTTCCATTGATGATTATAATAATATTTCTCACAAGACGAATATTGCACTTGGGCCTGTAACTAAGCTTTGGAATGAGTACAGAGATCTTTATGAATCTGGAAAGACTAAAGAAGAAGTGATAAAGCTAAAGGGAGAGGCAATTCCTAGTGATGAGGAGTTGGAAAAGCTACGTCCTTTCACAAAGGTAGAAAACATCAAATTAAATGAAGATACAAGGGAAGTCTATATCGACAAGGGTATGAAACTTGATTTAGGTGCAACTGCCAAGGGGTTTGCAACTGAGATTGTGGCAAAGGAACTTGAAGAAAGAGGAGTTAAATCAGCAGTAATTTCTGCTGGTGGAAATGTTAGAATAATTGGAAAGCCAGTTGATGGTCGTGACAATTTTAAAATTGGGATTCAAAATCCTAATGTGGAAAGTGAAGAATCAATTATCGCAGTTGTAAATGTAGTCAACACTTCTATTGTAACTAGTGGCGATTATCAAAGGTATTTTGATTTAGATGGCAAGAGATACTGCCACATAATAGATCCTGACACTTTAAAGCCTGCAACAAATTTGAAATCTGTGACTATTATTAAGGAAGATTCTGGGCTTTCTGACTTTTTATCGACAGCTGCTTTTAATTCCACAGATGAAGATATAAAATCTTTGTCAGAAAGAACTAATTCTGCAATTATCTGGGTTGATAAGGACATGAGCTTAAAGATGACAGAAAATGCAAATGAGTACATTGACAATTAGGAGTCATCATGAGAAATAACACTAGAGGTTTGATTTTTCACATCTTAATAATTTTTATAACTTTTGCCATAGCTGCTATAATTAATTTAAGTAACAGCATGAGGAATTTAGTATATGGAAATATTTTTTTCAAATTTATTTTAGTTGCCGTAATTTTGCTGCTATATTACAATTTTGGAAAACTACTTTCAAAAAGAAATGCAAGGAGTCTTGACTTTTTTGCAGGCAATTTAATTTTTTTAATAGGAATGATTTTATTTGCCCTTGGACTTTTGGGACTTGGAAAAGAAATTTTCAAAGCTTCAATTGGAGGAAGTTATTGGAAATTTCCAATGGAATTCTTTTTAATGCCCGAAGTTTATGCAATTAAGGTATTGGGAATAAATTACAATGCCATTAGTCTTCTTATTGCCACGCTAATGCCGGGATTTATTTACGGAGTTAGTATAAAAATTTCTAGGAAAAAGATGATTAAAAGAAATAGAATTAAAAATAGAAGAAAGTAGGAGGATGTATGAAGAATTCAATTTATAAATACGACAGCGAAGAGCTTTACAATCACGCTGTCAATAGATTAAAAGATTTTGGCGTTGAACTAATTGAAATTGCAAAACTTGTACAGGAATTGCAAGGCGAATATATTGAAGATTTGGATCTTGAAAGATGCCTTGACAGTGTAAAGAGTGTAATAAAAAAGAGGGATTCCGTTCATGCGATTCTAACGGGACTTGCCCTTGATGACTTGGCAAATGAGGGAAAGCTTCCTGAGCCAATTCAATCAATAATCCACGATGACGAAGGGTTATATGGTGTTGATGAAATATTAACTCTTGGAATTGTGAATATGTATGGCACAATTGGTCTTACAAACTTTGGATATCTCGACAAGAAAAAAATTGGGATAATAAAAGAACTTGATGAAAAGAAAAAAGTTGAAAGAGTAACTACTTTTGCAGATGACTTGGTGGCAGCAATTGCCGCAGCTGCATCTGCAAGAATAGCACATCAAAATAGAAAATAATTATAATATGCGGAAGGTCTTATTGTGATAATCAATGAGACCTTCTTTTTTTAGTTTAGAAAGTTCACGAGAAAGGGAAGAACGGTTTAAATTTAAAAATTGTGCCAGTTCTGTTATGTTGAAGTCAATGGTAAAGTACTTTGAGTGACTTTTACGAGCCTCCGTTGATAAGAAATACAAAATTTTTGCACGAGAAGTTGGAAGTGTCAAAAGATTTAATTTGTCGCGCATAAATAAATTTTTGCCGGCAAGAATTTTTATTAAATTATCCTTAACTTTTTCCTTTGATTTTAAATTTTCGCTTGAAAAAGAATTGTAGTCGAAGAAAATTATTTCTGTATCCATAGTTGTAACTACGGATAGAGGAATTTCACCTACATTTTTTATTAAAATTGACTCGGCAAAAAGAGCAGGTGCAGATAATTTTGATAAAATAGTTTTGTTTCCAAAGACATCGTCCATTTCCAATTCTACTTGTCCATTTAATAGTATGCCAAAGTAATTTATGTAATCTCCCACATTAAAGACAGTACTTTTATTTTTATAAACTTTTATATCTGAGAGATAATTTTTAACTTCATCAAGTTCTCTTTCATCTAAATTATAAAATAATTGCAAACTTGTAAGTATATTTGAAAGTTCCATATAACACCTCAATTATATTTTAACATGAAAGTAATAATATTAAAAAACTTACATGATGATTGAAGAAGTGATTGTTAAATGTTAAACTATCATTATAGAGTGAAGAGGAGGATATATGAAAGTTACTATTTGCATGGGTGCTAGGTGCACTCTTATGGGAGCTAATGCTATATACGACGCAGTAGAGTACTTACAAGACCATTTGTGTGGACCTGAGTCTGAGCTTTGTTCTGCAGAAAATTTGGAAGTTGAATTTGCACATTGCTTAAATTATTGCAAGATTCATAACAACGAAGCATCACCAGTTGTTATTGTAGATGACGAAATTATGTTAAAGGCTACTGCTCAGGAAGTTAGTGCAAAAATTATTGATAAATTAAGGATATAATAAGGGGAAAAGATGAAAGAAATTTATGGAACACTTGTCGACATCAGAAGAAAGGTTTTTGCTGAAGTTGCAAGAATTGCATATAATGACATAGATATTTCCGCCCTAGAAGAGTCCAGTTACAAAATTGTGCCTGGCGAAGTGGCGAGATATAGAAGTGATATCTTTAGGGAAAGAGCAGTTGTTGACGAGAGACTTAGACTAGCTATGGGGCTAGATGTTAGAAAAATTGGCGTATTTAAAAATGTAACTGATGGTTTTGACAAAGTAGACATAGACACAAATGCTTATGAAAAACCTCTCATAAATGTAATAAAATTTGGTTGTGAAGCTTGTCCAACTAAGGCATATTACACGACTGATAATTGTAGAAAATGTCTTGCACACCCATGTATAAATGTATGCCCAGTAAATGCAATTTCTATGGGAAAGGACAGAACTATAATTGACAAGGACAAATGCGTTAAATGCGGCAGATGTCACGATGCATGTCCATATTCTGCAATTGTAAAATACGAAAGACCATGTGCAGCAGCTTGCGGTGTAAATGCAATTGATTCAGACGAGTATGGAAGAGCTGAAATAGATCAAGATAAATGCGTTGCATGTGGAAGATGTATTGCAGAATGTCCCTTTGGAGCAATCTCTGACAAGACACAAATTTTCCAATTAATAAAGGCAATAAAATCGGGCAAAAAAGTTTATGGAGCTATTGCACCTTCATATATAGGGCAATTTGGTGCAAATACAAGTGCAAAACAAATAATTGAAGCAATAAAATTACTTGGATTTGAAGATGTAATAGAAGTTGCCCTTGGAGCGGATTTAACCACTCTTCATGAAGCAAAGGAATATCTCGAAAGAGTGCCTAAAGATATACCATTTATGGGTACAAGCTGTTGTTTCTCATGGACTCTTATGATAAAAAATGAGTTTCCAGAATTTTTCGATCAAGTTTCTGACTCAGGTTCGCCAATGAGATACACTGCAAATCACATAAAGGCAAAGGATCCTAATGCGGTGGTAGTATTTATTGGACCTTGCACTTCAAAAAAATTAGAAGCAATTGACACAAAGGTTAAATCCGATGTTGACTTTGTAATAACTTTTGAAGAACTTATGGGAATGTTTGTAGCAAAAAATATTGAACCGTCAGAAATAAAAGTTGAAGAAGAAGTTGAAGATGGTTCAGCACTTGGACGTGGATATCCAATTGCAGGTGGTGTTGCCGAATCTGTAAAAGTTGTTGCAGAAAAAATGGCTCCAGACAGGAAAATTAACATTCAAGGAGCACACACACTTTCTGAATGTATGAAGATGCTAAAAATTGCAAAGGCTGGAAAACTAGATGGATATTTACTAGAAGGCATGGCTTGCCCTGGCGGTTGCATAGCAGGCGTGGGAACTATTGCATCAGTAAATAGAGTTAAAAAGCAAATTGAAAAATTTAAAAAAGAATCAATTTATCCAACTCCTCTAGAAAATGCAAATATAGAAAAAGAGAGAGAAAATATATAGTAAATTAAAAATTTAATTAATTTCAAAAAATGCGAAAATAAATAAAAAAATCCACCATAAATATTGACAAATTAGGCTGCGTAGTCTAAAATATAGGTCATGTTTAAAAAGCCCCGGAATAATTTTTTAAACTATTTAGGAGGAAAATTCATTGAAAAGCTACATGGCTAAAGCAAATGAAGTTGAAAGAAAATGGTATGTAATTGATGCAGAAGGCAAAGTCCTTGGTAGATTAGCATCTGAAATTGCAAGCGTACTAAGAGGAAAGAGAAAACCTATCTTTACACCACATGTGGACTGTGGAGATTTTGTAATTGTAATTAATGCAGACAAAGTTGTATTGACAGGAAATAAATTAGATCAAAAAATTCACGCATATCATACTGGATATCCAGGCGGAAGAAAAGAAATTGTCTATTCTGAAATGATTGAAAAAAGACCAGAGAAAGTTATTGAACTAGCTGTTAAGGGAATGCTTCCTAAAAACAGACTTGGTAGAAAGATGATCAAAAAACTTAAGGTTTATGCTGGAAGCGAACATCCACACGAAGCACAAACACCTGAAGTATATGAATTTTAATTGGAGGTAAGAATGGATACTATACAATACAGAGGTACTGGAAGAAGAAAAAAATCCATCGCTCAAGTTAGACTTCTACCTGGCAATGGAAAATTTACAATTAACGGAAAAGATATTGACGAATATTTTGATTTTGAAACTTTAAGGACAATTGCAAAAGAGCCACTTGAACTTACTGACACAGAAGCATCTTTTGATGTAATTGTTAAAGTAATCGGTGGCGGTTACTCAGGACAAGCAGGTGCTGTAAGACATGGTGTTGCAAGAGCACTTCTTGAAGTTGATCCTGAATACAGATCAGTTCTTAAAAAAGCAGGTTTCTTAACAAGAGATCCGAGAATGAAGGAAAGAAAGAAATACGGTCTTAAAAAAGCAAGACGTTCTCCACAATTCTCAAAAAGATAATTTTATATCATTTTACAAAAGCCTTGGAAACAGGGCTTTTTTGTTTGCTCTATTAATTAAGTTCTAAATGGGATAAGTTAAGTTTAGAAGATTTTTAAAAGATAAAAAAGAAAGGCAAGAGGATTATAATAACTTCTAGCATTACATAATTTGCATACAAACATTTAATTATTGACTAAATGGAGTGCAGCAGCAAATAATCATAGATATAAATAATTATACATTGACATAGTAGTTGGGAACAGGATATTATTAAAATAATAAAGGTATTTGTATTTTTAACAGAAGAGTTCAAAATAGCAAATAGATAAAAATGATAGTTAAAAACTCATAAAAAGTTTGCAAGATTAGTGCATAAATTTGCTGAAAACTTTAAACTTCTATTACTACCTTTGTTTTTTGTAGAGAAAAAATCTCATTTGCAAATGAAATTTTTAAAATAAGAAAACTTATTTTGTAGTTGAAATATATTTGAAAGGAGTTGGAAGAAGGAATTAATATAAAAACTCTTGATAAATAAAATTAAAAAAACATAAAAATAATAAGGAGTGAAAAATGAAAGTGAAGAAGAATCAGAGCCGAATATTATGTTTATTTTTGGCATTTCTAATGATTTTAACAATAATTCCTCTCCAGGCATTTGCAGAGAAAGAAACTAGTCGAAATATTAGAAATGAAAAAGAAAATATAGTCAATGGTTCAAGTGTTGG
The DNA here is from genome assembly GCF_022767005.1 of Peptoniphilus sp. Lineage (GTDB taxonomy): Bacteria > Bacillota > Clostridia > Tissierellales > Peptoniphilaceae > Peptoniphilus_A. The sequence goes on along the minus strand of NZ_JALEOV010000077.1, from coordinate 1,903 downwards.
AGAAAACACTGGCGATAAGGGAATTGCCGCAAATGCTGCCCCAGAATTAAAGGCTACTAGTGGAACTGATGTTGTAATTGATGAAGAGCACTTTCCAAATCAAAAGTTTAGAGATCATGTAAAAGAATATGATATAGACAAGAATGGTATTCTTTCTCAGGAGGAACTTGATGCGGTTACAGAGATTAAATGCATTAACGAGGGAATTAGGGACTTTACGGGAATAGAATATTTTAAGAAACTTGAGGTGTTTTACTGCAACTTTAACGGTCTAAGTGCATTAGATGTAGGTAATAACACAGCTCTTGAGCATCTTTATTGTATGGGCAATCAATTAAGCACATTAGACTTAAGCAAGAATCAAGCCCTTAAGAAACTTAATTGTGGATACAATAAATTAAGTATATTAGATGTAAGTAAGAACACAGCTCTTGAGCATCTTTATTGTTTGGACAATCAATTAAACACATTAGACTTAAGCAAGAACCTAGCCCTTAAGCATCTTAATTGCAAAAATAATCGACTAAGTACATTAGATGTAGGAAAGAACACAGCTCTTGTGGAGCTTTGTTGCAGTGAAAATAAACTAAGTGCATTAGACTTAAGTAAAAATTCAGCTCTTGTGGACCTTAATTGTGATGAAAATAAACTAAGTACACTAGACGTAAGCAAGAATTTAGCGCTTAAAACTCTTTGGTGTAATAAAAATCATCTAACTAGCTTGGATTTAAGTAATAATAAAATAGAAACTTTTTATGGAGATGATCAAAATTATCCCATTGAAGTTGATAAAAAAGACTTAAGCTTTGACCTTACGAGCTTACCAGGGAATTTTGACCCTGCACTGACAAGCGACTTGGAAAGAGCTACCATTTCAGGTTCAACTCTAAAGCTTGATCCGTCAAAGCCTTCCTTAGTAAAATATAGATATAAAGTAAATGATTATGAAGATTTGCGTGTTACTCTAAATATTGCTTATGTCGATAAATTTGCAGTATCTTTTAATGCAGGCGATGGAAGTGGCAATATGGAACCAGTGAAGGTTACCAAAGACAGTAACTATAAATTGCCTCAATGTACTTTCACAGCCCCAGCTGGCAAAGAATTCAGTGCTTGGGAAGTAAATAGTGTGAAAAAGAAAGTCGACGAAGAAATTAATGTAAAAGAAGATATTACGGTAAAAGCCCTTTGGAAAGACAAACAAACAGTAACACCAGCAGACCCCGAAATAGTAGGACCAGTAAACCCATTAGATCCGAATGTAAAAATTTCAAATGTTAATAATTATTGGAAAGTAATATTTAAATCAGAAGATGCAACAAAGGGAAAAGTAGCAGAAGAAGATACAGTATATGTATTAAAGACAGCAAACAAAACATTAGCAGACTTGGTATCAAAAGCACCAGCTACAACAGCAAATGCAGGATTTGAATTTGAAAAGTGGACACCAGCATTAGAAGCAAGCACAAAGATAGATAAAGACTTAACTTACACAGCAAGTTTTAAATCAAAAGACATAGTAAAAACAGGAATAGACTCTCAATCTCCAGTTCCAAAAGGATATATAAGAGTAATCTTTGACGCAACAGAAAATGGAACAATAGACGGGAATAGATACAAAGTATTAGATATCTTAACAGGAACAACATGGGATAACGCAGAAGTAATAAAAGAAATCCCAGCAAGTGCAAAAAATAATGATGCAACACAAGCTTTCGTAAAATGGAATAGCGAAGTTCCAGCAAATGGCAAAGTAGAAACAGAGACATTTACAGCAACATACGAAGCAAAAGACATAGTAAAAGTTGGAACAGACCCTAAGACTCAAGTACCAGAAGGATATACAAGAGAAACATTTGACGCAACAGAAAATGGAACAATAGAGGGAACAAATAGATACAAA
>NZ_JALEOV010000109.1 GCF_022767005.1 Peptoniphilus sp. | reverse complement strand
CCTAAATTGCAATATCAAATTGAACTAACTCTCCCAAAGTATCAATAAGTCCTAAATTATTCAACTCTTCCACAAAAACCTCTAAAGGTGTTCGGTAATTTAAGATTTTCCTTGGTAAATTATTCATCCAATTCATTATTTTTATATAGTGGTCTTCACAATAGTCTAATAGTGATTTCCCCTTTGGCAGGAATCTTCTTATTAGACTATTGTGTTTTTCATTACTTCCTCTTTCTTGTGGGTTATTAGGATGGCAATAATATACATCACCAACATATTTTCTTTCTAGTTCTGTTAAACTAGCAAATTCTAATCCATTATCACTTGTTATACTTCTAAATATCGATGTGGAATCCTCTAATTTGCCAAGTAAGTTTTCTAAACTAGCATTAACTAATTTAGATTTTTTGGATTCTACTTTTAGTATGATTTCCATTCTAGTTTTTCTTTCTGTTATAGTGATTAAAGAGGCTTCTTCTTTATTTTTCTTTGGAACTACTGTGTCTATTTCCCGATTTTCGAATGTTGTTTTACTTTCTATTTCTTTTGGTCTTTCTTCTATGCTTTTACCTAATTGCATTCTATTTCTTTTGACTCTTTTATTTGAAGTTTTTCTTCTTACCTTTAATGGTAGGTCTATTGACTTTATTTTTAATAATCCAAGTTCTACATAGTTATATAAAGTTTTTGTACAGAGAGTTTTATTAGGAAAAAGATTATGTCTAGTGGCATATCCACAGCAAGCATCTAAGGACCATTTTTCATTTATAAATTTATCGTAAACAAATTCTAAGAAAGCACTACATTCTAATGCTTTATATGATTTTTTAGAATTTGTTCTATTGATATCATATACAGTTTTCCCTGTATCAGGATAATATACTTGCACCATTTTTTCATTTTTAATTTGAGAAACTGTTCCTCTCTTTAATTCATTTCTAATAGTGTTTGAAGCACGTCCGAGTTCTTTTGCTATTCTGTATGCAGAATAGCCTTTATTGTGTAGAAGTTCAATTTGTCCTCTTTCAAAATCGCTTAAATGTTTATTTTTTCTTGAATTTGTTGTAGTATTATTATATTCCATAGTTATCACCTTTTGGTTTTGTTTTGTGGTAAATCAATTATACCAAAGGTGATAAGCTATGGAATTTTTTTAGTTCAATTTCATTATACAATTAGCC
>NZ_JALEOV010000049.1 GCF_022767005.1 Peptoniphilus sp. | reverse complement strand
AAAAGCAGCCATCAATGTTTTTATTAGTGCCTTAATGTAAGATTTTGTTCCAAGATTTCCAATTTTTCTTCTTAGAAGTATGAAGGAAATGAAAAGTGCAATTGTCGTCGCAATGGAAACTGATGCAGCAAGCCCATTGGTTCCATAATGTCTTGCGACTAAAAGGTTAAGTCCTACATTTATTATTACATTGGTTACGCCTACGTAGAAAGGCGTCCTCGTATCTTTAATAGAATAATAAATTCTATTTAATACATTTATTACAGAAATTGAAATTAAAGATAGTGAGTAACATCTAAGTGTAGATGTAGCTGCAATACCATCTGCTGCAGTAAAGGATCCACGGACAAAGGCAATTTCTATAATTGGTCTTGCTAAAATTATTAGTCCAACAGTTGCTGGTACTGTTATAAATAAAACTGTTTTAATTGAAGCATTCATAACTTTTTTGCCTAGTTTCATGTCTCCTGAACCTAAAGTTTTTGTAAGTATTGGAAAGACTATGGCAGTTATTGCAGTTATGAAAATTCCAATTATCATTGTATTCATTTTGTTTGAATAATATAAAATTGACGCAGCACCTTTACCCATTCCTGATGCCAAGTTTCTATTTACTATTGTGTTTATGTCATTTACAGATACAGATACAAAAACTGGTAGGGCTAGGATGATTGCCTCTCTTACATATTTATCTTTAAAGTCAGCAATAAATTTTGGCCTATATCCAATTTTTATTGCATTTGGTAGTAAAAACAAGAATTCTGCAAGTACTCCAAGAACTGATGCAATAGTTAGTCCCATTATTCCAACGTGTTTAGAAAATAGTGCTAAGTAAATTATATAAGTTAAGTTTAGTGGAATGGCAATGGCACCAGTGGCTGCGAATTTGCCACCATGTTGCAAATATCCTTCCATTATGCCAACCCATGATGAAAATAAGACCACAGGCATTCCTACTTGTATAAGTTTAACTACAATTGCATAAGTTTCAGGTTCAGCTTGTGATGCAGTTAATAGCGCAATTTGATTTGGGAAAATTATTCCAAGAATTATTAATACAAAGGAAACTAAGGATGCGACCATTAATAAATTATTAGTAAAGTAATTTTTTCTACTTGGTCCATGGTCCATTTCAGCCTTTTGTGCAGAAGGTATATAGGTTGTAGCTATCGCTTGAGTAACAAAACTTGATATCATTGCTGTTGCTGCTTGTGCAAGGGAAAAGGCGTCCATTTCTGTTCCAGCACCAAATACATAGGCAGTGAGCGATTCTCTAAAAAATCCAAAAACTTTTCCTATTAACAAAAATATTGTAATGGCGAGAGTTGACTTTGCAATTCGTGAGCCTGTGTTATCTTTATTTTCCAATTTATTATCTCCTTTATAAGTCTTATCAAATTATAATTTGTTTAAAAATTTATGTCAAGTAAGGTAGATTTCTGTTATTTTAAAGAAATTCAATTATGTGTTATTATTGTTTTATAATAATTAAAAAGGAGGAAAAATGAAAAGTAGAAATTTAATAAAAAAAGTTTTGCCCTATTTTTATAAATACAGGTTTACACTTTTCTTAGATTTATTTTGTGCGGGACTTACCACTGCAAGTGAAATAATTTTGCCGCTAATTCTCCGCAAACTAACAAATCTTGGGATGAAAGACTTGTCATCAATTACCTTTGAATTTGTGCTAAAGCTTTCATTAATATATTTTGTCATAAAGATTATTGAAGTAATTGCACAGTATTTTATGACGAGCATTGGTCACATAATGGGTGCACGCATAGAAACAGACATGAGAAGGGATCTTTATTATCATCTTCAAGGTCTTTCCGACACTTTTTACAACGAGACTAAAGTAGGTGTAATTATGTCGCGTATTACCAATGACCTCTTTGACATAACGGAATTTGCACATCACTGTCCTGAAGAATATTTTATCGGCGTGTTAAAAATTATTATTTCATTAATAATACTTCTTACTATTAATGTAAAAATGACACTTTTAATTTATGTTATGATTCCGCTAATGATTTATTTTTCTGGACATTTTAGAAATAAAATGCGAGAGGCACAAAAGGATCAAAGAGTGCATATTGGTAATCTGAATTCTGCAATCGAAGATTCTCTACTAGGGATAAAAGTTGTAAAGTCCTTTGCCAATGAAGATGTGGAAAGCGAAAAATTTACCTATGAGAACAATAAGTTTTTAGGTATAAAAAAGAGATACTACAAGTCAATGGCTGGTTTTAATACAATCAATAGAATTTTTGACGGTTTAATGTATCTCATTTTAATTGCAAGTGGCGGATATTTCCTCATGAAAAGGGAAATTGGTCCAGAAGATTTAATAGTCTATGTAATGTTTATTCAGTCACTTCTTGCAACTGTCAGAAGAATTATTGAATTTACAGAGCAGTTTCAAAAGGGAATGACGGGCATTGAGAGATTTGCAGAAATTATGTCCGTAGAATCAGATATAAAAGACAAAGAGAATGCAATTGAAATAAAAAATGTAAGGGGAGAAATTTCCTTCAATAATGTGGACTTTAGTTACGGAAAGAGCGAAGAAAAGGTCCTAAATAATTTTAGCGTGGATATTATTCCTGGCGAAAAACTTGCGATAGTAGGACCAAGCGGAGCAGGCAAGACTACAATTTGCAATTTGATTCCAAGATTTTACGACGTGGACAGCGGTTCTGTTACAGTAGATGGAATTGACGTGCGAGACATAAAGATTAAATCACTAAGAGAAAATATTGGCATAGTTCAACAAGATGTATATTTATTTTCTGGAACAGTGAAGGACAATATTGGCTATGGGAAAAGTGATGCAAGTGATAAAGAAATTGTTGAAGCTGCAAAGCTGGCTGGAGCTTATGAATTTATAAGAAATTTACCAGATGGTTTTGACACTTATGTAGGCGAACGAGGAGTAAAATTATCTGGAGGGCAAAAACAGAGAATTTCCATTGCTAGAGTTTTTTTAAAAAACCCACCAATTTTAATTTTAGATGAAGCAACTTCAGCCCTTGACAACAAAAGTGAAATTGTCGTGCAGGATTCTATTGAAAAACTTTCAAAGGGAAGGACAACTATTACCATTGCCCACAGACTTACAACTGTACAAAATGCAGATTTGATTATTGTAATGACAAAGGACGGTATCGTGGAAAGAGGAAAGCATAGCGAACTTATGGAAAAGAAGGGTTATTATTACAACCTATACACAAAGGGTGGCAGATTAGAATAATAAATTCATTTTAGGGTATATCTTAACGAGAAAGAAATTTTGAGAGGTGTATTATGCAAAATTATATAGAAATTATAAAAAAAAGAAGATCTTATTACGATTTATCTGAAGACGTTCCACTTACTAATGAAGAAATAAAATATTTGATAGAAGATGTTTTAAACACAACTCCATCTCATATGAATTCACAAACTACGAGAGTAGTATTACTTTTTGATGAAAAATCCAAGGATTTTTGGAAAAGGGTAAATGAAACTTATGACAACAAAATAAATGAAGAAAAATTTCTCGGATTTTATCATGCAAAAGGCACGGCTCTAATTTTTATCGACAAAGATGAAATTAGAGAGCAAGAAAAAAATATGTCATTATATAAGGAATATTTTGAAACTTGGGGACAACATTCAGCTGCAATGGTTCAGCTAAATATTTGGCAAGCACTTCGCGATGAAGAAATCGGCGCAAGCAACCAACATTACAACCCACACATTGATTCATGGGTTAAGGATTTATACGAAATTCCAGATTCATGGGAGCTTATTGCAGAAATGCCCTTTGGGAAAATTGAAGAAGAACCAGAGGAAAATGACAAAAAACCAATTGATGAAATTTTAAAAGTTATTGAGTAAATAAAGAAGTAGGCGAGAGTCTACTTTTTTCTATTAACTTATGCTTGTAATAAAAATCTCTTATGACTATAATAAGAGTATCAGGGGAGCTTTTGCTGAGATTAGGTCAATCCTTAAACCCTTTGGACCAGGACAGGTAATGCTGTCTCGGGAACAATGCCTCTCTTTGAAGAGGTTTTTTTTATTTTATTTTTTAATGAGGAGGTTTTATGAAGATTTCAGTAGCAATACAAATACTTCCTACAACTAAAGAAGGTACTTCAGAATCTGTTGTAGAAGTTGTAGACAAAGTAATTGAATATATAAAGAGTGAGAAAGTAAACTATGTTGTAACTCCTTTTGAAACAGTTATAGAATTAGATAACTTCGACAAGGCTTTTGAAATTTTGAAAAATTGTGTGAAAATGGCTGGAGAAATTTCAGAACAAGTTGCTTGTTATTCTAAGACATTTTATTCTGAGAAGGGGATATTGACTATCGATGAAAAAATCGGCAAGTATCAAGGATAATATCTCAGCAGCTTCCTTGATAATAATTATTTTAGCCATTTGGCATTTTGTAACAACAAAGGGAATCGTGGGACCTTATTTACTTCCTAAACCCTTTGACGTTATAAAGGCATTTGTTACAGATTTTTCAACTATTGCATCTCATCTTGGAACAACTTTGACAGAAGCTTTTTTAGGCTTATTTGTAGGAGTGAGCTTGGGTTTTGTTGCAGCTTTATTAATGGATTTGTCAGATTTTGTTTATTCTGCTCTATATCCGATTTTGGTTTTGACACAAACTGTGCCAACAGTTGCAATTGCACCATTACTTGTATTATGGATGGGATATGGAATTGCTCCCAAAATTGCCCTTATTGTAATTGTAACATTTTTTCCAGTTGCAATTTCTCTTCTCGAGGCATTTAAGCAAGTGGATCAAGATAAAATAAAATTATTAAAGGCAATGGGTGCAAATAAGTTCGAAATTTATAAATACATCAAATTACCAGAGAGCATGGGAAATTTTTTTTCTGCTTTAAAAATTGCAGTTTCATATTCTGTTGTAGGAGCAGTAATTGCCGAGTGGCTTGGAGGTTTTAAGGGGCTTGGAGTATATATGATTAGAGTTCAAAAAAATTACTCCTTTGACAAAATGTTTGCTGTTATATTTTTAATTTCGGCAATTTCTCTTATTTTGATGAAACTCGTAAGTTTTATTCAAAATAAGATGATGCCGTGGATGGAGGAAGAATGAAAAATTTAAAAAAATTATTAGTTTTAATTTTAGCGGGAATTATGCTAACAGCTTGTGGTAAAACTGAAAATAAAAAAGTTGAAGAAAAAAAGGATAAGCCAATGGAGAAAGTTAGCTTTTTACTTGACTGGGATCCAAATGTTAATCACGCAGGTCTATATGTGGCAATGGACAAAGGATTTTTTGCAGACGAAGGGATTGAAGTTGAAGTAAATCAACCTCCAGCAAATGGGGCTGAAGCTCTTGTTGCATCAGGCAAGGCTGATTTTGGCGTATCTTTTCAAGATACAATTGCACCTGCCTTTGCAAGTGAAAAACCACTTCCAGTTACGGCAGTTGCTGCTATTATAAATCACAATACTTCTGGCATTGTATCAGTTAAGGACAAAAACATTACAAGACCTAAGGACATGGAAAATCACAATCACTCAACTTGGGGACTTCCAATTGAACAAGCAATTTTAAAACAAGTTGTTGAAGACGATGGAGGAGATTTTTCTAAAGTAAAATTAATTCCTGGTGATGTTACAAACACACTTGCAGCAATTCAAGGTAAAGACATTGACACAGTATGGATTTTTTATCCAGTAGACGGAGTTAGAGCTGAAATGGAAAATGTGCCAATTAATTATTTTGCTTTTAAAGATATTAACAAAACTTTTGACTACTACACTCCAATATTAATTGCAAATAACGATTTTTTGAAGAATAAAGAAGATGTAGCAAAGAGATTTATGCGTGCTTTTTCTAAGGGATACGAATACGCAGCAAAAAATCCAAAGGAAGCTGCAGAAATTTTAGTGAAATTAAATCCAGAACTTGATAAAGAATACACAATTAAAGCAATGGATTATATCCACGACAAATACAAAGATGACGCTGAATATTTTGGCGAAATAAATGCAGATAGATGGAATAATTTCTACGCTTGGTTATGGAAAAATAAATTAATTGATAGAGAAATTCCTAAGGACTTTGGTTTCACTAATGATTTTGTAAATCCTGAAAAATTAAAATGAGCGAAAAATCAGAGATTTTAAGAGTAAGTGATGTTGATAAGTTCTTTGGCGACAAACAGGTCCTAAAGGACATTAACATCATATTGAATAAGGGAGAATTAGTTTCATTAGTTGGAGTTTCTGGAAGTGGAAAGACTACTTTATTTAACATAATTGCTGGACTTTTAAAGCCGGATAGGGGTAAAGTTTTTTTAAAAGGTGAGGACATTACTGGAATTCCGGGGAAAGTTTCCTATATGTTGCAAAAGGATTTGCTACTTCCTTATATGACCATTATCGACAATGTATCTCTACCATTAATTTTGCGTGGCAACAAGAAAAAAGTCGCAAGAGAAAAAGTCAGCGGACTATTTAAAGATTTTGGTCTCGAAGGAACTCAGGAAAAATTTCCTTCACAGCTTTCTGGAGGAATGGCACAGCGTGCAGCACTTCTTAGAACTTATGTATTTTCAAATGAAGTAGCACTACTTGATGAACCCTTTTCTGCTCTTGATGCAATAACTAAGGCGTCGATTCACAAGTGGTATAAAAAAATTATTGGAGAGATGAAAATTTCTACGATTTTTATCACTCATGATATTGAAGAGGCAGTAAAAATTTCAGATAGGATTTATATTTTGGGGAAAAATCCAGGAACAATAACTGATGAAATAGAAATAAAAGAAGATTTTAAAGAAAATTTTTTTGAAGATAAAAAATTTATTGAGTACAAAAAATACATTATTGAAAAACTTGATAAAATTATTTAAACGAGGTAAATTCCTCGTTTTTTTATTAGCAATATCGTATTTTAAAAACTAACAATCAAAATGAGTTTGACAAAATTAAGTAGAGATGATATCGTTGCCATATAAAGGAGTGATGTTGTTATAGACCATAATATCTGGGATTATTTTATGATTAGAACTCCAGCTTTACCATTTTATTATTTAGAATATAGAAATTTATGTCAAGTCTTACTAAAATATTTCATAAGAATAAGCTCTAGACCAACTCCTTATGGATGTTTTGCAAACGTATCTATTGGAGAATTTGGGCTAAATACAAATATCGAAAAAGAAGATGAAATAATAGATATTAAAGTAGACACAGATTGTGCAAATGGGTTAATAAAAAATTTAGAAAACATCATAGAGATGAGCGACATCACTAATAGTTTAAATAAATTAAAATATTTATTTGATGAATATAAGAAAAATCAAAAATTAAGAATTTTAAAAAAGATTTATGACCTTATGAAATCTTTAAATGAATCTAGTAATTATATAGAACTTAATACTGGATGTAAATATTCAAGTAAAACTCTTAATAAAGAATTAAAAAATAAGATAGAAAATTTTGTTAATGAATTTTCTAAAATTAGTCCTGAAATTAATAATTATGGATTTTTAAGTAACTTTAAAAATAAGTTTATAGAAAAATATGGAAGTAATATAGAAGTTGATTTAATTGAGATAATTGATGAAAATAAATTTAATGGGTTTATCTATTTAAATGATTCTTATAATCCAAGTGATAGAGAAAAAGAATTTAGTAAAATAAAAAATCTAATTAAATAGAAAACAAAGTCTTATACTGTTAAAATATATTAATTTAAATAATAAAAAAATTTATTAAATAATTGAGGAGTCCAATGAAAGCAGAAGAGAAGAAAATTTTAGAAAAAATTGGAATGGCAATGATAGTTTCGTTTATAATATTTATTTTTCTAGCATCAATTAAGTTTAAAGAAGTTTCTGATTCTTTTTTAGTACTTAGGTCACTTCTAAATCCTATTTCTATATTTATTGGATTTAGTTGTTTATTTGGCATTCATGTTGCAGATTTTTTTAAAGATTTGATCAAAGGAATGAAAAAGATAAAAATTAAAGAATTAATATTATTTTTCAAATATGTTTTTATTTATCAAGGGATTATTATTTTAACAACAAATTTAAATGCTTATAAGGATTTAAATGTTAGTAGATTTATTGATCTATACATTAATATAACAATGATATTAGCTGTTTTATTTGAGGAATATATTTTTAGATACATAATTCAAGGTAAGTTAATGGATGTTTGTGATGACTATGGAATATTATTTATGGCAATAGTTTTTGGATTCTTTCATTATGGAAAATATAAATCAGGTTTTTTATTTGGAATAGTATTAGGAATTGTTTACATAATGACAGAAAACATTACATATACAGTCATAATTCACTATTTTTTGAACTCAACATTATCATTAAGAATTGTAGTATTTTTACAGAATATTTTTATGGCAACCAATGTAGAATTAGACGGATTAAATAACACTACTGGATTTATAAGTTTATTATTAGGAGTTGTTTTAATGCTTGTACAATTGCTACTAAAAGGTAATTATATTTATTCTTTTAGACAAAAAGAAAAAGAACTTCTAAAAAAGGTATCGCAACAGATTAAATATTTACCTGAACTTATAAAAACTTTTCCACTTAATATGGTACTGTTTTTTAGATTTTTTATTTAAATACAAAAAGTATTTACAATTAGTTTATTAATATAAAGGAGTAACTATGCATATAGCTTGTGTAATTGGAAGTAATTACGATCAATCAATTGTAGCACAAGTAATTTCAAACATAGTAAAAATATTAGGCTTTAATTATACATATGAATTTTTAGATTAAAAGAATTTAAACACACGGTTTTGTCTTGGATGTGGTTCGTGTTTTAACACAGGATTATGCCCATTAGATTCAGTAGATGATTTATCATTTATAAAAAATACATTAAAATCAGCAGATATAATAATATTGTACTCACCAGTTTATGTTTTGTCTGTTTCAGGTTTAATGAAAAATTTAATAGATCGATGTGTATTATATTGCCACAGGTTATAATTAGGTGGAAAATTAGGATTTACTATAACTTCTACATCTGAAACAGGAGGTCAAGAAGTATCAGAGTATTTAAAATCAGTACAAACATCATTGGGAATTAAAAATTTAGATAACTATATTTATAGACAAATTGTCAAATCAGTAACACCTATGGTAAGAAACTAAATAGTTCTTCTTTAGGCGTTTTATATTTTATACGTTTTCTTGGTCTATTATTCATTAAATTTAAGTTATAATTTAAATCACCTATATTTACTTCTGCCAAATCCATACCTTTAGAATAAAATTATCTTAAAAGTCCGTTGCTATTTTCATTTGTACCTTTTTGCCATGCACAGTAAGGATTACAAAAATATGTTTTACAGCCTAAATCTTCTCTTTTGTATATTACTTTAGGTCTTTTTTGGATAGTTCTACCTTTATCGTTAAATTTTCTTCTTTTTTCTGCAGGTCTTTTAAATTTCCCTTTTCTTCTATCAAGATACTTTTCATTTGCCTTTATTGGAAAATACTTTGAATATTCTCCTCTTGGACCTTCAATTTTTGAAGAATTTCTTTGTATTCTCTTGAAATTGTGCTTGGAGATCTTCTTAGTGCCTCTGCAATTTTTCTTATGCTCATTCCTAAATTTAAAAATTGATAAATACAAGATCTTTCTTCTATGGTAAGATGGTTATAGCTCATAGTTAATTGCTCATTTAATATGTTTTGTTTGGTCACTTACATATTAACACAGCTCTTTAGCTATGAGTTTATTTTATGTTGCACTTGTTATGATAAGTTATCTATACAAAAATACTAATAAAGATGACTTAAAGTAGTTTTGATAATGTTTGCATATTATGCTGCCTTTTATTATAATTATATTAAGTTATTGCTATTGTTTATTTGGTAAAAGGAGGAAATTTATGCAATACTTTGTAGATTTAAACAGCGACATTGGTGAATCCTTTGGTGCCTATAAATTAGGTATGGACTCAGAAATTGTCAAGTATGTAACTAGTATTAACTGCGCTTGTGGATATCACGCTGGCGATCCACTAATTATGGATGCAACTTGCAAGGCAGCTGCAGAAAATGGAGTGGAAATTGGAGCTCATCCAGGTTACCCTGATTTAATGGGATTTGGCAGAAGAAAAATGGATGTTAAGCCAGAAGAAGCTAGAGCATATATGCTTTATCAAGTTGGAGCACTTGCTGCTTTTGCAAAGGCACATGGCAAAAAACTTCAACACATGAAACTTCACGGAGCATTTTATAATACTGCTTGTAACGATGAAAAACTAGCAAATGCAGTTTTAGATGCTGTTGAAGAATATGATAAAGATTTAATCCTTATGGTATTAAGCGGGTCTTACATAGCTAAAGAAGGCAAGAGAAGAGGACTTAGAGTAGCTCAAGAAGTTTTTGCTGATAGAGGATATAACGAAGACGGAACTTTGGTAAACAGATCACTTCCAGGTGCTTTTGTTAAAAATCCTAAGGATGCAATTCCAAGAGTTGTAAAAATGATTAAAGAAAATAAAGTTATAACTGCTAATGGAAAGGAAATAGACATAGTTGCAGATTCAATTTGCGTTCATGGCGACAATCCAGAAGCTCTTGAATTTGTAAAAAATATTAGAGAAGGACTAAAAGCTGAAGGTATTGAGATTAAATCTCTATCTAGTTTCTTAAAATAAGGGGAAATATATGGAAAAAAACAAAAACAATTTATCTGTTCTCTTAGGGGCAGCCTTTTTAATGGCAACATCTGCCATTGGACCTGGATTTATGACACAAACTGCTACTTTTACTACAAAGATTGGAGCAGACTTTGCAGCTGTAATTCTAATTTCAATTATTTTTTCATACATTGCACAACTTAATGTATGGAGAGTTATAGCAGTTTCAAAAATGAGAGGTCAAGACATTGCAAATAATGTACTACCAGGGCTTGGATATGTAATTGCATTTTTAGTTGCTCTTGGTGGTTTGGCATTTAACATTGGCAATATTGGCGGAGCAGGACTTGGACTTAATGTAATTTTTGGAATTGACGTAAAAATTGGAGCAGCAATTGGTGGAGTAATTGGAATTATCCTTTTCTCTTCTAAATCTGCAAGTTCAATTATGGATAGAGTTACACAAATTCTTGGTGCACTTATGATTATATTAATTGCCTATGTAGCAATTAAGACGCAACCACCAGTTGCAGAAGCTGCAGAATCAGCTATTAAACCTGCAGGTGGATTTAATAGTATTATTTCTCCAACTCTTACACTAATAGGCGGAACTGTTGGCGGATATATTATATTCTCTGGTGGACACAGACTCATTGATGCAGGAATCACTGGTGAAGAAAAACTTTCTCAAGTAACAAAATCTGCTTCATTAGGAATTGGCGTTGCATTAATTGTAAGAGTTTTACTATTCTTAGCAATTCTTGGAGTTACAAAAATGCAAGGAGTACAAATTGACCCTGATAATATTGCAGCATCATCTTTCTTAGCGGCTTCTGGTGTAGTTGGATACAAAATTTTTGGTTTCGTATTTGCAGCAGCAGCCTTCACTTCAGTAGTAGGTGCAGCTTATACATCAGTATCATTTTTAAAAACATTATTTAAATTTGTAGCTGATCATGAAAATATGGTTACAATTGCCTTTATAGTATTGTCTACAATTATGTTTATCTTTATAGGACAACCTCAAACTCTATTGGTAGTAGTTGGAACACTTAATGGCTTTATTCTTCCAATAACTCTTGCAGTAATTTTATTTGCATCTAAAAATAAAAAAATCGTTGGAGATTATGTACATTCAAATATACTTTTTATACTTGGATGGATAGTAGTTGCAGTAACTGCATTTATGGGAATTCAAACTGTAATAGCAAATATTGGTAAGTTATTAGGATAAGTTAGGAGTAAAAAATGTATGATAAAATAAAGTTTTTAACAGCTGGCGATTCTGCTATTGTCATGGAATTTGGCAATACAATTGAAAAAGAAATCAATGCAAAGATTTCCGCAGTTGTTGAAAATTTAAAAGAGAAAAAAATAGATGGTATTTTAGACATTTTGCCAACTTATAGATCCATTTTAATTAATTATGATCCTGTAAAAATTTCTTATAGCGAAATGGTTGAGATTTTAAAGGGACTTAACAAGTCAAACAAAGACAACAAAAGTGATGAAGTTAGACTTATTGAAATACCAACTCTTTATGGCAAAGAGTATGGACCAGATATTGAGTTTGTAGCTGAAAATGCAAATCTTAGCGTAGATGAAGTAATAAAAATTCATTCTGGAAGGGATTATTTGGTTTATATGATGGGCTTTATGCCAGGTTTCACATATCTAGGTGGACTTGATGAAAGAATTGCCACTCCAAGACTAAAGAGTCCAAGACTTAAAATCGAGCCAGGTTCAGTAGGTATTGCGGCAAATCAAACTGGAATGTATCCATTAGAATCACCTGGCGGATGGCAATTAATAGGAAGAACACCACTTAAACTTTATGATGACACTAAAGAGCCACCAGTGTTTATTCAAGCAGGTGATTATATTAGATATATACCTATTACTAAAGAAGAATATGACAAAATAGAAGAAGAAGTTAAAAATGATTCTTATAAAATTTCCATTGAGAAAGTAAAGAGAGGTGATCTTCATGAGTAGTATTGATGTAATAAATGGTGGAATTCTCACGACAATTCAAGATAGTGGTAGGTATGGCTATCAAGAACTTGGCATTACTACATCAGGTGCCATGGATGATTATAACTATAAACTTTCAAATATATTAGTTGGAAATAAACTTGATGAAGCTGTGCTTGAAATGACTTATTTTGGACCAACTTTGAAATTTAATGAAGAACTGACAATTGCAATAACAGGTTCTAATATGAATCCAAAGATAAATGGCAAGGCTGTCCCTATGTTTGAAACTATAAAAGTTAAAGCAGGAGAAATTCTTCAATTTGGGAAAGTTGATGAAGGAATAAGATCTTACATTGCCTTTGGTGGTTCAATTGATGTACCCATTGTAAACGGTTCAAAATCAACTCATACAAAAACAAAAATGGGTGGAATAAATGGGAGAGCTTTAAAACCTAAGGATCAACTTAATATTAAAAAGTCTAAGGAAAAAACTATGAGAAGAATTCCTGAAAAGTATCTTCCAAAGTTTTCTCACTGCAATATTTTAAGAGTTGTACTTGGACCTCAAGATGATTATTTCACTGAAAAGGGCATTCACGATTTATTTAGATCAGGGGGATATCAAGTTACCAAAGATTTTGACAGAATGGGAATTAGACTAAAAGGAGAAGAAATTGAACATAAAGAAAGTGCAGATATTATTTCTGACGGAACAACTTTTGGAGCAATTCAAGTGCCAGCAAATGGGCAACCAATTATACTTTTAGCGGACAGACAAACCACTGGTGGCTATACAAAAATTGGAAATGTAATTACACCAGATCTTCACAAGCTTGCACAAATGACTTTTTTGGATAAAGTTCTTTTCCAACAAGTTACAATTGAAGAAGCTCAAAAATTAACAGTAGATTACAAAAATAAATTTGATGTAATAAAAAAGGAATCAATAATATGAAATTAAGTGAACTTGCAAAGATGCGTCCAAGGGATGTAAGAGAGCTCATAAGAAAGGGCAAAGTTGATCTTCCAACTTCAGGGATGAGTGAAGGATATCTGCAAGCTAATCTTGCAATACTCCCAAAAAAGTATGCCTATGACTTTTTGCTTTTTGCACAGAGAAATCCTAAGCCATGTCCAATCCTTGAAGTATTAGATGAAGGAAGTCCTATTACAAAAATTATGGCTGATGGGGCGGACATTAGGACTGATGTCCCAAGATATAGAATCTATAAAGACGGAGAATACTTCAAAGAAGTAAGGGACTTAAAAGATTTGTGGAGAGATGATTTCGTAACCTTTGTAATTGGATGTTCTTTCTCTTTTGAAAAGGCTATGCTAGAAGCAGATGTACCTGTAAGACACATTGAAGACGAGCATAATGTTCCAATGTATATTACAAACATTGCTACTGTGCCTGCAGGGATCTTTCACGGAAACACAGTTGTATCTATGAGACCAATTCCTTACAAAGATATTGTTAGAGCTACAACTGTTACAGCAAGATTCCCAGCAACGCATGGTGCACCTATTCACATTGGAGATCCATCTATTATTGGAATAAAAGATATTAATAAACCAGATTTTGGCGAAAAAAGTGAAATTAAAGAAGGAGAAGTGCCAGTATTTTGGGCTTGTGGAGTAACACCTCAAGCAGTTGCAATGGCATCTAAACCGGAAATTATGATTACTCACGCTCCAGGTCATATGCTAATTTTAGATAAAAAGGATTCTTATGTTTCAGTATTTTAAAAATTTTCTGTCAAGGAAACTTGGCAGATTTTTTATTGATGCAAATGAAATAAGATTTGAAGGGACTCTTATATTTTAATTAATAGATAAGAAACTAGCCAATGAAATATTATCAATTAAGTAGGAAAATAAAGTTTACCTTTTAAAAACAGGCAATAAGACTTTAATAAAGTGTTTGAAACTAAAAACAGAAAAATTAAAAGGAAAGCCTAAAATTGCGACAAATAAATCTTTTTATGGTATAATTCTCAAATAATTTATAAAGGGATGATAAAATTGAAAAATAATTGTTTAATAATTATTTTAAATATTATTAATTTTATTCTCTATGGAGTGGATAAGTTCAAGGCGAAAAATAATTTGTGGAGAATTAGAGAAAAAGTTTTGCTAATTTTTTCAATTTTTGCAGGAGTTGGAGGTTTTCTTGGGATGGAAATTTTTCATCACAAAACTCACAAGACAAAATTTTATCTGGCAAACATTATTGGAATACTTTTAACTATTTATTTAATAAATTAATAAAATTTGAATTGACTTTATAAGCAATTTCTTATTAAATAAATGTAATACAAAAAATTATATTGAGGAGGCATTATGGAAAATTTTGATAATTCTGAAAGAAAAAAGAAATTTGTTCCAAGTATTGAGACAGAACTTAGGAGAAGGCAAGTATCTGTTCCTGAAGTAACTTATAGGGCTAGTGGAATAAATTTTATGGGAAAGAGAATAAAATCGCTCCTGTTTACTAATGATATCCCTATTATTGTTAACAATAATGCACAAGCAATTATGTCTGTGTATCCTTTTACTCCACAACTTAAAATAGTATCAGCTATAATGGAAGTTGCATCAGTTCCAGTATTTGTTGGTATAGGCGGCGGAACAACATCTGGATTAAGAGTAGTAAATATTGGATTGCAGGCAGAACTTATGGGAGCAGCTGGAGTAGTAGTTAATGCACCTATGACCAATGATAATATAAAGGTAATTTCAAGGGCGCTAGACATTGCTGTCATAGCAACTGTTATTACTAAATACGATGATATTGAGGGAAAAGTAGATGCAGGGGCTAGAATTTTAAATATTGCAGGTGGCAAAAAGACTGCAGAACTAGTAAAATATACAAGACATATAGTTGGAGATGAATTTCCAATTATTGCAACAGGTGGGCACACTGATGAGCATATTCTTGAAACCATAGATGCAGGTGCAAATGCAATAACGTACACACCTGCATCAAGTGCTGAAATTTTCTCAGAAGTCATGGAAAAATATAGACTTAACATGAAAGAGAAGGAGCAATAATAAGGAGAAAAAATGGAATTTGGAATTTTATCGATAGTTCCTCCAATAGTTGCCATTGCTTTGGCGCTTATAACTAAAGAAGTAATTACTTCTTTATTAATTGGAATTTTATCTGGAGGACTTATCTACACTGGTGGGAATATTATTGCCGCCTTAGAAACAGTTTTTGATTTAATGGGAAAAAAGCTGGGAGATAATGCCCTTATGCTAGTCTTTTTAGCTATGCTTGGGTCACTTGTAATGGTAATGAACATGGCGGGAGGATCTTTTGCCTATGGTAAGTGGGCTAGTAAAAAAATTAAGAGCAAGAAAATGGCAAAGCTTGCGACATCTTTTCTTGGAATTTTAATTTTTATCGATGATTATTTTAACTGCCTAACAGTTGGTGCAGTAATGAAACCAATTGTCGATGAAAATAAGGTGTCAAGGGCAAAACTTGCACATATTATTGATTCAACTGCAGCGCCAGTATGTATACTAGCACCAGTTTCATCTTGGGCAGCATCTGTTGTCGCAGTAATAGGGGACACTGGAGTAAAAAATCCCATGAGCGTATTTCTTAGCACAATTCCTATGAATGTGTATCCCATACTTACATTACTTTTAATTTTATATTTCTGTACATCTGATATAGAAATTGGAGTAATGGAAAAATATGAACTTAACGACACATCAAGGCTTGTTGAAAACGAAGATGTTGGATATAAGTATTCAAAAAATGGAAAAGTTTATGATCTTGTGGTTCCAATTTTGGTTTTGATTTTTGTAACTGTAATGATGATGTTAAAGACTGGCGGATTTTTCACTGATGGAGTAGGAGCAGCAGCTGCTTTTGGAGATGCAAATGTAAATTTATCCCTTGTAATAGGAGCTTTTTTTGCAATAGTAGTTTCCTTTTTACTATTTATCCCAAGAAAACTTTTGAAGTTTGAAGAATTTATGAAGGGAATAGTAGATGGAATGAAGACGATGGTTTCTGCAATTGTAATTCTTTCACTTGCTTGGACTATTGGTGGAATCACAAGTGATGAATTTTTAAACACTGGATCTTATATAGCATCACTTATTTCTAACTCAACTATGCCAATGTGGCTTTTACCGGCAATAATTTTTGTAGTTGGAGCATTTTTATCATTTTCAACAGGAACGGCTTGGGGAACTTTTGGAATTTTAATTCCAATAATGGTGCCAATTTTGATGCACACAAATCATATGCACTATTTGACAATTGTACTTGCGGCAATTTTCTCCGGTTCAGTATTTGGAGACCACTGTTCGCCAATATCTGATACAACAATTTTGTCTTCAGCGGGAGCAGGTTGCGATCACATCGCCCATGTTTCGAGTCAATTACCTTATGCAATTAGCGTTGGTGTAGCCTCAGCACTTGCCTTTTTAATATCAGGAATAATAGGAAAGCCAACACTTACACTTCCAATAGGAATTTTAATTCTTGCTGTGATTGTATTTGTATTAAGAAAGATGACGATAAAAAAATATTTAAAAAATGAAAATTAATTTTTAAGGCTAACTGAGAGGTTAGTCTTTTTTTAATTTTATAAAGGTTTAATTTTTGTAAAAAATTTTTATTTTATCCTTTAAAAATTCTGTAATGTGGTATATATTTAAAATAAGAAATATAAGGGGTGCATTATGAGCTTTCAAATTGAAAAGAAAAACATTTTAGATTACGAAGTTGACGCAATAGTAAATGCAGCAAATAAAGAACTTAAAAAGGGATGCGGAGTATGTGGTCAAATTTTTGCAAATGCAAAGGACGAAGAATTAGAAAAAGAATGCAATAAACTTGCTCCTATAAATCCTGGCGAATCTGTAATAACTAAGGGTTATAATTTAAAGGCGAAGTATATTATACATACTGTTGGGCCAATTTATTTTGATGGAAACCAAAATGAAAGGAAAATTCTTGAAGCTGCGTACAAATCTGCACTTGAACTTGCTGTGGAAAAAAATTTAGAGAGCATGGTATTTCCACTTTTGTCATCAGGGATTTATGGATATCCGCTAGATGAAGCAGCAGAAGTCGCAGTATTTACAATAAGGGATTTTTTGAAAAATCATGATTTAGACGTTTCTATTTCAGTACTCAATGACAATGTGTTAAAAGTTTTAAAAAAGAAAAACAAAGAGTGGCTAGAAAAATAAATTAATAAGTTTTTACTCTTTATAAGAAATAATAAATTTATTTTATGTATGAAATATGTAGATTGGGAGTAATGGAGTTTTTGTTAAATCAAATTATATGATATTTGTTTTTGTTAATTGCTTGAGATGCTAATTAAAAAATTTTTAAAATTAATATAGATTCTATATTTTGACCTATTTGTTTTTATAAAGTCTTGGGTAGGAACATTTTATAGATACATAAAAATTATATTTTCATTAGCATATTTAATAATTAGCTATGGATAAGAATTTAAAGTTAAAGGCAAAATAAAAGATAGCCTGTCAATTGACAAGCTATCTTTTTATTTTAGTAGAGTAATCTTTTTATTTCGTTTCTCATTCGTATTTTGCCTGCATGGTAGGCAACTTTTCCTGCTATCTTTGGGTTTAAGAGTGGCATTAATTTTAGCTTTCTTCTCTTTTTTCTCTTTGGCTTTATTAATTTTATAAAAGCTATTAATTTTATTAAACTTGATAAATTTTTCATGTTTCCTCCTATTTTTTCTTCTTATTTATTTTTATTTTATCTGAAAATTTTTTAGATTTCCCCTGTTTGTTTGAATCTTTATTTTCTTTTTTTAATGAATTATCATCATCTTCTCCAAATTCATTGTACCATTCTCTAGTGTGGACATCGCAGTGTTCTTTTGGAACAGTCATGTAATCATCTGGGTAAATTCCATAATGAGCCTTTGAATCATAAGGTTCTTCTCTTTCAAAGCGAACTGAATATAGCACTGATTCACTAGGACAAAATTGTGTTGCAAGTTTATTTGAGTCTTTGCATATTAAATATTTCTTAAATAAATTATCCTGTTCCGTTGGCTCTGTACCTGAAATAAATTTTTCTCTATAAGATGCACCGGCATAGTCACTCATTTTTGTCGCAAGTTTCCCACTCTTTGATGAAATAGATCTCGTAACAATATAGGATGGGTCTTCCTTAAAAGCTTCTCCCTTGCCTAAATTTTTCGCCATTCTATTAAATAATTCTATTGCAGAAGATTTGTCAGATGAAAGAGAAATTTTTGGAGAGTCTGCACCAATCCAAAGGGAAATTGTGCGACTATTTGTAAAGCCATTTACAAAATAATCTGAATTGGTTTTGTTTTGACCAAGGTATGCACCAGTTTCCGATGAGCCAATGTGAGCGCCAATTGCGTTGCCCTTATTTTTATTTGAAATAAACACATCCTTTAAAAGATGTGAGGCTTTCTCGTCAAAAAGTCTTTTCTCTTTGTTGCTATTGTCAATGATTATATTGCCACTTGGGTCTTCTATTTTTAAAATGGCAGTTTCTTCTTTGTATATTCCGTCATTTGAAATTGTTTGATACATTTTTGATAAATCAGAAAGTGTTAGACCAACTTGCATATTTCCAAGAGCAAGGGATTCTAAATTCTCGTCGTGTTTCTTTTTATTTTCACTGTGATTTATAAAATAATCATCGTCATCATCTTTTATAATTTCAAATTTTTTTAATACATCAATAGCTTTGTCTTTTCCAATTTCATCTAAAACTTTTGCAGCTATAACATTGGAAGAATTTTCCATTGAAAGTCTAAGAGTCATCAAACCCTTAAAGGAATCGTAATAATTGTGTGGCCAAAACAATCCGTCATAGGTAGTTGGGACATCATCGTAGACATCGCCAAGAGTTTTACCATCAATTAGAGCTGGGAGATATACGCTAAAAGGAGTAAGGGCAGAGCCAGGTTGTCTATAAGATTCTGTGGCACGATTTAAAATTTTTGCGTTTTTAGTTCTAACATCTAGTCCGCCAATTATTCCCTCGACAAAACCATTTTTATTGTTCACCACAATCATTGCAGATTGAGGTTGCATTACAGGATTTGGATTGAAGTTAAAATATTTATTTGAAATAATTAAATTGTCATTTTCAATTTTATAAAAATCAGGAAAGTCCTTTAAGTAAGAACCGTCGATAATTAAATAATTATTTTTGAGTTCTCCAGAACCTTCTTCGATTTTTAGAGCGCCAATTTCATAAGTGTTTAAAATTTTATTTTTGTCCAGTACATAGGCATCGATTATGTCGATTTTTTGTCCTAATTCTTTAAAATAAAGACTTTTTATTTTTAAATCACCATGAGATGAGATGCTGTAAGATGATTTTGGAATTATTAAATTAAAGTTTTCATCTAAAATATTATTTTTTGCAAAATATAAAATTTCATCACCAAAAACAATATTATTTCCACTGTCAAAACTTAAATTCAACATTCTACTGCCACCGCTTGGTGATCTATTCAGCAAAAAGTTTTTGAAATTTTCGTATTTATCTTCTAAATCCTTTTGGATGTTTTCATCAATTGTGGAATAGACTTTGTAACCGCCAGTAAAAAGTTTATGTTCGCCCTCTTCCAATGTAGTCTTGTAGAAATCAGCTAAGTACCTTGAAGCCTCTTTTTTTATGTAGTCAGTGGAGTAGGTACTCATTGTATGATTCTTAAAATTGCGAGGATTAATTGCACTTACGATGTCATAATTTTTGGCGCGCTCATATTCTTTGTCGTCAATATAACCTAAATCGTGCATTCTCATTAATACAATTTTTTGTCTTTTAAAGGCATCATCATTTAGCACCATGTAGAGATCTTTTCCGTCGATTTCCCTTGTGCCAATTACTTTAAAATCATCCTTTAAATATTCTTCTGGCACAGATTTAAAGGGAGAATAATTTGTCGGGGACTTTGGTATTCCAGCAAGTAGTGCAGCCTCAGCAATGTTTAAGTCAACTGCGTCTTTTGAAAAATAAGTTTGAGCAGCAGCCTCAATGCCATAGGCACCTTGTCCCAAATTTATTCTATTTAAGTAAGCTTCTAAAATTTCATTTTTATCTAGCACGTCTTCCACTCTTAGAGATAAATAAGCCTCTTGAATTTTTCTGCCAAGAGTTTTTTGATTTGTTA
>NZ_JALEOV010000036.1 GCF_022767005.1 Peptoniphilus sp. | reverse complement strand
TTTTATCTTTGAAAAATTATTAAAAATGCAAAATTATCACGTTGCCTTTACAACTATTTAATATTTAATTTTTCTTTTAGCTCCTTTATGGCACTATCTAGTTTTTCTTCGTCTAATTCTCTATTTTTATTCTCAATTGCCCTTTCCACTAACTCTCTTAATTCGTCATCCTCTTCTTTTTCTAATTTATCTAGGGATGTTTTTACAAGTTTGCCAAGTTCTTTAAACTTCATAACTACTCTATGCTCATCTGCAATATGCCCCATTAAAAATGCAAAAGTCCACTCTGAATTTGTCTCTGTAAGTACACACTTATTGTCAACTGTTACGCCTTCCCCTTTTAAAGCAATTAAAAAGTCGCGCAAAATATTTCTATCGAAGTTAGAAAACACCATTAATTTATTTTCGTCTTCTACGCTTTCATTTTTTCTTAAATCTAAATTAAAAAGGTCGCCAACTTTTTTCTCTAATTCTTTTTCTGATATTTTATTTATTTCAATTTCATATTCTCTTGCAACTTTTTCTGTAATCTCTGCTTTTTCTTTTTCTAGTCCGTATAATAATATTTTTTTCACTTTAACACCTCTCTTTTAATTTACCCAAATATTTTTTATTTATTGGGTATATTATTTTTGAGGTGATTTTATGCGACTAAATAAGGGTGATGAAGTTATTTACGAAAGAACTTTTACTGAAAAGGATTTAAAAGACTATGCGGAAAATTCAAATTTTTGGGGCAAGCACCACGAAAGTCCCAATGACAATGGCGAATATCTTTTGCAGGGTCTATTAACTGCAAGCCTTACAAATAAAATTGGCGGCGACTACGATATTTTGATGTATAGAATGGAATTTGACTTTTTGAAAAAAGCTTATACGGGTAGAAAAATTAAATGTGTAAATAAAGTTGATAAAGTGGAAAATAAGCGTGGCAGAAATTTTATTGATATAACTTCTGATGTGTATGACGAGAATGGCGACCACCTTCTTCGCGGAGTTTTAAAGGGAATATTATTAGATTAATAACTTTGCCTTTTAAAGGTTATTTAATTAGAAAAATCAAAAAATGGATGCCACCTGCTTTGCATAGGTTGCATCCATTAATGTAAATTATGTGTTCAGTTTTTTGGTACACATCATGTTCTACTTTTATAAAATTTTATTTTTCTCCAATTACTTCAATTTTATATCCATCTGGATCTTTTATGAAGAAATAATGATCTGATTTGTCTGAAAGTGCTTTTAATTCTGTTACATCATAACCTTTATTTTTTAGTTCTTCTCTAAAACTTTTTATATCTTTGTGTGAAATTGCAATATGACCGTAGCCATCTCCAATTGTATAATCTCTTCCGTCATAATTATATGTTAGTTCTAACTCATAGGGTGAATCCTCGAGTTTTAAATATAAAAGTGTGAATTTATCTTCTGGAAAGTCTTTTCTTCTTGATTCAACAAAACCTAAGGCTTCTTTGTAAAACTTTTCAGATCTTTCCAAATCCTTTACTCTAATCATAGTGTGTAAAAATTTCATATCATCCCTCCAATTTTTATACCAATATTACTTCTAATGCAAAAGTTCTAAAAAATATCTATTGAAAATTTTACTAATCAATAGATATCCTTATCTTTACATATAATGATAGCGACTTAAAATATTAGCTAAATAGTCTAAATATTTTAGGCTATCTTCTTTTTTATCTTCTTCTGTTATTCCTCTGTATAAAGAAATTTCTTCAAAAATAATATGTTGATCTACACTAAAAAATTGCGTCTTTTTTTCAAATAATAGATAATAATAATCTAACTTGTTAGAATCTTCGTTGCCTAAAAAGTATATTTCTGTCTTTTCATTTTTTGGTATCTTATATATCACAAGTTCTAATATTTCATCACAAAATTTTTCAATTTCACAATCATTTATCCAATTCATTAAGATAAATTTAAAGCTTACTCTATTATCCCTTATATATTCTGAAAAGTTAATTTTATATGCGTCATATCTATCTTCTATCCAATTTAAAATTTCATCAGATGATTTTTTTCTAGGAAGATCTAAGGTTTTATATAGCTCTTTCATATAATCATATATATTAAATTTTTTGCACTTCATATTCTATTAACCTTTTGATAAAGTTTATATGTTTTTCAACAATTAAATTTTTCCTATATAGTTGAAAAAAAAGTCAATATTAGTTAAATAGTCTAAATATTTTAGGCTATCTTCTTTTTTATCTTCTTCTGTTATTCCTCCATATAAAAAAACTTCTTCAAAAATAATATGTTGATCTACACTAAAAAGCTGCGTCTTTTTTTCAAACAATAGATAATAATAATCTAACTTGTTAGAATCTTCGTTGCCTAAAAAGTATATTTCTGTCTTTTTATTTTTTGGTATTTTATATATCACAAGTTCTAATATTTCATCGCAAAATTTTTCAATTTCGCAATCATTTATCCAATTCATTAAGATAAATTTAAAGCTTACTCTATTGTCCCTTATATATTCTGAAAAGCTAATTTTATATGCGTCATATCTATCTTCTATCCAATTTAAAATTTCATCAGATGATTTTTTTCTTGGTAATTTAAAATTTTTATATTTTTCTTTTATAATTGTAGCTTGATTCATTAGTATAGTCCATCCACTATTTCACTACTTGCGACAAATTAATTTAATATTTTTTTGACCTCAATCTCATATAAAATATAAATCAATATTTATGTTACAAAAGATGCATTAATAATATGATTTTTAATTACATTAATTCTGCATTTACTTTTTCTATTTTTTCTTCTTTAAGTTCGTCCTTTGAGATAATGTCTTTAACTTTCATTAACCTTGTGATATTTGCTCTTTCGCTTTCGTCAAGTTTTGAGCGAATATATTTTATTGTTTCCTGCAAGTCTGGAATTGTTTTATACTCAAGGGCATTTACTCTTCTTCTAGTTTTTTCAATTTCATTGGCTAAAAGTTGTGCTGCCTTTTCCTTTTGTGTAAGTTTCAAAAGTTCATCCATTACTTCTGTAAGATTATCAATAGCAGAGTCAAGGTCCGATGTAGTTTGTGCATAGCCATAGGGATAGCGTGATGCGTCTTCAGATGTTTTTTTTGTTATAAATTTCATCTCTGGCACATCTACGGACATTACATTTTTCTTCTTGATTTCAACAAGTGTTTTCATTGTTGGAAGGGAAATTGCTTCTTCAAGCATTTCTGGACTCATAGCAGCTGATGCCATTAAAAATGCCTTAAAGGAATTTTGCAATTTTTCTTCCACTTCTAATCTTAGCTTTTTATTTTCCTTTATGAGAGTTATAAATTGTCTCATAAGTTCGTCTTGTTTGTCCTTTAAAAGCTTGTGCCCTCTACTTGATGTTTCTAATTTGCCTTTTAATATGGATAAATTCATTCTAGTGGGATTTATTTTAAGTCTTGTCATTATAATCCCTCATTTTCTACATTTTTATGATCTCCAGGATCGCTATTTTTTTTCTCCTTATCGCCCAAATATTTTTCGATTAATTTGTCGTCAATTCTCTTTAATTCAGTCTTAGGTATTAGAGAAAGAAGTTCCCAACCTAAATTTAATGTTTCCTCTATTGACCTATTAGTTTCAAAACCTTGTGATACATATTGTTTTTCAAATAAGTCTGCAAATCTTGCAAATGCTTTGTCAGTTTCTGATAGTGCTGTTTCTCCAAGGATTGCAGAAAGTTCCTT
This sequence comes from Peptoniphilus sp., assembly GCF_022767005.1. GTDB lineage: Bacteria > Bacillota > Clostridia > Tissierellales > Peptoniphilaceae > Peptoniphilus_A. The sequence continues at coordinate 12,004 of NZ_JALEOV010000036.1, read as the reverse complement.
TGCTTCTTTACCTGCAGTGTAAGCTGCATAAATTTGATTCATTGTATCGGCGTGGTCTTCACGAGTTTTTCCTTCTCCAATTCCCTTGTCTTTAAGTCTTGAAAGTGATGGTATTGCATTAATAGGTGGTTCTAATCCTTGTTTATATAAATCTGTTGATAGAATTATTTGTCCTTCAGTAATATATCCCGTTAAGTCTGGAATAGGGTGAGTGATATCTCCTTCTGGCATTGTCAAAATAGGAATTTGTGTAATAGAGCCTTCTCTTCCCTTAATTCTTCCTGCTCTTTCGTAAATACCGGCAAGGTCTGTGTATAGATAACCAGGATAACCACGTCTACCTGGAACTTCCTTTCTTGCTGCAGATACTTCTCTTAGTGCTTCAGCATAATTTGTCATATCTGTTAAGATTACAAGAACGTGCTTTCCAAGTTCAAATGCCAAATATTCTGCTGCTGTAAGTGCCATCTTTGGAGTTGCAAGTCTTTCAATTGCTGGGTCATTGGCAAGGTTCATGAATAAAACTGCTCTATCTATGGCGCCAGTTTTTGTGAAGTCGTCTATAAAGTATTGTGCCTCTTCAAAAGTAATGCCCATTGCTGCAAACACTACGGCAAAATCTCCACCAGAAAGTACAGTCGCTTGTCTTGCGATTTGTGCTGCAAGTTCGTTGTGTGGAAGTCCCGCTTCAGAGAATATTGGAAGTTTTTGTCCTCTAACAAGAGTGTTAAGTCCATCTATTACAGATACACCTGTTTGAATAAATTCAGATGGATAGTCTCTTGAAACTGGATTTATTGCAGTTCCGTTTATATCAATTTTCTCTTTAGGAATAATCTTTGGACCACCGTCAATTGGTTCGCCAAGCCCGTCAAATACCCTGCCAATCATATCTGGCGATACTCCAAGTTCAAGTGGTTTTCCTAAAAATCTTACGCTTGTGTCCATTAAATTTATTCCACTGGAGCCTTCAAAAATTTGAACCATGGCTTTGTCGCCTTCAATTTCTATAACACGTCCACGTCTTTTTTCGCCGGTTTGAAGTTCGATGTCCACAAGTTCTTCGTAGGTTGCACCTTCTACTCCTTCAACAGTCATAAGAGGTCCAACGACTTCTGTTACTGATTTATATTCTTTAAGCATCTACATCACCGACCTGTTCTAATTCTTTAAGTTCACTGTCAATTTTATCTTTTATTGCGTCAATTTTTTCTAATTCGTCATTTGGCACATACTTCATTCTCGCAATATTCTCTTTTACATCAAGTTTTTCTATTTCACTAAAGTAAGCACCCTTTTCCAATGCTTCTTGACATTTGTCGTAGAAGTAAAGGATTGTATCAAGCATCTTGAATTGCTTTTCAAGAGGACAGAAAGTATCTACATCGTGAAAGGCATTTTGTTGTAAAAAGTCTTCACGAATTGACTTTGTTGTGTCAAGTTTAACTTGGTCTTCGTCAGATAATGTATCACGACCTACTAGTCTTACGACTTCAAGTAATGAAGTTTCTTCTTGTAAAAGTGCCATGGCTCTTTTTCTTAGCAAAGAAAATCTTCTATCTACATTTTCGTCTAAATATTTATCAATTTTAGATTGATAAAGTGAATAAGAATCAATCCAATTAATAGCTGGGAAGTGTCTTTGGTAAGACAAATCGTAGTCAAGTTTCCAAAATATTTTTACAATTCTAAGTGTATTTTGAGTAACTGGTTCAGAAATATCTCCTCCTGGAGGGGAAACTGCACCTATTACAGAAAGTGCTCCTTCTCTTTCTTCGCTGCCATTTACAATAACACGACCCGCTCTTTCATAAAATTCTGCAATTCTTGAGCCAAGGTATGCTGGATAACCTTCGTCGCCTGGCATTTCTTCAAGACGACCAGACATTTCACGAAGGGCTTCTGCCCAACGAGAAGTGGAGTCAGCCATCATTGCAACAGAATAACCCATATCTCTAAAATATTCTGAAATTGTAATTCCTGTGTAAATTGATGCTTCACGTGCTGCTACTGGCATATTTGATGTGTTGGCAATAAGCACTGTCCTCTTCATAATTGATTCGCCAGTTGAAGGATCCATTAACTCTGGAAATTCCATAAGTACGTCTGTCATTTCGTTTCCACGTTCGCCACAACCTACATAGACAACTATTTGTGCATCTGCCCATTTTGCAAGTTGATGTTGTACAACTGTTTTTCCTGAACCAAAAGGTCCTGGAATGGCAGCAGTACCACCCTTTGTAATTGGGAAAAATGTATCTATTACTCTTTGTCCAGTAACGAGGGGTTCCTTTGGATCGACCTTTTTCTTGTAAGGTCTTCCCTTTCTTACTGGCCATTTTTGTATCATCGTTAGATTTTTGTCGCCCTTTTCTGTTTCTATTGTTGCAATAGTTTCTTCTACGGTAAAAGAGCCTTCTTTAATGTCTTTTATCTTGCCCTTTATTCCATTGGGTACCATAATTTTATGAGTTACAACTGCTGTTTCTTCAACTGTTCCAAGAATATCTCCTGCTTCAACTTCATCTCCAACATTTGCAACTTTTTTAAATTCCCATTTTTTTTCTCTATTTAAAGGATTTACTATAACTCCTCTTTTTAAAAAGTCTCCAGCTTCGTTTCTAAGTCCAACAAGAGGTCTTTGAATTCCGTCAAACATTTGCTCAATCATTCCAGGACCAAGCTCAACGGAAAGTGGCGCTCCTGTTGTATATACTTCATCTCCAGGGCCAATACCTGTTGTTTCTTCATAAACTTGAATGGAAGCCTTGTCGCCTCTCATTTCAATTACTTCGCCAATAAGTTTGTCTTTAGAAACTTCTACTACGTCATAGACATTGGCATCTTCCATGCCACTTGCCACGACTAGTGGTCCGGATACTTTAATTATCTTTCCTGATTTCAATAAAGCTCCTCCTCATAAAAAGGTGATTAATCACCTAATATATTTGCTCCAACTGCCTTTTCAACATTTTTGTTTAAGTTATTCATGCCTATACCAAGAGTTCCCTTGTTGGAAGGAATTACTATAATGGCAGGCAATAATTTGTCATTATATCTATCAATGGTATTAGGTATTTTTTCTGCAAGTTCTTCTGTTATATAAATTACACCGTAATCTTTTTTTGCAAGGGCATCAACTTTAGCCCTAGCATCTTTTTCTTCGTAACTTACGAAGACATCTATTCCAATAGCCTTAAAGGATAGAACTGAATCCTTATCGCCAATAACCGCTATTTTATACATAACTATCACGCAACTTTTCTCTAATAAATTCACTATCTAGTCCATTTAATTTAGAAACTAAAATAATTCTAAGATTTTTAATTTCCATTTCTTTAGCCAAAGCATTGGCAAATATAATTTCTGGACCATAAGTGATGTACTTTACATCTTTTATCAAATCTATAAAGTAATTATCCATCTCTTTTTCAAAGTTCGAAAGATTTCCTTTCTCCTTAAAAGAATCTAAGGCATCTTTAATATACTTGTAAATATCAAGTTTTTTAAAGGCATCTGTGTCTGAACTTATATCTCTATTTAATAAATCCATATAAGTTTCTTCTCTGACATTTCCGCCTATTATGATTACATTCCTCAAAAATTCAACATCTTTTTTTTGCTTTTTAGCCCTTAGAAGTGTTCTAATATTTGTAAAATCAATTAAATTTTTTGCATATTTTATAAATAAGTCAACTTCAGACTCTTTTGCAAGTTCAAGTAATTCTTTAAAATAAGCGTTGTCGAGATATATATCAATTAGCTGTGGATCTTTTTTTTCTTCGTAAATCTCCTCAACTTTTGCTATAAGCTCAAAATATTTATTCTTTTTGCTGCCTTTAATTAGGGCATCTCTATATTCTTTTAAGTCAAAATCTCCAATATTCATATAAAGATCTTTTAAGTCCTTTTTCCCAATATCTTCTTTTATTAGAACTTTTAAATTGTGATAAAAATACTTCAATGTTACAAGAAGAATGGGAATTTTGGAAGGAGAAATATCGTAAAGTTCGTCGTAAAACCTTGTTAGCTCTTCTTTTAAAATATATTCATATTCTGTGGGAGAAGAGATTTTATTTATATATTTGTTATAAACTGTATCAGATAGAGATCTAAGTGCGTCTTCCAAGGAATCCCCTTCAGAAATCCTTATAAAGTTTTCACTTTTTAAAAGCTCCTTTTCCAAGACTCTAAGTCTTGTGGAACTTTGGATAAATTTACTTCTATCCATTTAACCACCTTTTCCTTTTAACTGAAAAGTTTTTCAGCTAAAAATTTTTCTAACTCTTCTCTTTCAGATTTCACAATAGCTCTAAAGTCGCCATTGTAAATTAAATTTCCATCGTGTAGGACAAATCCTCTGTCAACATCCTTGTCAGATACTTTGAAACCAAGATTTGCATTTTTAACTGCTTCTCTATATTTACTTGGTACATCTAAAATTGAATTTTTGTCCTCTACGCCTTCAACATTATTTTTTACAAATTTCACAAAATCTTCTTCTGATAAATTTTCAAGTTCTACTATTGCTTTTTCAAGAACTCTATCTATAACCTTATGCTTTTCTGCTAAAACGTCATCTCTCGCCTTTAGCTCGGCACTTGATTTTGCTCTTTTTAAAATGTCTTCTCTTTCTCTTTTTGAGATTTCATTGATTTTATCAGCTAAAAATTTTGCATCATCTTTTCTTTTTTCTACAATTGTGTTTTTTTTGTCTTCAGCTTCTGCTATGATTTCATCTGCCTTTGTTTTTGCATCCTCAATAATTTTATTTAAAATATTTTCAAGTCCTGCCATAGTATCACCTAGGCTCTAAATAGGATAAAGAATGAAATTGCAAAGGCAAGAATTGCATAAAGTTCAACCATTACTGCAAAGATAATACCCTTTGCTTGTTGTTCTTCATTTTTTGCCAAAATATTAATACCAGCAACAGAAACTTTACCTTGTGCAATTGCAGATATAAGTCCAGCAAGTCCAATTACTGCACCACTTGCCATGTACATAAATCCAGTGTTTATTGGAGTGTCTGCTGAAAGTCTAAATAAAATAAATAGTCCAATTACAAATCCGTAAAGACCTTGTGTACCTGGTAGTAATTGAAGTACAAGGGATTTACCAAATTTTTCTGGTTCGTCAATTACTACTCCTGCTGCAGCTTCACCTGCCATACCTACTCCCTTAGCAGAACCAGCACCTGAAAGTGCAACTGCAAAGAAAATTCCAATTGATCCTAAAATCAATCCACCGTATTCTCCCATTAATCCATTTAACATATTAATCCTCCTAGTCTATATTAAAGTAATCTGAATTTTCTATCATTTTTTTGAAAGGTATGCCTCCACCTTCATAAAATTTATTAAACATTTCTACATAAGTAAGCCTTGCCGTATGAACATAGGCTGACAAATAAGAAAGGAAAGCATTAAATAATTGAAATACAACAAAAATAATTATTGCAAATATTTTTCCAATTATATTTGAACCAAAAAGCATTCCAGCAATCATATTTATGGCAAGTCCCAAGAAAGAACCAGATAAAACTAATGCCATAAGTCTTAGGTAAGACACAAAATCTCCTAGATAAGAAGAAATTCCGTATAGGGAATAAACTCCCCAACCAATTTTTCCTGCAGTAGATTTTTCTTCACGTCCACCAGTTGCAACTATGCCAATCATTCCAAGTACCATTATTACTAATAATACCTTTCCAAAGGGTTCAACTTGTGGAAGAACTTTGCTTAAAATAAATCCAATTGCACCTAACACTGCCATGTACCAAAATCCAACATCAAATAATGCATCCTTTGGTTTGCCATCACGAATATCCATATAAGCCTTGATTCCAAGACCAAAGAATATGTGAATGCCCCCTAGTATTAGTGAAAGGATTACTAAAAGTGTAGAATCCTCTGCTGGATCTATTAAGCTTGGAAGCTCAATTATTCCTCCAAAGAAGGACCCAAATACAAGCCCAAATATCATTGCAGAAATGGAAAGGTAATTGAAAAATTTTATAAACTTTCTCTTTTTTTTTGTCAATTTAAAAGTTTTAAGCGCAAAAAGTGTGCCTAAAAATACTAAAAGTCCGTATCCAAAATCGCCAACCATTATACCTGCAAATATAAAATAAAAAGGTGCAAAGAAAGGTGTTGGGTCAATTTCATTGTACTTTGGCATTGAATACATTTCCGTCATAAGTTCAAAGGGACTTACAAAGGAATTGTTTTTTAGTAAAATCGGAACCTTACCTGAATCTCTATTTGCATCTTCCGCATTTAGATAATAATCATCGCCACATACTTTTTTTACTTCATCTTCGAAGTTATTTAATTTTTCGCTTGGAACATAACCTTCAATTAAATCAAGTTCTGTTGTTTTTAAAAATTTTCTCTCTGACATTATCTTAATTTTTTCATTGCGATAATATTCATAGGAAAATTTAAAATCTTCTAAATATTTTAAATAAGTCTTTAGCTCTTCTTCTATATTTTTATTCTTTTCAAAAAGAAACTCTTTATCTTTCTCATAGGTCTCTATCTTGTCCTTAACTTTGCCATCTGCTTTGACATTTATAGGTGTAAATCCAAAATTTGAAAATAGAGTTTTTACCTCATTCTCCGCAGATTTTTCAACTATTATGAGATAATAATAAAAGTTTTTGTCCTTTGAAACCCTTTCAATATACACGAGGTCATTTTTTATAAATTCACTCTCAAATTCAGCTCCATGGCTTGTCGATATAGTTCCCGTGTAAATGTTTACAGAGCCCATTGAATTAATATCCTTCAATGAAGATGATAGATCCTCCCATGGTTTAAGTTCCACTATTTTTGATTCAATATTTTGAATTTTGCTATTGTTTTTATCCTTAGCATCTACAAGAGCTTTTATCTCTGAATCGATTTTTTCAAAGGGAAAGGCAATTGCTCTGGAGGCAAGTTCCTCCAAGGTAATGTCTTCTACTCCCTCTTTCATGGCTTTAATAGGATTTTCCTTTTCTTTAAACTTTAGCAGCAGATCAATATCGTCCTTTGACCTCTTAATTTTATCGTCAATTTCTATTAAATCTTCTGAAGATCTAGGCCTTGAAAAATCATCTTCTGAAAAATCAGAATCAAAATTGGACTCGTCAATGTGAACATAATTAAATTTTTGAAATTTATTAATTAATTTTTCTCTATCCTCATCAAAGATAAAGAGTTTGAATTTTTTCATGTTAACTATTGCCATTATTCACAATCCTCTCTACCACTGACTTTACAATTTCAGCTTCTTTGTCTTTAGAAATTTTTGAAATATCAATAATCTTTTTTTCTGCTTCTTCTCTTATTGGCAATACAGATTCTTCTCCTTCTTTTCTCGCCTTTTCAAGAAATTCGTCTTTGCTCGCCTTTGCCCTTTGGACAATAGCATCATAGGACTCTTCTGCAGCAGATTTTGCTTTTTCTATAATTTCCTTAGCCTTAACTTCTGCATCGTCAATAATTTTTTTTGCCTCAGCTTCAGTGTCTTTAACTTTTTTTACTGCATCATCTGACACTAAATCACCTCCAGTGTAAAATCTTTTATAGAGTAATTATATCACTTGTTAAATTATTATTTAACAATAATCATAATAAATTTAATTTCAGCTACTTTTCTTAATACCCCATTAATTTATCTTTATTTAAAAAATATAAAAAAAGTGAATTTTTTTATTTTGCTTTTTCTAATTTGATTCTGTAAATTCACACAAGTGTACTAATATTAAAAAAGCCACTACAAAAAGTGGTTTAAAAATTATGATTAAATTTATTATTTTTTAAGATATTTTGAAAAGCGTTCATATTGTAAATTTTTGAAACTAATAAGACTGAAAATAACTTGTCTGCATAATCCGTTATAATTTGAACTACAAAGACAATTACAAAATCTGAAATATCCATGACAGCACGAAGAGCTTGAACAATATAACTTGAACCAGCTGTTGTAACTGTACCAAAAAGATATGTTGCTATAAGTGCAGATGAAATTGCAACTGGAATAGACATAGCCGGTGTGAGATAAAATTTTGATAAAAACTTATCTCTTTTCAAAAATTCAAAGTAACCTGATGTAAATCCTACTATAATTTGTGTTGGCATAAAATAAATTGCAATTGGATCTCCTATGCTATTTGCAAATGCGGAAATTATTCCAGTCAAAATTCCAAAAGCTGGTCCAAAAGAAAAACCAGCCATTATTGTCCCAATAGAATCGAGATATACTGGAAGCTTTAATACTACGGCAAGCCATGCACTTACAGAGTTTATTGCGACACAAAGTGCAATAAAAGTGATTTTTTTTGAACTCATTTTCATATTAAATCACCTAAAATATTTTTATCTACTTTTGAATTTGTAATTATCTCTATAAATTCCGTCCACACTTCTAACAAGTTCAAATCTTCATATAAAATTATATTTTTTTCTCTCTTCATGAAGTTCATTTCGTCCACCATGAGCATCCCCCTTGCAGGACCATCTGTTATGCATTCTGCACTATAAATGCTCTTCTTAAATAATTCTGGTTTTCTTTCAGCTAAAATTGTAAGTGGATCATTTATCACTGAACCAATAATTTTTTCATATTCCCAGTGAAAATCCATATAAAAGTTTGTTATTTTTTCTATAAAATTTCCCATTTCAAGATTTAATCTCTTAATATAGGATAAAATACTCGGCGTCAATACAAATTTTCTCGTAACATCAAGGGGCATTATTTCAACTTTATTTGGTGCATTTTTTATAACATAGTCTGCTGCCTCTGGGTCGACATAAAAATTAAATTCAGCAATTGGACTCATGTTCCCATAACTCTTAAAGTTTCCACCCATTATAATGATTCTAGTGTCTTTAAATGCAATTCTATCCTTTTTTAGTGCTCTAGCAATATTAGTGAGTGGCCCCAGTGCAAAAATAGTTACATCTCCCTTTTTAGCTTCTTCTACTAAAAAGTTAATTGCATCGCCATCTATCTCTTTCTCATCATATTTTAGATAAGTTTCGCCAAGACCGTCCTTTCCATGAGTATCCTCTGCGTTGATAAATTCTTTAGTAAGAGGAGATTTGCTTCCCATATAGATTTTAAAATCTCGATTTAAAAATTTTGAAAGTCTAAGTACATTTTTCCTTCCCTTTTCAACGTGCACATTACCTGAAACTAAAGAAATCCCGAGAATATCATATTCCATTACATTATTTGATAAAATAATTGCAATAGAATCGTCAATCCCGGGATCTGCGTCAATAATAATTTTCTTCATTTTAACCTCCATTTCTTTGGAGAACAATTAGTTTTTTATACTTGGAGTTCCCGAACAAGTGAGATTTATTATACATTATTTTTTTTAAATAGACAAGTTTTCTTGTATCAAGTATAATTGTAATAACCAAATTAAAATTTAAATAGGAGTGTTTACATGAAAAAACTTTTTAAAATACTAATTTTATTTGCAATGGTCCTTACACTTTTTGCTTGCAACAAAAAAAATGACGCAGCAAAGACAAATAAAATTGAAAAAACAGAAGAAACTACAGCAAGTGCAATGAAGCTAACAGAAATGCCAATTGATAAATTTGATTTTCAAACTATGGAAATAATGGATGGCAAAATCATAAAATCAGAAGAATTTTACAAAGATAAACCTATTACACTTGTAAATATATGGGGAACTTTTTGTGGACCTTGTAAAGAAGAAATGCCTGATTTAGCAAAATTATACGAAAAATATAAAGACAAGGTAAATTTTCTTGGCGTAGTTGTGGATACAAATGTTAGCATGGATACTAACGTTGAGGAAGCTCAAAAAATTATAAAGGACTCAGGCGTAAATTACACTAATATAATGCCTAGTCCAACTATGGAAGATAATTTAGTAAATATTTCTGCAATTCCAACAACATTCTTTGTAAATAGTGAAGGAAAAATTCTTGGTGGATTTGTTGGTAAAGCTGATAAAGATAGTCTAGCAGCTACTATTGAAAAAGTTATAGCAGAAAACAAATAATAAAAAAGATGAGTTCATGATGGACTCATCTTTTTTGTGGAAATTTTTAATTTACGAACTAAATTTATAAACTCAAACTAATTTACATACTTTTACAAACATCTATCCACTGTTTGTAATTCGAATACTTTTCAAGCTCTTCTATTGACAATTCAATGGCACTATTGCTACTGCCACAAGCAGGAAATACTGTCTCAAATCTTTTTAGTGACATATCCAAATAAACTTCAACATTTTTATTAATGCCAAAGGGGCAAACTCCTCCAACTTTATGTCCAATTAACTCTTCTACATTATCTTTATCTATCATCTTTGCTTTTGTACCAAAAAATGCTTTAAATTTCTTGTTGTCAATTTTAACATCTCCTGCTGCAACTATTAGTATTGGTTCATCCTTTACTAAAAAAGAAAGGCTCTTTGCAATTCTCTCAGGCTCACAGTTTAGCACACTTGCTGCAAGTTCCACAGTTGCACTTGATGTTTTAAATTCAATAATTTTATCTTCTATGCCATATTTTTTTAAATAATCTTTTACTTTTTCTATGCTCATTTTCCGCCACCTTTTTAATTTTTATTATTATATCATAAATAATTTTTTATAAAATATAAGTTATAAAATAAAAAAATCTAATGAATTTTAATATATATAGAGATCATTTTCTTTAATTTTCTTACTTATGTCCTTATATACAACTTAACTTATTTGCATATTTCATATATTAGTTCTTCGTAACTTTTTAATTCTTATCCATAAAATATTTCTAGTTTAGCATTTAAAAAAGTTTTCCATTGAAGAATCATCTAAGCATTATTTTTCTCTACATATTTTAAATGATATTTTTTTACCTAAATTATTGGAACCATCTGATCTATGTTTATTTATCCAGTTAAACAAAGTGCTTTCAGAAACACTATATTTTTTTCTAGAACTTTATATCCACCTGATTTCCATGATAAATATTCCACAACTATTTTCACATGAAAAAACTCCACTATATTTCGAATTTTTGGATTCAGTTAATTATAAAAACTTACCTTTATTGTTAGTTTTTTTATTTTTTGGGTAAACTAATTACGAATTAGGAGGCTACAAAATGATTTATGATTATAAAGTAGAAAAACAAGATGGCAGTTTCTTGGATTTAAGAGAGTTAGAAGGTAAGGTTATATTAATTGTTAACACTGCTACAAAATGTGGATTCACTCCACAATATGAAGACCTTGAAAATTTATATGAAAAATATCACGACAAGGGTCTAGAAATAATTGACATACCTTGCAACCAATTTAAAGAGCAAGCACCTGAAAGTGACTCAGAAATTACACATTTTTGTCAAGTTAATTACGACATTAAATTTCCACAAATGAAAAAAGCTGATGTCAATGGCGAAAATGAAATTGAACTCTACAAATTTTTAAAATCTCAAAAAGGTTTTGAAGGTTTTGGGAAGGGTCCTAAAGCACTTGCAATGTCAACCTTATTAAAAACTATTGACAAAGATTATAAAAATAATCCCGACATAAAGTGGAATTTTACTAAGTTTTTAGTCAATAGAGAAGGTGAAGTTGTAGCAAGATTTGAACCAACTGAAAAGATGGAAAAAATAGACAAAAAAATTGCTGAATTAATTTAATTTCAATATAATTTTATTATGTATTTAAAAGCTTCTGTAACATTTATACAGAAGCTTTTTATATGCGCTTAAGAAACAACAAAAAAATAAGAGCAGTTGCCTGCTCTCATTTGTATTTTATTCTTTGGAATTAGTCAAGAATTTTTGATACTACTCCTGATGCTACTGTTCTTCCACCTTCACGAATGGCAAATCTTAGTCCTTCGTCCATTGCTATTGGTGTGATTAGTGTTACTGTAAATGTGGAGTTGTCTCCTGGCATTACCATTTCTGTTCCTTCTTTTAGTTGGATATCTCCTGTTACGTCTGTTGTTCTGAAGTAGAATTGTGGTCTGTATCC
>NZ_JALEOV010000033.1 GCF_022767005.1 Peptoniphilus sp. | reverse complement strand
ACATTGGCAAAGGATGTAATTGAAATGTCTGAAGATGTGTATTCCATTTGAATTTTATTTATTAAATCAGCTAAGGCAGAACCTTCTGTTGCCATTTTTATTTTATCTTCTGGGAGATAATCGCGAGATAATTTTGCAATTGGCATATCTAAGTAGTCTTGGACTTTTTCTTCAATGCTTTCATATTTTTTTATTAAATAATTTTCTTCTAGTTTTGGTTCAATAAAGGAGGCTGAAATTTTTTTATCTTCTGTATCTATTTCTATCACAGCTGCCTTTGCACCATTTGCAGGAGTTTCTATTGCGAAGGTATTACCTATCTTGCCAGATAGTTCCATGTGTTGATGTCCAGCTAAGATTAAATCATATTCCAGTTCTTCTGCAATTTTTCCGCCTACATTTTCACTAGTATCGGAAAGTTTTTCGCCAGTTTTTAAATCAATTTCGTAGCCACCGTGATAAATTAAAATGTTAAAGTCTGTTTTTTCTTTTTTCAATATTTTTAAAACTTCTTTTGCAGTTTCAAAGGAATCTCTTATTTCAAAATTTTCTAAATTTTCTTTTCTTTCCCAAAGATTTACCCAGTCTGTTACAATTCCTACAATGCCGATTTTAAATCCATTAATTTCTTTTATTACATAATTAGATAAATTTATTTCGCCACTTCTGTCGATAACATTGGCACAAAGTAATTTTCCACGCATATTTTTTGTGTAATTTTTTAAATAATCGTAGCCATAATTAAAATCGTGATTGCCAAGAGTATAGTAGTCTACATTTTGCATCATGTCGGCTAAAATTTCTGAGTTCATAAATTCTTTTACATAATATGCAAAGGATGAGCCTTGGAGAGTGTCGCCGCCATCGGTTAAAATTGTGAACTCGTCTTTTTTTATATTGTTTAAAAGAGAGAGATAGCCAATAGCTTTTCTCTCTCTATCTAAATAATCTGTGGGGAAAAAATATCCATGTAAATCCGATGTGTGAACTATTTTTATTTTCATTTTTCACCTACTAATTTTGCTCTAATTTTTGTTGAGAAAAATTCTATAAATAATACTAGGATTATTAATCCTAATAAAATTGCACCCACTTCTCGCCATTTGTATGAATTTATTGCAAACATAAGGGGAGAGCCAATTCCACCTGCACCAACAAGTCCTAGGACTGCAGCATCTCTTAAATTTATGTCGAAACGATAAATTGTAGTAGAGGCGAAGTTTGCCCATAGTTGAGGAATTATTCCAAAACGAATTTTTTGGAAAGTAGTTGCTCCAATTGAGGAGAAAGACTCTAATATGGACTTGTTTAAATTCATTATATTGTCGGAAAATAATTTTGTGAGCATGCCAATGGAGGTAAAGCTCATTGTCATAAGTCCAGCAAAGGGACCGGGACCTGTAACTCTAATAAACATAAGACCATAAACTATGGAAGGTATTGTCCTTATTAAAATTATAAGAAGTCTAACTACATAAGCAATTGGTGCTGCAACAATATTTGATGATGCTAAAAAACTAAGGGGTATTGAAATTATTGAACCAACAAGTGTGCCCAAGAAGGCTATACATATTGTTTCTAGCAAAAGATAGGGAACGCCTTTTTTTGTCAAGCTAAATAGCATTTCTTTATTGGGATTTAAAATTCCCTTTATAATATTTTTTGCAACACTCATACCTTCATCAGTTGCAGATTCAAAATTAATTACAGATGAGGACCAAATTAGCATAAATAAAACTATGGCGACTATTAAAAAAATGTAGCCGTGATTTTTTGGTTCTGATTTTAGTTTTTGTATTACTTTTTCTGACATATTAATTCAACTTTCTTCTAAAGTGTGCACTGACATTTTCGATAATAAATACTGTTACAAGTAGCGTCAAAAGTATCATGCCCACGCGGTTGTAATCTCTCCAGTTAATATTTTCGTTTATTAGAAGTCCAAGTCCACCTGCTCCTACATAACCAAGTATGGCAGCGTATCTAACATTGCCCTCAAAGTTATATAATGCTGTTGAAAGGTAGAAGGGTAAGATTTCTGGAACAATGGATTTGAAAAAAGCCATAGTTCTTGTAAAACCCATGGAAATCATCGCTTCAAAGGCTCCCATATTAACTGTTTCGATTTGCTCATAAGTTAGCTTTCCCACATAGGAAAAGGAAAAAATAAAAATCGCAACTGTACCTGCAAAGGCACCAAGACCAAAGACATATGTTGCTATAAGTGCAGATACAAGTGTTGGGATTGTACGAAGCACTGAAAACAATAATTTTACAATCCAATTAATTATATTATTCTTCACCATATTATGTGCAGCCAAAAATGCAAAGGGAACAGACACCACTGCACCTAAAAAAGAACCAAGGAAGGACATTTTTATGGTATCTAATAGTGGTTCCACAACTGATGAGAAATAGGAAAAATTTGGCTTAAACATTGGAGATAGTATTGTAAAAAGCTTGTGGGTATTTTTCACAAGTATGCTAAGTGAAAATCCAGTGATTTTTACAGATACCATTGTAAACAATATTAGAATAATAATTATTGGAAGAGTAAATCCAGGATATTCATAAACTTCTCTCCCTGAAGGCATAACATATTTTTTGGGTTTAAAAATTTTATAGTAGAGGTTCATATTTCCTCCATTTTTAATTCTTCAAAGGAATCTCCGTAAATAGATTTTAAAATTTTGTCGTCAACATCCCTTGCCGGGCCATAAAAAATTATTTCACCATCACGAATTCCGAGGACCTTTGTAGCATATTCAAGGGCAAGCTCAACATGGTGAATGTTAAGAAGGATTGTAATGCCAAGTTTTTCATTAATCTTTTTAAAATAATCCATTACTTGTCTTGCAGTTACAGGGTCAAGACTGGCAACGGGTTCATCTGCCAATATAATGCTTGGATTTTGTACAAGAGTTCTAGCTAGGGCAACTCTTTGTTGTTGACCACCAGATAAATTGTCTGCCCTTTCAAAAGCTTTTTCCAATATATCAACTTGTTCCAGAGCTTCTAAGGCTTTTAACTTACACTCCTTTGGATAAATGCCGAGAATTGACTGAATTGGGTTTAAGTCGGGGACAAAGGATGACATTACATTTTTAATAACCGAAATTCTTTCAACTAAGTTAAAAGATTGGAAAATCATTCCAATATTTCTTCTGAATTTTCTAAGCTCCTTTCCCCTTAAACTTTTCACATCAATTCCATCCACAGTTAAAGTCCCAGAATTTATGTCGTGCATTTTATTTATAGTTCTAATTAGAGTAGACTTGCCGGCTCCACTTCGTCCTATTATGGCAACAAATTCGCCATCTTTTATAGTGAGATTAATGTTTTTTAGTGCCTTAAATCCACCTGGATATATCTTATCCACATTTTTAAATTCAATCATAATACTCCCCATAAAAAAGAGCTTCTATCTGAAGCTCCTTCTTAATTTTTAATTCTTTAAAGCTTTGTAATAAATATTATATTAAATACAATGCATTAGTTTTTAAGATCTTTTA
>NZ_JALEOV010000026.1 GCF_022767005.1 Peptoniphilus sp. | reverse complement strand
TCTACTGTAAGTTGTTTATTTGTCGCATCGTGCGCAAGTACAACTGCAATTTTTGTGTTTTTATTTTCATGAAGACTTTTATCTAGATAATTTACGAAACCGTCAACTGTTGTAGGTCTAACAGATTTTTTCTCTGCATCGCCAACGAGGCAGTTCCAGTCTATCCAATTAATGCCCTTTGATTCTAGAAGTGCATTACTTGCATCGGTGTTACTCCAAGACATTTCGCCGCCAGGGTATCTAAATACATTTGAGTGAAAATCATCTCCAAGAATATTTTTTAGCCTTGCATTAGTTTTTTGAATTTCTTCATAAACTCTTTCGGGGTTGACAACTCTACCTGGATATAAATATTCATAGTCATGACTAAAGGAGTGAGTTGCAATAGCATTTCCATTTCTTAGAATTTCACGAACTCGTTCTTCCGTTTTTTCTCCAATTGATTTTCCAACTAAAAAGAAAGTTGCACGAACATCTTCTTTTTTTAGAATGTCTAAAACTTGAGGAGTAATAGTATTATTTGGTCCATCGTCAAAAGTTAGGAATACAATTTTTTTGTCGCCATCATAATTATTTTTCTTAATGTATGTGCGTATTTCCTTTGCATCGTAGGCATACTTATCAACTTTTTTCAAGTGATTAGATCCCTTTACTATAAATTCATCTTCCATTCGAAGTAAAGGATCAAGGGCCACATTAGATATATATTCAGGGTCGTAATAGTATTTTTTAGGTCTATCCTTGTTAATTTCATTTGCGTAGTACCACATAAGTGCTGGGTAAACTTCATCTTTTGGTTTTTTTATTGCAGAAAATATCTTAGAAAATACAAAAATTATAAGTATTATAAAGATTGAAATTGAAATTATTTGTCTTTTTCTCTTTCTTCTTCTAGCTCTTTGTCTTCTTTGTTTTTGTCTTACATCGTAATTTGATTGGGTCATAAAAAACCTCCCACTGATAATATACATCAGTGGAAGGTAACTTGCAATTACAAAAGAGTTACAATTAATTTATTGAATTGTATATAATGTACAAAATTTCTTCGAGACTTAGTTCTTTATCAGGGTTAATTTCATCGCCGATATAACCATAGCCCTTTGCAATTATATAGTAATTTTCATATTCTTTTAGTGATTTTTGATTTTTAAATAAATTATCTTTAAAAATTCCTTTGGCTTTTGTGAAGTCCTGTAAGCCATTGTCTATTATTAAAAATTTAATTACATCTTTTTCAGTGATTTTTTTATTCTTAACTTTACTCATATCAATACCATATCTGTTGTCGTCATAATATTCCAAGCCATAATTTTTGTGAATTAATTCAATAAATTCTTTATAAGTAATTTTGTCAGATAATTTTTTGCCAATTGTTCCATATCCCATATCTTTTAAATAATTTATAGCTTCTTTATTTTTGGCACTATTAAAATCATCATAGGAAATTTGATCTTTAAAGTTAACTATATTTCCAGACTTATCTCTCAAAATTTTATCTTCGCCAATTATTGGAAGGATATTTTGTAATTTTCCATAGAAAAGCTTAGGTCCAGATTCAGTCATTTCATATTTAAGCCCAAAGTTTTTGGAGTTCAAATAAATTTTATTTGCTTCATCCTTTGTTAAATTTATATCCCTTGCTTTGCTAAAATCTATATTGGAAAAATCTTTTTCATAAAGCACAACATTTTTTTCATCATCAACTGCAATAAACACACCTTCGTCTAAAACTGGAATAGAATTTACATACCTTGGAATAAAAATATTTGTGCAGTAATCGAACTTTGTTAAATCAATTTTTTCTAAATTAAGTTCTGTCTTGTCGCCATAATTTTCTAAGAAGTTGAGTGCAATTTTTTTGGCTTCTTCATCAGGAACTTTTGTCTTTACATCTTTTTTATCTGTATAAATATTTAGGCTAACTAAATTTAATGTTTTTGCGTTTAATGTTATTTCTCCATAGTTTTTGCCCTTTTCGAGAGTTATTTTGTAATAATAATTGTCCTTATCTGAGGAAAGAGCTATATTTGTAATTTCGTAGGATTTGCCGACAATTTCTGCAGCTTTTTTCTTTGCTTCGGATTTTTTCTTTAAATTTCTTTGTGCGTCAATTTTTTTTACTTCGACTCCAATTAAACCTATTGTGTCCTTTGCTTCTTCAGTCTTTGCAAAAGAAATATCATTACTTTTAAAATTATTTTTAAAGACTTTGCCCGTTGTTGCGTCAATATCAAGGACATTTGATGAATATACTTTTTCTACACTTTTTCTGTCGCTGCTTACTTTGTAGTAAAGAGAAAGTGGAGATTTTTCTAAAAATATTTTTTGTGCATCTTCAAGGCTAATTTTTGCTTGGTCTTTAAAGTCCTTGTCTTGTAAAAAGGAGTTTATATAGGAATTATCTCCCATCAAGTTTATACTAACTATTTTGCCAAGGTTAGATGAAAAATTTACATTAATAAAATCATCAAAAACAGGGATATCTCTAACAACTCTTCTATAATTAAGCTCAATGTCCTTACTGTTAGGATTGATTTCGTAATCAGATAAAATATATTTTTTGTTAAAGTCCTTTATTGTCTTAGTGAGAATTTCTTGTGTAGCTTTTTGGACATCTTCTTTAGAATAGTTTTTACCTATACTTTCATTTTTTTCATCAGCTAAAGACCATTTGTAAAAGGAAATAAACTCGCCGTCACTATTATACATTACATTTGCTTCGCCTAATTTTTCGTCAGACCATCTGTAAGATATAAGAAATTTATTTTTTATTAATTTGTTTAAAAAGTCGCTTTCAATATCACTAGGCATAGGTTCCTTTACAATTGTAAAGCTTTCGTAAGCTCCTGTTATGTTAAATATGTTTTTGATTTCTTCAACTTTTTTCTTTTCAGCATTTGTCATTTTAACTGATATGGCTTCGTCAGTGTCATTAGTTATGGGATTTTTACTAGCGCTTACGTGACAAGTACCTATTAGTAAAAGTAGAGAAATGCTAATTATTAATTTTTTATTCATAATTACCTCCTTATTAAATCACTAAAGTATTTATGTAAAAAAAGAAGAGGCACTGCCTCTCCCTTAGTTTAAAAATTAAACGTCTACTTCTTCTTTACTATCATTATTAAGTGCAGCTACAAGAATATTAGGATCTATACCGTGAACCATTGCAGCTTCTTCAAGAGATTCCATTTGAGAAGATGGACACATAATACAACCCATTCCAAAGCTCATTAAAGTTCCAATTGATTCAGGCTTTTTTGAAAGAATTTCTCCAATTAACATTTCTTTTTTAATTTCCAAAGTTAACACCTCCTAAATCATTATACCCAAAACTATTTATAATTAAAAGATGAGTATTCAACAAAATTATCACTTATATTTGTTCCGAGACTAATTTTAAATTCTTTTGTAGGATCAAATCCATTTGACGTCAAAGTTTTTGCTACTTCAAATTTATCTTCATATGGGAAAATTTCAGATTTTTTGTCTTGAGTTATTCTTATAAAAGGTTTATATGTGAATTTTCCATTGAACTTTGTTGATAAAGGAATTATTTCTACTATATTTTCAGAGTTTACATATTGGACACTGCCACTGATTTGTCCAGAATCCTTAGTTGCAAGTATATTATTATTAATATTCTTTAAAAAATTATTAATGTCTAAAATAGGGTTTTTTAGTATATTAAGATCTTTTTCTTCATAACTTGTAGCATATTCTACTATTTTTATATCCACTTGATTTTTTACAAGAGACTTTGGCTCGATTGCCTTGGAATCAATTATAACGCTATTAGTTTTTTCGTCAAAATTTACGTCAAATCCAATAGTTTGACCTAATTCTCTTAGTTTAAAATAATTGTATCCGTCAATAGTATATACACTAAAGGAATGTCTTACATCATTAACATATACATTGTGTTTGGAAACTTTAACCTCACTGTCGCTATCCTTTAGTGGAGTTAAATCGCCATCAACTTTTTTATAGTCAGATTTGCTATTTATTATTACAGCAGACCTTCCTTCGTCATAACTTACATTGAATTCAGCGTCTTTACCATCTAAAAGTGCAGCAACATCTCTAAGCTTAAAATAATTATTGCCCTCAATATTGTAACCCTTTATACCAGTATCCTTACCATCGAGAACAATACTTTGGCTAGAAACTTTAGCGCCAGCAAATACATTTACACTTGAAAATAAAATAAGAGATGTGACAATTGTACCTATAAATTTTTTCATAATATTACCTCCCATCTCTATTGTATTTGAAAAGATGACACTCGACAAGAGAAAAAATTTAACCTATAATTTATATAGGTGATGAAATGGAAAACTTATTAATGGGACTTAATATTGTATCCCCTGTCTTTTTTGTATTGCTTCTTGGATACTTCGCAAAAAAGAGAGGATACATAGATAATAATTTTGTGGACAAGGGAACATGGATAGTTTTTTATTTAGCTCTGCCCTTTAAATTATTTTATGATATAAAGAGTGCGAAGATTGAATCTTTACATCCAAAATATGTGGCATATATATTGTTGGGAGTAATTTTTATAATTTTTGTTTCTATTGTTATTGCAAAGTCTTTAAGAATTAAGGACAAGAAAAAGTTATCTGCTTTTGTGCATTGCGCTTATAGGTCTAACTTTGTTTATGTTGGCTTTCCAATTTTAGATATAATATATAATGGCGCACCTTCAATGGAGCATATGATAGTTATAATTTCCTTTGGACTTACTCTTTATAATATTTCTGCAATAATTCTTCTAACTTATTATAGCGAAGCTGAAGATAAGAGAATTTCATTTATAGACATTGCAATGAAAATTATAAAAAATCCGATGATTGTCAGCATAATTATTGGAGCAATTTTTAATTTTTTACATATTCCAGTTTATCAAGGAGTGGACAAGGCAATAGAAATGGTGTCAAAGATTTCTACACCAATGTCTCTTATATTAATTGGCGCAAGTTTAAACTTTGAAAGTTCAAAGAGTGATTTTAAGTTAATGTTTATTTCTGCATTTATTAAGACGGTTCTTGCACCAGCAATATTAATTCCAATTGGTGTAAAACTTGGTTTTACAAATATGGAACTTGGAATAGCCTTTGTCTTTTGGGCAACGCCATGCGCAGCAAATTGTTTCATATTCACAAAGCAGATGAATTCTGATTATGAATTTGCATCAAAAATAATAACTTTTAGTTTTATAATGAGCATAATTACTTATCCAGTGGGAATATCCCTTATGAATTATTTTAATCTATTGCACTAGATAAATATTAATGCTATAATCTTCTTACAACTAAGAATAATACCTTATTGAGAGTGGTGGAGTGAATGGGCACTTTGAAACCCGGCAACCTAGTTGGTGCTAAATCCCACAGATTTTTATCTGAAAGATGAGGTTTAATGATCCTCACTTTTGCGTGAGGATTTTTTTATGAATGTATTTTTAATTTTCAAAATTATAAACTTTAAATAAAATTCATACATTAAATCAAAGGTATTTAAAATGGAGGAATTAAAAATGAAAAAATGGCAATTTAGTTCAGAATCCGTTACAGAAGGACATCCGGACAAAGTTTGCGACCAAATATCTGATGCTATACTAGATAAAATTTTAGCAGAGGATAAAAATGCGAGAGTGGCTTGCGAAACTATGGCATCCACTGGAATGATAGTAATTACAGGAGAAATTTCAACAGATACTTATGTAGATTTTGAAAAGACAGCAAGAGAAGTATTAGAGGATATTGGATACAATAGAGCTAAATATGGTTTTGACGGAAGAACTTGTGCAGTCTTATCTGCAATAAAAGAGCAATCTTCTGACATTGCCATGGGCGTTGACAGATTTAAAGAAGAAGGAGTTGACGAGCTTGATTCTTTTGGAGCAGGAGATCAAGGAATTATGTTTGGTTTCGCTTGCAACGAAACAAAAGAATTAATGCCACTTCCAATTTCCCTTGCACATAAACTTGCAAGAAGACTTACTGAAGTTAGAAAAAATGAAACACTCGATTATTTAAGACCTGATGGCAAGACTCAAGTAACTGTTGAATACGAAGAAGATAAACCAGTTAGACTTAAAAATGTTGTAGTATCTTCACAACATGCACCAGATGTTCCAATGGAAAAGATTAGAGAAGATATTATTAGAGAAGTTGTAGAAAAAGTTGTGCCTGAAGAATTTATAGATGACGATACAGAATTTTTTATAAATCCAACGGGAAGATTTGTAATTGGTGGACCAATGGCAGATGCAGGACTTACTGGCAGAAAAATTATTGTAGACACTTATGGAGGCTTTGGAAGACATGGAGGAGGAGCTTTCTCAGGAAAAGATCCAACAAAGGTAGATAGATCTGGCGCATATTACGCAAGATATATTGCAAAAAATTTAGTGGCAGCAGGACTTGCAGACAAAGTTGAAATTGGACTTGCCTATGCAATTGGAATTGCAAGACCAACTTCTGTATATGTAGAAACTTTTGGCACTGGAAAATTATCCGATGAAGAAATTGAAAAAATCATAATGGAAAATTTCGACATGAGACCAGCTGCAATCATAGGTGAACTTGATTTATTAAGGCCAATTTATAGACAAACGGCATCCTATGGACATTTTGGTAGGCCTGATTTAGATCTTCCCTGGGAAAAAACTGATAGAGCAGAAGAATTAAAAAAATATTTAAAATAAAATCGGATTAAAATTTAAAAATTCGGGAAAATATAAGTGTCGAGAAAAAAATACTAACTTAGTATGTTATAATATTTAAGAAGTTAAATTTTATAGTCGAGAAGGGATTATTATGAAGAAAAATTTTAAATATTTTAGAGCAAATCCTTGTGGAAATATTACAGGATTTGTAGTCGCACCAGTGTATCCTGGATATAGAAAAGCATACACAAAGTGCATCATTGAACAAATAGATAAAGACGTTGAACAAGTTGGTTTTATATCTCCAGCTTACGAAGGTGCACCACTTAGGATGGACATGATGGGTGGAGAATTTTGTGCCAATGCAACTAGAGCCTATGGACTTTATTCTGCAGGATTTTACGATGTCGATGGACTTGTTGACATTGAAGTATATGTAAGTGGTCATGAAGGAACTACTGATGTAATTGCAGATGTAAAAAATCAAAAGGCTTATGTAGCAATGGAAGCACCCCTTGATAAAAAAATCATCGAAATTAATGGAAAAGAATACCCATTAATAGAACTTAAGGGCATTAGTCATTTAATTGTTGAAGAAAAAGAAGATAAAAAATTTGTAGATGATGCTTTAAAAGTTTTAAAAGAAAAATACAAAGCAGAAGCATATGGAATATTATTTTTTGACAAAGAAAATCTCCAAGTTATTCCCTATGTATTTGTAGAAGGATCAGACACTTTAGTTAGAGAAGGTTCTTGTGGTTCAGGCACTATTGCAGTAGTAAATTATCTCGTAGATGATATAAATTCTCTTGATGAAGATTACAAGATTTCAATAAAAAACCCAGCAGGAGAACTTGAAGTTTTTGTTTACGAATTTGAAGATGGCAAAAAGCTATGTGTAGGTGGAGAAGTTGAACTTTCAGAAGTGGAAAATAAATCAATTGATATTCCACAGGAAGTTGCAGCACAAGTTATTGCAGAACACGATAAACTTGTTGAAGAAAGAAAAAAACAAATGGCTAAAGAAGAAAAAGAAGAACCAGTTGACGAAAACGACTTAACTGATGAAGAACTTGAAATCATGAGAAAAAAATTTGGATTTAGTTAATTTGAAATTTTAGACTCTATGTCAAATATTTAAGAGGTTTGAGAAATCGAACCTCTTTTTTTTTATGAAATAATTTTTGTTGCCATTTTTTCAAATAAAAGATTTTTTTACTTTCAGCTGATATAATGTTAAGGGTGATAAAAATGATAAATGTAGTTGGACTAGGTTCCACATCTGCTAAGGATCTCACTCTCGAAGCAGTAAAAATTATGAAAAATGGGAATAAAAATTTTCTTAGGACAGATAGACATAATTCTCTTTCTTTTTTTAAAGAAAATAAAATAGATTATACATCCTTTGACTATCTTTACGACGAGATGGATAGTTTTGACAAAGTTTATTCTAAAGTAGTTGAGATTTTAATCCAAGAATCTAAAAATAAAGATATAAATTATTTTGTACCAGGCACACCCCTTGTCGCAGAAAAAACAGTGAAGATGTTAATAGAAAAAGAGATTGACATAAATATAATAAATGGAATTTCCTTTATAGAACCAGTGCTTGCAGCAGTGGGAAGAGATGCAGTGGATGGGCTCTTGTTTTTGGACTCAGATGCCAATAAATTTGACTTTGACACTAGAAGAGATACTATTATAACTCAAGTTTACAACAAAAGAATTGCATCGGATTTATCCTTAGAACTTCAAGAAATTTATGATGAAGAAGATTTAGCTTATGTTATTACAAATGCAGGCATCGATGATGAAATTGTAAGAGAAATAAAAATCTATGAACTTCCAAGACTTGACGATTATAATCATCAATCTTGCGTCTACATTCCAAGAAGCGAGGGCAAAAATCTTAATATTATTTTAAATAAAATGTCTTCTATTATAAATAAAGAAGATTTATACTTAAATGAAGATAATTTTAAAAATATAAAAAATGAAATTATAAAAAATTCCAACTCAATTTCCATGGATTATGAAAATGAGGAAAATATTTTAGCTTTGTCGCTTTTATTAATTTTGTTAAAGAACAATGAAGGTCTAATTGATTTACGACAAATTTATAATAAAATCTATAAAAGATTGGATAAAATAGCGATTTTTTTAAAATAAATGTAGAAAATAAAGTCAATATGAGTTATAATTGTAACAGTCTTAGGTTTGCGTGCCATTTTTGAGTGCGTGATGTTTTTTTGAAACATTGCAATTCTAAGAAAAGATTAAAGAAAATCTTCAAGGAGGATATAAAATGAACAAATCAGAATTAGTAGCAAATATTGCCGAAAAATCAGGTCTTACTAAAAAAGACGCTGAACAAGCTTTAAACGGATTTATTTCTTCAGTTCAAGAAGCTCTTGCTAAGGGAGAAAAAGTTCAATTAGTTGGATTTGGAACTTTCGAAGTTAGACAAAGAAAAGCTAGAGAAGGAAGAAACCCTAGAAATCCAGAAGAAGTTATTAAGATTCCTGCATCTAAAGCACCAGTTTTCAGATCAGGTAAAGCTCTTAAAGAATCTGTTAATAAGTAATAAAAAGAAGGACTTATGCTTCTTTAAACTAGGTGATAAAATAGCATAAGAACTATTTTTAGTACAGAATAGTGTAAGAAGGTTTTAATTCCTATCTTGCACTATTTTTTTATAATGAAGAATTAGAAAGACGATAACTTTTTAGGACTTAAGTATATGTAATTAAAAGTTCAGTTATTTTTCCTAATATATTAGATTAAGAGGTTTGGAAAAATGCTTGCGTCACGATATAAAGTCAAGGATTACAAAGTTAACTATACAGTAAAGGGAAATAAGTGAATAAAAGAAAAGAGTTATTAATATAATTAATGGGCATTTCATTAATAACTAACTATTAGTTTAATGATAAAATAGATTATAAAAAAAGGAATTTTATCCAGTATGACAGTTAGAAAAAGTTTTATTTATTTAGTAATTGTTATTAGAGTTTTTATAAGTTTTGTCACTCTGGTTTTGCACAAGAAAAACATAAGAAAGATTTATTACAAAAAGTATAGAATTTAGAGTTTGAAGATAATGATGGGAAAGGAAAATTATGAATATGGTTTAAAGAGAAATCTTAGACCATATATTTTTATACTCAAATTTCTTCTTAGTATTGAAATTTTCTAGTTTTTTTGATATATTCATATGTGGAGTATAATATGAGATTAGATAAATTTTTAAAAAACTCAAGACTTATTAAAAGAAGAACTATTGCTAAAGAGGCTTGTGAAAAAGGTCTTGTTAAAATTAATGACAAAGTTGCAAAACCATCAGATAATGTAAATGTAGATGACATTTTGACTTTAAAACTCGGCGAAAGAGAAGTAAGCGTAAGGGTCAAGGACATAACTGATGTAAATAGCAAAAAGGACGCAGAAACTCTTTATGAGAGAATTGATTAAGAATTTAAAACTTAAATTGGAGAGATTTTATGAAGACTAATAGAAAAAAATTTCCAGTGGCTCTTGCCATTATTATTTTATTTTCTGTTTTATATGGGTCTGTGAAAATTGGAAAATCAATTTCCATAAGAAATCAAAAACTTGAGATAATTTCTGAAAATAAAAAAGAAATTTCCAATTTAAAACTTGAAATAGATAATTTAAATTCAGAACTTGAAAATTCTTCTTCTACTGATTTTGTTGAAAAGGTGGCAAGGGAAGAATTGGGCATGGTTAAACCTAGAGAGGTTATCTATGTTGACAAGAATAAAGAAAAAGCTTTTGACAAAGATAAGGTTTCAAATAATGAAAAAGTATCTAATAATAATGAAAAAATTAAATAATATAGGAGGAAATTATGGATTTATCGCCAGGTGATATTGTTGAAGGTGTTGTAAGTAAAGTTACTAAGTTTGGTGCTTTCGTTGATTTAAAGGAAGGCAAAAGTGGTCTAGTACATATTTCAGAGATTGCAGATACTTTTGTTAAAAACATTAATGATCACATTAAAGAGGGCGACGAAGTTAAAGTAAAGGTTCTAAGTATTGACGAAAAGGGGAAAATTGCTCTTTCAATAAAGGATGCAGTCGAAAAAAAGGAAGAACCTAAAGAAGAAAAAGTTGATTCAAGATTTGAAGATATTCTGAGCAAATTCCTAAAGGAAAGCAATACAAAACTTGATGAAGCAAGAGCTAGATATAATCAAAAGACTAAGAAGAGGAATTCTAGAAATTAGCAAGTGGTTGACTATCTTTTGATAGTTCTACCACTTTTTTATTATGGATAAATTATTTTATGAAAATTTAAAAAAATTAAATATTATTAAAAAAGGCGACAAGTTAACTCTAGCAGTTTCTGGTGGAGCAGATTCAATGTATCTTTTCTATAATTTTATGGACATAAAAGATGATTTCGACCTAGATATTATAGTATGCCATTTAAATCATGGAATTCGTGAGACTGCAAAACGAGATGAGGATTTTGTAAAAAATATTTGTGAAAGTTATAAGATAAAATGTATTACAAAAACTGTTAATATGGATGAATATGCAAGAAAAAATAAACTTTCTTCTGAAGAAGCTGGAAGGATTTTAAGGTACAATTTTTTTAGAGAAAATTCTAAGAACAGAAAAATATTAACTGCACACAATGCAAATGATAGAGCAGAAACTGTTTTATTTAATATTATTAGAGGAACGGGGATTTCTGGATTAGTAGGAATTTCTGAAGTTAAGGACGATATTTTCAGACCTCTCATAGAAATAAAAAGAAGGGAAATTGAAGATTATCTACATAAAAATAATTTAGCTTATGTAGATGATGAGACTAATTTTGAAGAAATTTATACGAGAAATAAAATTCGCCTAAGTTTAATTCCCTATTTAAGTAAACTAAATCCAAATATAATTGATTCTCTTTTAAGGCTTTCTGAAAATGCCAGCGATGCAGATGATTTTATTAGGGAAATTGTTGAAGAAAATTATAAAAAATCTGTTAAGGAGAACTATTTTGCAGTAGACGAAATAATAAAGCTTCACAAATTTTTGTCTTGTGAAATAATAAAAAAATACTTAGCAGAAAATTTTTACGCGGAAAATATTTTAAACAGAGATAATATTTTAAGTATTTACAATTTATTTTTTGGGAAAAGTGGAAAAGTTATTCAACTTGGAGGCAATATTTCTGCAAGAAGATCCTATGACAAAGTTTTTATTGAAAGGGAAAAAACTGAGAGAGAAAAAAGAGATGTTGAGTTAAATTTGGGTATTAATAAAACTGATTTTGGTGAAATATTTATTTCAACAGATGAAATAAATTCTAAAACTCCTTCCTTTATAAAAACCATAGACTGTGATAAAATTAAAGGAAAGCTTTATATTAGAACAAGGCAGAGTGGCGACAGATTTAAGCCTCTTGGCATGAAGAATAATAAAAAGCTAAAGGATTATTTTATTGATAGAAAAGTTGACAGATTAAAAAGAGATAAAATTGGAATTATTTGCGATGAAGAAAAAATCATCTATATTATTGGCATGGATATTTCTGAAGATGTAAAAATAGATGAAAATACTTTAAATAAACTCATTTTGGAGGTTAGAAATGTCAGATATTAAAGAAGTTATTTTTTCGGAAGAAGAAATTCAAAATAAAGTTAAAGAACTTGGCGAAAAAATTACTGAAGATTACAAGGATAAGGATTTATTTTTGCTTGGAATATTAAAGGGAGCAGTTCCCTTTATGGCAGATATTATGAGAAAAATAAATTTAGATCTTGAATATGATTTTATGGACGTATCAAGTTATCAAGGCACTAGGTCAATGGGTGAAGTTAGAATTTTAAAGGATATTTCTACTTCAATCGTTGGAAAAGATATTTTAATAGTTGAAGACATTATTGATACGGGCATTACTCTTTCATATCTTACAAAGGTTTTGAAATCTAGGGGAGCAAATTCCATTGAAATTGTAACTATGCTTTCTAAACCAAGTAGAAGAAAAATTGATTTGCCTGTTAAATACAATGGCTTTGAAATAGAAGACTATTTTGTAATAGGATATGGCATGGATTATGACGAAAAATACAGAGCTCTTCCTTTTATTGGTATATTAGACGAGTCTGTATATTTAAAATAACGAGGAGTGATATTATTGAATAAAAAATTTGGGGGAGCAGGATTTTATATTTTACTAATAGTTGTATTAGTGCTTACAATAAAATTTTTTAGTCCACCAGCAAACGCAGTTGAAGAAAAAAGTTTCACTGAATTTATTACGGAACTTGACAAGGGAAATGTTAAAAGTGTAACTCTCCAAAATGGCGTAGATTCCGTTGCTAGCGTAAAATTAAAAAGTGATGAAATCTTTAGAACTGTAATACCACAAGAGGCATCAGACACTTTCTATAAAGATTATTTAAAGGAAAAAAGTGATGCAGGAGAGATAAATGTATTATCTACTCCAACTAAGCAAACATCTTTTTTAGTTGAATGGATTCCAACTCTATTGATGTTTGGACTTCTAATTTTCTTCTGGTATAGAATGATGCAACAAGCTGGCGGTGGCGGAGGAAAAATGAATTCCTTTGGAAAGAGCAAGGCTAAGTTAATTAACAAGGAAGATGCAAAAAATTTAGTTAAATTTAAAGATGTTGCAGGACTTGAAGAAGAGAAGGAAGAACTTGGCGAAATAGTTGACTTTCTAAAAAATCCTAAGAAATTTATAAACATGGGTGCAAGAATACCTAAGGGAGTCCTTTTAGTAGGGCCTCCAGGAACTGGTAAGACTTATCTTTCTAAAGCAGTTGCAGGTGAAGCCGGAGTTCCCTTCTTTATCATGAGTGGTTCTGACTTTGTAGAAATGTTTGTAGGTGTTGGTGCATCAAGAGTAAGAGATTTATTTGAAAATGCAAAGAAAAACGCACCTTGTATAATTTTTATTGACGAAATTGACGCAGTTGGCAGAAGAAGAGGTGCAGGCCTTGGCGGTGGACACGATGAAAGAGAACAAACTCTTAACCAACTTCTAGTTGAAATGGATGGTTTTGGAACTAATGAAGGCGTAATAGTAATGGCTGCAACTAATAGAGCAGATATATTAGACCCAGCAATACTAAGACCAGGTAGATTTGATAGGACAGTATATGTAGGGAAGCCTGATGTGCGTGCAAGAAAGGCAATTCTTGAAATACACGCAAGGGGTAAGAAGCTTGCAAGTGATGTTGAGCTTGAAGTAATTGCAAAAAGGACTCCAGGATTTACACCGGCAGATCTTGAAAACTTGATGAATGAATCGGCTTTGCTTGCTGCAAGACGTGGAGAAAGTGAAATTTCAATGGAAGATGTTGACGAAGCATCTATAAAGGTTCAAGCAGGACCTGCAAAAAAATCCCGCGTAGTTTCTGAAAAGGAAAGAAAGCTTACAGCGGTTCATGAGTCAGGACATGCAATTGTGTCAAGACTTCTTCCAGAAGAAGACCCTGTGCACATGATTACAATTATTCCAAGGGGAATGGCTGGAGGATTTACTGCTTATCTTCCTGAAGACGATATTTCTTTCATGACAAAGAAGAAAATGGAAGCATCCATAGTTTCACTTCTTGGAGGAAGAGTTGCAGAGTCATTAGTTTTAGACGATATTTCTACTGGAGCATCAAATGACATTGAAAGAGCTACAAAAATTGCTCGTGCTATGGTTACTCAATATGGAATGAGTGATAGACTTGGCACAATAAACTACGATTCATCTGAAAATGAAGTTTTCATTGGTCGTGATCTTGGCAGATCAAAGGATTATTCTGAAAGAACTGCTGCTGAAATCGATGAAGAAGTTTCGAGAATTATTAACGAAGCTTATTCAAGGTGTAAAGAACTTTTAAGCGACAACTTAGACAAAGTAATTGCACTTTCCGATGCACTTTTGGAAAAAGAAACAATTTATTCAAAGGACTTTGAAAAGATTTTTAATGGTGAAAAATTAGAAGAAGAATCTCTTGATATTGACGATTCAATAAAAATCACCGACCTTTCTGAAGAAGCTCGTGAGATAATAAGCAAAAAAGAAGGGGAAAAGAAAACTTCAGAAGATGATAAATCAAGTGAAGATAATATTTAAAAACTAAACCCAATAGAGTGAGCCTCTGTAAAAAGAGGCTTTTTTAAATTTTATATTTGGGAGGAATATGGAAACTTTAATACTTTTTAAAAATTTAATAGTATTTTTAATTATTATTATGATTGCTTTTTTTGTTAGAAAGTCTCATAAAGTTAGCAACAAATTGCAAAAAGATATGTCCTATTTATTAATAAATGTTACAACGCCATGTATCATTGTTACATCAATGGCAGTGGAATTTACAGAGGACAAATTTATTCAAGCACGGGATACTTTTTTAATTGCAAATGTAATTTTCATTTTTTCTTACTTTTTAATCTATTTCATAATGAAATTTTACAAAGTAGAAGAACCAAATAAGTCGCAGATGATGGTTGGAGGAATTTTTACAAATTTAGGATTTTTAGGATTTCCACTAATACTCGCTATGTTTGGTAAGGATGGACTATATATAGCATCTATTGTAAATATGGTGTCAAATTATTTTACTTATACAATTGGGATTGGACTTATTAAGAAAAATTCTACAAGAGAAGGAAAACTTAGATTTCGTGATTTTTTCAATAACGCTAACATTGCTACAATAATTGGATTAATTATTTTATTTTCAGGATTTAAAATCCCAGATTTTATTTATAGCGTACTTGAAATTGTCGGCAATGGAACAGGTTTATTTTCCATGATTATTATTGGTTTAATGCTTGGAGAAATGGATATAAAAGATATTTTTGTAGAAAAGAGAGCCTATGCTATGAGCTTTTATAGGCTTATCTTATTACCAGTAATATTAATAGCATTATTCTGTGTAGTACCTATAAAAATAGATCCCTTTGTTGAAAAAATAATTATAATTTTATTTTCAATGCCAGTTGCATCTATAACGGGAATTTTTTCTGTACAATACGATGTAGATCCTGCTTTTGGAACAAAACTCGTAATGCAGTCAACTGTTCTATGTGTAATTACACTTCCTATAATTTTATACTTGTATAACTTCTTATAAAAATTTTAAGAAATTATTTTTAAAAACAATCAACATCATATTTTAGTCATAAAAAAGCTCCAAAGTTTAGTTAATTAAACCTTGGAGTTTTTGCTTTTAATTACAAATTTTATTCTTCATTTTTATCTATAATTATTGATTTTGAACTAGATTTTTTTCCATTATTATTCTCATTTTCATTTGATGATTTCTTTTTATTGTTATTATTTTCGTCATTATCATCTTTTTTACTTTCGCTTTGTTTTTCTTGAGAAGCTCTATACCAGCCAATTTTATTTGTGTAATGTGGCTTAGTTCCATCGACGAAAAGTTCTCGCCTTCCATTTACATATTTTGTATAAATTCCATCTGGTTCTTCAAATTCCTTTTTATCCAAGTCTTCGTGAACAGATCTCATAATTTGTTTCCAAAGATAAGCTGCTTGAGTTGAACCAAAGGATAGTTTTTGATTTTTGTCGTTGCCAATCCAAACAGAGCAAGTGTAGTAAGGAGTGTAACCAACAAACCATACATCTTTCTTGTCGTTAGTTGTACCAGTCTTACCAGCCACATCTTGTCCTGCAAAGGAAGCATTGCGACCCGTTCCTCTTCTTACAACATCTCTAAGTAAATCTGTCAAAATATACGCATTTTGAGGTGTTGTAATTTCTTCTTCCTTAGGGTCAGATTGGTAAATAACTTTACCAGTATTTGATTCGATTTTTGAAACTACATAAGGATTTGCATATTTTCCTTCATTGGCAAGTGTTGTAAAAGCTCCTGCCATTTCAAAGGGACTTATGCCATAGCTCATTCCACCTAGAGTTAATGGAGAATAATCCATGTCATTCCACGTTGGGTTGTCCTTCTTTTCTACAATTGTGCTTACGCCAATGGATTTTAGAGTGTCTGCCATTTTATTAATTGATTCTTCATCATTGTAAACTTTTGAGTAAGTTGAATTTTTATTTGCCTTTGCATCTTTATCTGCAGAAATATCTCTGGCAACTTGAAATGCACCGACATTTGAAGATTGACGAAGTAGATCCCTTATTGTTGTCCAACCTTGATAATAATTTCCTGCATTTCTAGGAGAATAACCAAATATTTTTTCTGGCATTTTAGAATCGAGGTAAACATCGCCTGCAGTTGCTCCATTGTTAAAAGCAGTTAAGTATACTGAAATTGGTTTAATAGAAGATCCAGGTTGTCTAGGAACTAGAGCTCTATTTAATAATCTTCCACCACTTACATTTCTACCGCCTACAAGAGCTTTAACTTCATGAGTTTTTTGATCTATTATAACTGATGCAACTTGTGGCTGAATTACTCCATTTTTGTCAGTGAATCCGCCGTAATAATATTTTGGATTTGAAACTACTTGTTCCAATGTTCTTTGCATATCAATGTCCATTGGAGTGTAAATTTTTAATCCACCATTAAACAATTTGCTTGTGGCTTCCTCCTTTGTATAGCCTGAGTTCATTAAAATTTTAATTGTATTTTTTTGAACGACATCTGTGTAGAAAGAGGAAATCCCACTTTCTTTACGAGAGCCTATGTTGATGTCTATTTTTTCATTTAAGGCATTTTCATATTCTTCATTAGTAATGAGATTTTGGTCATGCATTCTCTTTAAAACTAATTTTTGTCTTTCTTGAGAAGTCTTGTTGAAGACAGCCTTCACTGGAACCATTAAATCATTTTGAATTTGAATAAGATCAAAATTATCTATTTGTCCAAGTTCATTTAAACTTTTTGCAATTTCAATAATTTTGTCAGAATTAGGTTTTGAATTTTCGTTTTTTGGAAGTAAAACTATTTCGATATTTCCAAGGTCATCATCTGGACTAATTTCTTGAGTATTGTAAGGCGTATACTTTTCTGGTAAGTTTGTAACACCTGCCAAAAGTGCACATTCAGCAAGGTCAAGTTCAGATACATTTTTATTAAAAAAAGTTTTAGCAGCAGCTTGTACTCCAACAGTTCCTTTAGAAAAACCTGCAGAGTTTAAGTAAGCTTCAAGTATTTGCTCTTTAGTAAGTTTTTCTTCTATCTGGTAGGAATAATAGACGTCTGTAATTTTTCTCACTACGCTCTTAGAAAAAGAAGTGTACAAATTTTTTGCAAGCTGCATAGTAATAGTTGATGCACCCTGGTCAAAGGATCTAGTCTTTAAATCGTGGACAAGAGCACCAACAACTCTTTTATAGTCAACTCCACTGTGTTCGAAAAATCTTTCGTCTTCTATTGCCACAATGGCATTTACTAAATTTTTTGGTATATCCTCGTAGGGAACAAACTCACTAAACTCATCAGATACTAATGTTTCAATTAGTTTTCCGTCATTTGTATAGATCCTTGAAGTCTCAGAAAGTTGCGATCTGTACTCTGATGGGTCTATTACAGGAGCTTTTTTAAAAATACCAAGGACAATAGCTGTAACCATTGAACCTAAAATAATTATTGCAGCAACAACTATTAATATTAGTATTTTTAGTACGCTAGAAAGTTTAATCATTCCACGAGGTTTATTGTTTTTGGAATCTTTCATAATAACCTCCTACCTTGATATTATAACAGAATTTTTTATATATAACTATAATTAGAAATGAAAAAATCCCGCACGGAGCGAGACTTTTCTATTAATTATTCTATTATTTATAAACTAATTAAATTTTAAAACTAATTATTTATTACTTTTAAAATTCTTGGCGCAATAATTGCAGCCACAACTGCCTTTGCCATATCAGGTATAATAAAAGGGATCATCCCTATGGAAAATACCTTAGCGACATCCATTGAGTTGCCCATTACATTATTTAATATTAGATACATATAGGGAAGACCTATTACATAGAAAATTACTTCAGCTAAAATTAATACAATCATAATTTTTCCAAAGTTTTTTTCGCCGTGAGCAAATTTAGATATAAATGCAGCACCTATAATAAAGGCAATTAAAAATCCAAAGCTTGGTTTTAAAAAGGATTCAAAACCTCCAGTAAAACCTGCGAATATTGGAATACCAATTAACCCAAGTAGAACATATATAAAAACTGTAAGTCCTGCATAAAAGGGCGTAAGTAAAAGTCCTGTCATAAATACAAAAAAGTTTTGTAGAGTAAAGGGAACTGGTCCAATTGGAATAGAAATAAATGCTCCCACAGCAATGAGTGCAACTAAAAGTGCAATTTTTGTTATGTCCTTTGTTTTAATCTTCATTATTAACCTCCAATTGATATAATACACAATGTTTACTAAATTGTCAATAAGGTTGACACAAATGCTTGTTAAATATTAAGAATGGTTGAGCGAATATAAATTTTTTGGGTAAATAATTAGTTGAAAGTGGATATTATAAAATATATAATAAAAACAATTTGTTATATGGGGTGTAAAAAATGTTATTAGTAATAGATGTAGGAAATACTTCAATAACTTGGGGAGTTTATAAGGGAGATGAACTTGTAAATGATTTTAGAACTTCAACTGTGAAGACTAGAACATCAGACGAGTACGGTTTAATTTTTATAAACACATTAACTCATGCCAATATTGATCCTCAAGATATAGAAAATGTAATTATTTCATCAGTTGTGCCAAACCTTATGCACACACTTCCTTCAATGGTGAAAAAATATTTTAATAAAAACCCAATGATTGTAAGCTCTGAATTAGATTTGGGAATTAATATTAAATATGATAATCCAAAGGAAGTTGGTGCCGATAGAATTGTAAATGCTGTGGGAGCATTAGAAATTTATGGTAAAAAATCAATAATCGTAGATATTGGAACTGCAATGACTTTTTGTGTAGTTGATGAAGAAAAGAATTATCTCGGCGGACTCATTATGCCTGGCATAGGAATTTCTGCTGAAGCACTGTTTATGATGACTTCAAAACTTCCAAAGATAGAAATTATCGCACCAGACAAGGTCATCCAAGCAAATACAGTTGGAGCTATGCAATCAGGTTTATATTATGGTTATAAAGAAATGATCGATGGAATTGTTGCTAAACTGTTAAAAGAATTAAATTGGAAAGAGGAAGACACCAATATAATTTCCACTGGTGGTTTTTCAACAATGCTTACAAGTGATTCAAAGTATAATTTTATAATCAATAAATTCTTAACTCTTGAAGGACTAAAAATTATATTTGAGAAAAATAGTAAATAGATTGAGAGTGATTTTTTGTTAAAAATTTTAGCACCAATGGCTGGTTACACTGACATTGCATTTAGAGAAATTGCAACGGAAAAGGGTGCAGATATAACTGTAACAGAAATGGTTTCAGCCATGGCACTTGTTTATGAAAATAAAAAGACAATTGACCTTTTGAAAATTTCACCAAAAGAGAAAAAAGTTTCTGTTCAAATTTTTGGCAGCGATCCAAAAATTATGGGCGAGGCAGCGTGTATTTTAAATGATTTTAACTTTTCCTATGTTGATATAAATATGGGCTGCCCTGCTCCCAAAATTGTAAAAAACAAATCGGGTTCTTACCTTTTAAGCGATCCATCCTTAGCTTATGATATTGTAAAATCTGTTGTAGAAAACTCAAAAAAGTCTGTCTCTGTAAAAGTAAGGAAGGGAATAAATGGAATTTCTTCCATGAAAGCTATAAAAAACATTGAAGCTGCAGGGGCTTCTTTTGTAACAGTTCACGGCAGAACAAGAGAAGAATACTACACTGGAAAAGCTGACTGGGATTTTATAAAAGAAGTAAAGAAAAATGTCAAAATTCCTGTTGTTGGAAATGGCGACATTGAAACGCCAGAAGATGCAATAGAAAAGATTAAGTATTCTGGAGTGGATGGAATTGCAATTGGTCGCGGAGCAGTTGGAAATCCCTACATCTTTAATCAAATTGAAGAGCTTTTAAAAACAGGCTTTTATAAAGTTCCCACAGATAAAGAAAAACTTCTCTTAACGATTGATGAATTAGAGCGAAAAATAAAATATAGGGGAGAAAAACTTGGCATCCTTGAAATGAGAAAGGTTTATTCAAATTATTTTAAGGGAATGAAGGGCTCAAAGGAAATAAGAAATAAATTAAATACTCTAAAGGACAAGGATGAGATAATAGAAGTTATAAGAAATTATATGAATTTTTGATGATTTTTATTGTAACAGATGATGCTGCATTTATTTTTTGAATTTACAGATAATATAGTATATAGTAGAAAAATATCAATATAATATTAAGTTTTTGAAAAAGAATTTTTATAAGATGTGAATAAAAATTTTGTTTGGTTTTTAAAATTTAATCGAAGTTATTAAATATTTTTTTCGAACACTTTAAATTCTTGACATTTAGAGAACTTTCTACTATAATAGCTTAGATTAAAAGGTTTTTATTAAAGGGCGTATGACGCCTTATTTTTTATATATTGAGGAGAGAGAATTTTGGCAAAGGATATATTTTTCACACCGGAAGGTTTAGAAAAAATCGAAAATGAAATTGAGTATTTAAAAACAGTTAGAAGAAAGGAAGTTTCTGAAAGAATTAAAGTAGCGCTAGGATATGGCGATCTTTCAGAAAACTCTGAATACGACGAAGCAAAAAACGAACAAGCACAAGTTGAAGAAAGAATTGCAAAACTTGAAATGATGGTTCGCAATGCAAAAATTATAGATGAAAAAGATTTAAATACAGAAGTTGTTAACATTGGTTCTAGCGTAAAAGTTAGAGAAGTTGACACAAGGGAAGAAGACGAATATACAATTGTTGGTTCAGCAGAAGCAGATCCTCTTGAAGGAAAAATTTCAAACGAGTCACCAGTTGGTTCAAAATTACTTGGCAATCGTGTTGGCGATGTAGTTGAAGTTGAAGTTCCAGACGGAATTATTAGATACGAAATTTGCGGAATAACTATTTAGGAGGCAATTTGTGAAAAAAACAGAGGATGCAAATCTAAATGAAATGCTTTTGTTAAAGAGGCAAAAACTTGACGAGTTAAAAAGTGAAGGTAAAGATCCCTTTGTAAACGAAACTTATGACATAACTGCTCATTCAAAGGACATTAAAGAAGAGTTTAATGAAGATGAAGAGAGAGAAGTATCCATTGCTGGTCGTGTAATGAGCAAAAGACGACATGGCAAAATTTGCTTCTTAGATGTTAGAGATTCAGTGGGAACTATCCAAGTATTTGCAAGAAAAGATGTCCTTGAGGATAAATATGAGGAAGTTAAAGGATTAGACATTGGAGATATAGTTGGAGTAAAGGGAGTTGTATTTAAGACAGAAGCTGGTGAAATTACCGTTCGTGCAACTGATCTAACTTTACTTTCAAAGTCGCTCCAAATTCTTCCAGAAAAATTCCACGGACTAAAGGATCCAGACCTAAGATATAGACAAAGATATGTAGATTTAATTGTAAATCCTGAAGTAAAAGATGTATTTATCAAGAGAAATAAAATCATCAAAAAAATTAGAGAATTTTTAGACAATAGGGGATTTTTAGAAGTCGAAACTCCAATACTTGGAACTGTGGCAGGTGGAGCAAATGCTAGACCTTTCTACACTCATCACAATACTCTTGACATAGATATGCAACTTAGAATTGCCAATGAATTATTCTTAAAGAGATTAATAGTAGGTGGATTTGAAAAAGTTTATGAAATGGGCAAGATGTTTAGAAATGAAGGAATGGACCCAAAGCACAATCCTGAATTTACAAATATCGAACTTTATCAAGCCTATGTTGATTACGAAGAG
The DNA here is from genome assembly GCF_022767005.1 of Peptoniphilus sp. Lineage (GTDB taxonomy): Bacteria > Bacillota > Clostridia > Tissierellales > Peptoniphilaceae > Peptoniphilus_A. The sequence continues at coordinate 1,788 of NZ_JALEOV010000026.1, read as the reverse complement.
ATGATGAGAATAACTGAAAATTTATTTGAATTCGTTGCAACAGAAGTTCTCGGCACAGATAAAATAAATTATCAAGGTACAGAAATTTCTTTAAAAGCACCTTGGAAGAGAATAACAATGATCGATGCAGTTAAAAAATATGCTGATGTAGATTTTAATGAAATTGATACAGATGAAAAAGCTAGAGAAATCGCTAGAGAAAAGGGACTTGAGATATCAGATCACGACACTTGGGGCAAAGTTCTTTCTGAAATGTTTGAAGAATTCTGTGAAGAACACCTTGTTGAACCAACATTTGTAATTGGTCACCCAGTAGAAGTTTCTCCACTTGCAAAGAGAAATCCAAAGGATCCAAGACTTACACAAAGGTTTGAAGCTTTTATTAACACTTGGGAATTTGCAAATGCCTTTTCTGAACTTAATGATCCAATTGATCAAAGAGAAAGATTTGAAGCACAAGTTGCAGAAAAAGAAGCAGGAGACGATGAAGCACATCCAATGGATTCAGATTTCATCAATGCAATTGAAGTAGGTCTTCCACCAACAGGAGGACTTGGAATTGGCGTTGACAGAATGGTAGTGCTTTTGACAGACCAACCAAGCATAAGAGATGTTCTTTTATTCCCTACAATGAAACCAATAGGAAAAGAAGTTGCAGAAATAAACGCAAATAAAGCAGCAGATGAAAAATCACAAATAAAACTTGATCTTTCAAAAGTAAAAGTAGAACCACTTTTTGAAGATTTTGTAGACTTTGACACCTTCTCAAAGTCTGATTTTAGGGCTGTAAAAGTTAAAGAATGCGTCGAAGTTCCAAAATCAAAAAAACTATTAAAGTTTACACTTGATGACGGAACTGAAAAGGAAAGAACAATACTATCAGGGATTAAAAATTTCTATTCAGCAGAAGAATTAGTAGGAAAAACATTATTGGCAATTACAAATCTTCCTCCAAGAAAAATGATGGGCGAAGAATCTTGTGGTATGTTATTATCAACAATATGTGATTATGATGGAGAAGAACTACTAAACCTAGTGATGTTAGACGACAATATCCCAGCAGGTGCAAAATTATATTAATAAAGGAAAAGGAACTGAGTTAAAGCTCTCAGTTTCTTTTTTGTGCCAAAGATTTCATTGATTTTTAAAATGTTTTAAAAGATTTAATATTTTAACTAATAAAACAATCTTAATAACATGTAAAACAGTATAGGGAATTAGACTCGTAAGAATTCGTACACTTTCAGAATATTTTTCCATAAAATCACATCTCCTTAAACAGCTCTTTTAACCTATTTAATATTAAAATTAAAAGAATTATTTCAATAATATTAAAAAGATAATGAGGCTGAATTAATGTAAGAAATTTTATTATTTGCATTTTCATAAATATCACTCTTCCGTAAATTAATAACTTAGTTGCAAACAAATTTCAATTAGCACTTGAAAATTCACATACACGACAAAATAAAATTATGTAATATTTGTTAATTATCAAAGTTATTTTTATGCAAGCATTCTCCCAAAGTAAACATAAAAGACATTTAATAATTTATCTATTTATCAAAGTATAGTACAAAAAAAATAAAAGTCAAGTATTTTACATTCTATTAATAATACATTTATGAAATTATACTTCACGATAAATTTAAATATTAAACTATTCTACAAATATAAACTCTTTTAATTTATGGTATAATTTAATTGATAATTTTAATGAAAAATCGAAAATAAGAGGTGTAATGTGAAAAAGACTATTAGAGATTTTGATTTTAACGATAAAACTGC
>NZ_JALEOV010000098.1 GCF_022767005.1 Peptoniphilus sp. | reverse complement strand
TAATTTCATTATTTCTAAGTAATTCTTCTATGTCTTTAGAGTTTAATATAACTTCAAGGTAATTTACGTTACCTCTCTTATACATTTCTCTAAGTCTAAGCCTAAGAGTATCTGTGTTTTCAGCTAAATTTGCCTGAGCTTTTTCTAATTTAGCTTGATTTTCTTTTATGTCATTGTTTAAATCAGAAATTTCCTTTTCTAAAGCTGAAATCTTAGAAGAAGTAACTTGAATCTTTTCATCTAAATTTTCAATTTCACTGGTAACTGATTTCTTTTCAGTTTCAGTACTTGAAATATTAGACTTTTGCTCCTTCATTTTATTATTTAATTTCACTTGCTCTTGCTTTTTTTTATCTCTTTCAATAGTTAGACTTTTAGAACTCTTTGCAATAGTGCCTGTTGGCATAGCCATAATTGCTGTAAGACATATTGCAAGAATCTTTTTCTTACTATACATTTCTATAATTCACCTACACATCCAAAAATTTCTTAGTAGAAAACAAACTTCCAAAAAAGCCTATTCCAACACCAATGCATGCAAATATTATATATAAATCTTGTCTAATGGACAAAGCAGATATCATATCTACATTGATAATATCGCAAATCTGAGGATTCAATCTGTCAAATAAAATTTCATAAAGCCTCAAAGTTATAAATCCCGCTATAACTGCACCTACAATGCCAAAAATTATTCCGTCAATTAAAAAAGGTCCTCTAATATAAGTGTTTGTTGCACCAACATATTTCATAATACTAATTTCTTTTCTTCTATTGGAAATTGCAATTCTAATAGTATTGTGGATAATCAACACAGACACAAGAACTAGAATTAAAACAATGCCAGCTCCAACATATTTAACTCCATTTTGTACCTTCATCATTTGAGTTACAAAGTCGTAATAATAATTGCAGTCTTCAACTATTGGTAGACTCTTATATTTTTCTTCAACTTCCTTGCCATAGGATAATTCTTTCATCTCCACGGTTATTGATGCAGGTAGAGGATTGCCTCCAGGGATATTTTCTAGGATTTTAGATTTTTCTCCAAAATCTTCTTTAAATTCCTCTAAAGCCTCTTCCCTAGAAACATAGGAAACTTTTTTAACCTTCTTGTTGTCGTGAAGCTCGTCGATAAAGGCATTTACATCGCTAGCACTTGCATCATCCTTTAAGAAAAATACAACCTTATCTAACTTTTCTCCAGTTTGATAGACAATTCCATTTAAATTTAAAATCATTAGCATCACCACGCCAAAAAGTGTAAGCATGGCAGCAATGGAAATAATGGAAGTAAAGGACATAGTCTTATTTCTCCAGATACCTGAAAAAGATTCTTTAACAATATTAAAGAACTGTCGTATTATTTTCATAATATCCTCCTTCTTTAACATCAGAAACAATTTCTCCATTATCTAAAGTTACAACTCTCTTATTAAATTTATTTACTATATTAACTGCATGAGTCGCCATAATGACAGTTTTGCCGTCGTCGTTAATATTTTTTAGTGCCTGCATAATGTCCCATGCAGTGCTTTCATCAAGATTGCCCGTAGGTTCATCACATACGAGATAAGTTGCCTTATTTACTATTGCTCTTGCAATGGAAACTCTTTGCGACTCGCCCCCAGATAATTCAGAAGGGTAGTTTTTTTTCTTGTCCCCAAGATTTACAAGGTCAAGTGCATAATCAACCTTTTCATTTATTTGCCTTTTTGACTCTCCAAGAATTTCTAGTGCAAATGCCACATTTTCATAGACAGTCTTTTTTTCTAATAATCTGTAATCTTGGAATACAACAGAAATATTTCTTCTAAGTTTGGGTATCATATATTTAGATAGTTTTGTTATTTCATTTTCAGCAATGTAAATTTTTCCACGACTGACTTTTTCTTCTCGGATAAGAAGTTTAATCATAGTAGATTTACCAGCGCCCGATGGACCAACTAAAAACACGAAGTCACCACGAGGTATCTCTATATTCACATTTGAAAGTGCGGTAACACCATTGTTGTATTTCTTAAATACATTTTCAAATTTAATCATATTTACACCTTTCTATTATCTCTAATATTATATTACAAAGTGGTTACAAATGTACAGTGAATTTATTAAAATTCTCTAATTTTTCAAATTTCCTGAATATTTTTAAAAATAAATAAGATTTTAAAAATATTTTTTGAAAAAAATATTTTACATTTCAAAAGACTTCGTGTATAATTTTGAAGTAAAAAAGTAATTTATTTAAATGAAGTTTAAATGTAGGAGGAATTATGCAAAGATACATTGGAACAGTAGTACGTGGAATCCGTACACCGATTGTAAAAAGTGGAGACAATTTAGTAGATATTGTCGTTGATTCCCTAGAAAAGGCTCTTGAATCAGAAAATATTTCCATGAGAGATAGAGATGTTGTAGCAATTACTGAATCTTTAGTTGCAAGAGCTCAAAACAATTATGTTACAATAGATGACATAGCAGAAGATATTAATAAAAAATATACTGGAGAAATTGGGATAGTATTCCCTATTTTAAGTCGTAACAGATTTTCAACAATCTTAAGAGGAATCGCAAAATCAGGAAAGAAAATCCATTTTCTATTCTCCTACCCTTCTGATGAAGTTGGAAACTCACTAATGGATCCAAACCTTCTTTATGAAACTAAGATCAATCCTTTCACAGATGTATTAGAAGAAAAAGATTATAGAAGAATTTTTGGTGAAGTCGTTAAACACGAATTCACAGGCATTGACTATGTGAGCCTTTACAAAGAAATTTGTGATGGTAATTGTGAAATCCACTTCTCAAATGATCCTAAAACAATTTTAAATTATACAGACGAAGTTCTTGTTGGTTCAACTCACACAAGATTTAGCATCAAAAGACTTTTAAAAGATCAAGGAGCAAAAATTGTTCTAGGTCTTGACGATATTTTAACTGAATCTATTAATGGCAGTGGTTATAACCAAGAATTTGGACTACTTGGCTCAAACTTTGCTTCTGAAACAAAATTAAAATTATTCCCAAGAGATGGAGAAAAATTTGTAAATGAAGTTCAAAAGAAATTAATAGACAAGTACAACAAAGACATTGAAGTAATGATTTATGGCGACGGAGCTTTCAAAGATCCCGTTGGAAAAATTTGGGAACTTGCTGACCCAGTAGTTTCACCTGCACACACTAAGGGACTTACTGGTACACCAAGTGAACTTAAAATTAAATACATTGCAGACACTGACCTTAAAGATATGGACTCTGAACAAGCAACTGCTGCAATGAAAGAAAAAATTTCTCACAAAAATAAAGATTTAGTTGGAACTAATGAAACTCTTGGAACTACTCCAAGAATAATTACCGACTTACTTGGAAGTCTTTGCGACTTGACAAGTGGTTCAGGAGATAAGGGAACTCCAGTAATCTTAATTCAAGGTTACTTCGACAACTTTGCAACAGAATAAAAATTAAGGAGCTTTGGCTCCTTTTTTTTTTTGCTCTTTTTACTTATTATAAAAATTTATTCTATTTTTAAGATTATTAAGATAAAATTTTAAAAATTTTTTTCTTTTTTTTGATAAAACCTTTTCATTATATTACAATAAAACGAGAGGTGATATGCATGAAGTTAAAAACTATGAATCTGGACAATGCTCTTCTAAAGAGTTTAAAGGACTACATAGATACTTTCGATAATAAAGAAAACAATATTATAAGTATTCTTCACTATGCTCAAGATATTTTTGGATATCTTCCCAAAGAACTTCAAATTTATATTGCAAGATTAACCGATCTTCCTGCAAGCAGAATAAATGGAATTGTAACTTTCTATTCCTTTTTCAATGAAAAGAAAATGGGAAAATTTAAAGTAGACGTATGTCTTGGTACTGCTTGTTTTGTAAAGAGAAGTGAAGAAATTATGAGAGCATTTAAAGATGAATTAAATGTCGACGGTGACGGACTTAGTGAAGATGGTCTATTTAATGTGAATTCTATAAGATGTGTTGGAGCTTGTGGCATTGGTCCCGTAGTTCGTGTAAACGAAAAAATTTATGGACATGTCGAGGTTGAGGATGTTAAAAATATTATAAATTCTCACAGAAATGAATTACAATCAGAAAAAAATTAAACAAATATTAAAATAAAGGAGGTAATTATGACAAAAATAGATTCCTTGGAAAAGCTTCTTTCTATAAAAGAATCAAGACGCAACCAAACTATTTTAAGAGATATTGGTGAGATGCCAGACGATGATATTATAGAAATTTTTATAACTTGTAATGAAACAGAAAAATATACAGAAATCGAAAAAATTTTTGATGATTTAAAGAATTTCGTTCTAGAAAGGAATATGCTAAACTGCAAATTTCTATTCAAAGATGATCCAAATCAAAAGGAAAAATTTAACATTGAGATAAAATTTAATGTATGTGCAAATGTTAAGAGCAATTCTCTAAAAGCTGATGCAATTAAAGATTTTATCTTAAATGTTGCTTCTATGAAAAATCAAACCCTTGAGTATGAAAAAGAGGTGACAAATGAATAACTTGAGATTACAAATACTTGTTTGCAATGGAACAGGTTGCATCTCTGCAAGAAGTGATTTAATAAAAGAAAATTTTGATAATGCACTTGAGCATTATAAAATTCACGACGTTGAGGCAATTATCACAGGTTGTTTTGGATTTTGCGGTGAAGGTCCCATAGTAAAAGTTGATCCAGACAATGTTTTTTACACCCACGTAAAACCTGAAGATGTAAATGAAATTGTTGTAGAGCATATTATTCATGGAAGACCTATAAAAAGACTTCTTTACAAAAATCCCAAAACTAAGGAACCTATTTATAATCAAAGGGAAATGAGCTTTTACGGCAAACAAACTCGTGTTGCCCTAAAAAATTGTGGAAAAATCAACCCAGAAAATATTGATGATTACATATCCTATGATGGCTACCAAGCTCTATTTAAAGTTTTAACTGAAATGAGTCCAATAGATGTAATAGATATTATTAAAGCTTCTGGGCTTCGTGGTCGTGGAGGTGGCGGATTTCCTACTGGCATTAAGTGGCAAAATACATATAATACCCCAAGCGATGAAAAATATATTTTCTGCAATGCTGACGAAGGGGATCCCGGTGCCTTTATGGACAGAAGTATTTTAGAAGGTGACCCTAACTCAATTATTGAAGCGATGACTATTGGTGGGTATGCAACTGGTGCAAATCACGGTATAATTTATATTCGGGCTGAATATCCTCTTGCCATCCATAGACTTAAAACTGCAATTTCTCAGGCTAGAAAGTATGGTTTCTTGGGCAAAGATATTTTCAATTCTGGTTTTGATTTTGACATAGAAATTAGATATGGAGCAGGCGCCTTCGTTTGCGGCGAAGAAACTGCCCTAATTCACTCAGTAGAAGGCAAAAGAGGAGAACCTACAAGAAAGCCACCTTTTCCTAGTGTAAAGGGCTATATGAATAAACCAACTACTGTAAATAATGTTGAAACTTTTGCAAATATCCCAAAAATTATTCTAAGAGGTGTAGATTGGTTCACTTCCATGGGAACGGAAAAATCTAAGGGGACAAAGGTCTTTGCTCTTGCAGGAAAAGTAAATAATGTCGGACTAGTTGAAGTACCTATGGGAATTACTATTCGTGAAATTGTATACGACATTGGTGGTGGCATACCAAATGGCAAAAAATTCAAAGCTGTTCAAATTGGTGGACCTTCTGGCGGAATGATCACAAAGGAAAATATTGACACGCCAATAGATTATGAAAATTTAAAAGAAATAGGTGCCATGATGGGTTCTGGAGGTCTAATTGTCATGGACGAAGACAACGACATGGTTGAGATTGCAAAATTCTATCTTGAATTTACTCAAGACGAATCCTGCGGCAAGTGTACTCCTTGTAGAATTGGCACAAAAAGACTTCTTGAAATGTTAGAAAATTTATTGGATGATAAAGGATCTGAAGAAGATTTGCAAAAAATAGACGACCTATGTCACAATATAATTAATTCGGCTGCTTGCGGACTTGGTCAAACTGCTCCTAATCCAATTTTATCAACTATGAAATACTTTCGCGATGAATACCTAAAGTATGCAAGACATGAAGTTAAAAAAGCGTACAAAATAAATAAAGAAAAGTGTATTGGCTGTCATAGATGTGCAAAAGAATGCCCCGTTAAGTGCATAAGTGGAAAGCCTAAGGAAAAACACGAAATAAACGAAAACAAGTGCATCACTTGTGGGACTTGCTTTAAAGTGTGTCCTGTTGGTGCAATTGCAGAACCTAAATAGAGGTGAATTATGATAAATTGTGTTATTAATGATAAAAAATTAAAAGTTAAAGAAGGTACCACAATCCTAGAAGCAGCAAAAGAAATTGACATAGATATTCCTACGCTTTGCCATATGAAGCTTCCCAACTTTAATTACGAAAACAAACCTTCAAGTTGTAGAATTTGTATGGTAGAAGTTGTTGGAAGACCAAAACTTTGCACAGCTTGTTCTGAAGAAATAACCGAAGGCATGGTAGTAAATACTGACACTCCTAAAGCAGTTGAAGCACGAAAAATTAATTTAGAGCTTTTACTTTCAAATCATCCAAAGGACTGTCTAGTATGTCCTAAAAATTTAAACTGCGAGCTTCAAGCATTGGCAGAAAAAATGGGAATAAGAAAAATAGCCTACAAAGGCGAAAGAATGCAACACAAAGTGGATTCATCTTCAAATTCAATTTATAGAAATCCAAATAAATGCGTAATGTGTAGGCGATGTGAGACAATGTGTAACGAAGTACAAACCGTAGGTACGCTTAGTGGTCTTAATCGTGGATTTGATGCCATAGTTGCACCTGCCTTTAACATTCCCCTTGCAGAAAGTTCCTGTACCTTCTGCGGTCAATGTGCGGCAGTATGCCCAACTGGCGCAATTGTAGAAATTGACGCTACAACAAAAGTTTTTGATGCCATAAAAAATCCAAAAAAACATGTGGTAGTACAAGTTGCTCCATCAATTAGAGTTGCCATAGGAGAACTCTTTAATATGGAACCTGGCGAAGTAACGACAGGTAAACTTGTAACAGCACTTAGAAAACTTGGCTTTAATGTAGTCTTTGATACAGATTTTTCTGCAGACTTAACAGTTATGGAAGAAGCAAGCGAACTTGTCGATAGAATTACAAATAACAAGACTCTTCCAATTTTAACTTCATGCTGTCCTGCCTGGGTTAGATTTATTGAGATGAACTATCCCGATATGTTAGACATTCCATCAAGTTGTAAATCTCCACAAATTATGATGGGTTCCATGGTAAAAACTTATTACGCAAAGAAAATTGGCATACCTGCAAAAGACATCGTAATGGTTTCAGTAATGCCATGCACTGCAAAAAAAGCTGAAGCAGCAAGATCTGAGCTTGGTACTAAAGATATTCGCGACGTGGATTACGTCCTTTCAACTAGAGAACTTGGCAGAATGATAAAACTTTATGGAATTGACTTTAACGGTCTTGAGGAAGATAATTTTGATGAATTAATGGGCGAATCTTCTGGAGCGGGAACAATTTTTGGTACAACTGGTGGAGTAATTGAAGCTGCTATTAGAACTGCAAGCGAATGGATAACCGGTGAGAGCCTAGAAAAAATTGAATTTGACGAGCTAAGAGGTCTTAAAGGCATAAGGTGTGCCCAAGTAAAAATTCACGACTTGAATCTAAAAATTGGCATAGCTCATGGGCTTGGCAATGCGAGAAAATTGTTGGATGGAATAAAAAATAAGACCTATAACTTTGACGCCATAGAAATTATGGCTTGTCCCGGTGGATGCATTGGTGGCGGAGGCCAGCCTTATCACCACGGTCATGAGGAAATTCTTTTGAAAAGACAAAGAGCCCTTTATGAGATTGACAAAAATAAAAAAATTAGAAAAGCTCATGAAAATCCAATGATAAAGGAAATATACGAAAATTATCTTGGAAAACCTTATGGTGAAAGAGCTCATGATTTACTTCACACAACTTATACACCACGAGAAAAAATTTAAACTTTTAGAGATAATATTATGCCTTTGTAAAACTTTATAAACCTAAAAATATTGTATGCCATAATAGTGCATGCAATATTTTAGGTTATGCGAAAAATTCAAATAAACTAGTCTCTCAATACTTAAAATAGATATAAAAAACCGCAACAAAAGTTGCGGCTTTTAGTAATTTATTTAACTGTTTGGATTAATACCATCCTCTAAGTTTCATAGCTTTGTCGATAGATTTAATAGCGTACATGTAAACTCCTTCTCTAGGAACTACATCATATTCATCACAAACTCCGAATACGCCTTTAATAGCTTTCATCATATCAGCTTCTTGTTTTTCTTCAACTTCAGCTTCAGTCCAGTACATTCCGTATTGGTTTTGAACCCATTCATAGTAAGAAACAAGAACTCCACCAGAGTTAGTTAAAATATCTGGAATTAGAGGTATTCCTCTTTCTAAAAGAACTTTATCTCCTTCTGGAGTAGTAGGACCGTTAGCAGCTTCACAAACTAATTTAACATTAAGTTTTTGAGCAACATCGCCAGTAATTACATTTTCAAGAGCAGCTGGAATTAAGATATCCCATTCGCCAGTCCAGAAATCATCAGAAGAAATTTGTTTTGCATCTGGATAACCAATTAATGTGTGATGTTCATCCTTATATTCAAGAAGTTTCTTAAAGTCTAATCCATTTTCATTGTATAAAGCGTAATTTCCTTCTTTTTTGTCCCATTCAGCTAGAGCGTAAACTTTTCCGCCTTGTCTTTCAAT
>NZ_JALEOV010000092.1 GCF_022767005.1 Peptoniphilus sp. | reverse complement strand
GAAAAAGACTGCCCTTCTTTAATGAGGTGTTATATTGAAAGATGAAATAATAGTAAAGGGAGCGAGAGTCAACAATTTAAAAAATGTTGATTTAAAGATCCCAAGAAATAAGTTTGTAGTTTTCACTGGACTTTCTGGCTCAGGGAAGTCATCACTTGCCTTTGACACAATCTATGCCGAAGGTCAGAGGAGATATGTTGAGTCATTGTCTTCCTATGCAAGACAATTTTTGGGACAAATGGATAAACCAGAAGTGGACTATATAGAGGGAATGAGTCCGTCAATTTCCATTGACCAAAAGACTACATCAAAAAATCCAAGGTCGACTGTGGGAACAGTTACAGAAATTTACGATTACCTAAGATTGCTCTATGCAAGAGTAGGACATGCCTACTGTCCTGAATGTGGCAGGGAGATTTCTTCCTACACAATTGACCAAATGGTCGACGAAATTATGAAATTAAATGAAAGAACTAAAATTCAAATCCTTTCACCAGTTGTAAGGCATAGAAAGGGACAACATAAAAAGGTTTTTGAAAAGATAAAAAAAGAAGGCTTTTTAAGAGTAATTGTCGATGGGGAAATGCAGGATATTTCTGAAGAATTTGAATTGGATAAAAATAAAAACCATGACATAGATATTGTTGTCGACAGAATAATTGTAAAAGAAAAAATCGAGTCTAGGCTTGCAGATTCACTTGAAATTGCAACAAATTTAAGCGACGGCATTGCAAAAATAAATGTAATTGGTGGGGAAGATTTAATTTTCTCGACAAAATTTGCCTGCCCTCACTGCAATATTATAATAGAAGAAGTTACTCCAAGGTCCTTTTCCTTTAACTCGCCTCTTGGTGCTTGTGACGAGTGTAAAGGACTTGGATTTTCTAAGGAAGTTTCAAGGGATTTAGTAATTCCAAACAAGGAGCTTTCAATAGATGAAGGAGCCATTGCTTGTTATTCAAACTCCAAGGGAACTTATTATTATGAAATAATTTCTGGAATTGCAAAGAAGTTTAAATTTTCAACGAAGGAACCAATAAAAAATGCACCAGAAGAATTTTTAGATGCAATATTTAATGGTTATAGTGGTAAATTGAGCTTTTCTTTTAATTCATTTTTTTCGGGAGAAAAAAAATACTCTGGAGGTTTTGAAGGAATTTTAAAAAATTTAAAGAGGAGATATACGGAGTCAAGTTCGGAAAAAATGCTCGATAGAATAGATGAATTTTTTGAAGAAGTGCCTTGTCCAAAATGCCATGGAACAAGACTTAAAGCTTCTTCTCTTGCCATAAAAGTTGGAGGATTAAATATTTTTGAACTTACAGAACTTTCTATTGACAAAGCATTGCAATTTTTCGAAAATATAAAACTCACAAAAAACGAAATGATTATTGCCGAAGAATTATTGAAGGAGATAAAATCACGACTTGAATTTTTGATAAATGTTGGTCTTGAATATTTATCACTTTCACGAATGGCAGGAACTCTTTCTGGAGGAGAAGCTCAAAGAATTAGGCTAGCAACACAAATTGGTTCACAACTCGTAGGAGTTATTTACGTGCTTGACGAGCCAAGCATAGGTCTTCATCAAAGGGATAATGCAAAACTTTTGAAATCACTGAGAAATTTGACGGATATAGGAAATACTTTAATAGTTGTAGAGCACGATGAAGACACAATGTTTGCTGCCGATGAAATTGTGGATATTGGACCACTTGCAGGAGTAAATGGTGGAAGAATAGTTGCACAAGGGACAGCTGAAGAAATTATGAAAGTGGAGGAATCAATTACTGGAGCCTATTTAAGTGGTAGAAGGAAAATTGAAGTTCCAAAAGTGAGAAGAAAGTCCAATGGCAAAACAATAAAGGTAATTGGTGCGCGTGAAAATAATTTAAAAAATATTGACGTGGAATTTCCTCTTGGCGAATTTATTTGCGTAACTGGAGTTTCTGGGTCAGGCAAGTCCTCACTTGTAAATGAAATTTTGTATAAAAGTCTTGCACAAAAAATAAATAAATCGAGAATAAAACCGGGAAAACACGAAAGAATTGAGGGATTGGAGAATATTGACAAAATTGTAGACATCGACCAATCTCCAATAGGAAGAACGCCGAGATCAAATCCTGCCACATACACGGGTGCCTTTGATATAATAAGAGATATTTTTGCAAACACTAATGAAGCAAAGATGCGTGGATACAAAAAAGGAAGATTTTCCTTTAATGTAAAGGGTGGAAGATGTGAAGCTTGTAAAGGTGACGGAATATTAAAAGTTGAAATGCACTTTTTATCTGACGTATATGTTCCATGTGAAGTTTGTCATGGAAAGAGATACAATCGTGAAACTCTTGAAGTTAAGTACAAGGGCAAAAATATTTACGATGTGCTTGATATGACAGTAGAAGAAGCCATTGACTATTTTCAAAATCACGAGAGAGTGTTGCGAAAACTGGAAACTCTAAGAGATGTAGGATTATCTTATATTAAGCTTGGACAAAGTTCTACACTTTTATCAGGTGGAGAGGCACAAAGAATTAAACTTGCAACAGAGCTCTCTAAGAGAGCTACGGGAAGAACTCTTTACATTCTAGATGAGCCAACAACTGGTCTTCACTCTGAAGATATAAATAAACTTATAAAAGTTTTAGAGGAACTTGTAGACAGAGGTAACACTGTAATTACAATTGAACATAATTTAGATGTAATTAAATGCGCTGACTACATTATAGATCTTGGACCTGAAGGCGGAGAAGGTGGAGGAGAGGTTATATTTACTGGAACACCTGAAGAGATTATAAAATGTAAAAATTCATATACTGGAGAATTTTTAAAGGGCAAATTGGAGGGTTAATTTGAATAAAATTAAAAAAATTGGAATTTTTATTTTAGCTGCAAGTTTATTGCCAAATTTTGTATTTGCGAAGGGCTTTGTTAGACAAAATAATTTTATGGATAAAAGTGGCGTGGAAAAAAGAGATGAATTAAAAAGATGGCAAGCTAGCATGAACTTACCAGTGACTGGTGCAATTAATGAAAAGACTAATAAGGCTTTATACACTGAAAATTATGAAGCTTACGACATGATTGCCAATCCACCAACTAAGGGTAAGTGGATTGTAATAAATAAATCTAGGAGAATTCTCACAATGTATAATGGCGATAAGTCCATTGGAAAATATCCTGTAACTTTAGGAACAAATGCCACGCCGACACCATCAGCTAAGGGGAAAATTCAAAATATGCATAAAAATCCAGCGTGGGGTGGAATGAATGGAAAATACCAACCTGCAAAAGCGGATGACCCTAACAATCCTTTAGGAGAAAGGTGGATGGGTTTAAGTATTCCTGGAGCAAGTGGATATGGAATTCATGGAAATATTAAACCTAATCAAATTGGCGGTTATTATTCCAATGGATGCATAAGAATGTTTAACTACGATGTAGAAAACTATGTGTTTCCAAATATGTATATAGGTGCACCAGTTTGGATAGGAACAGATAATGAGCTTGAAAGTTGGGGAGTTTATCAATATTCAAGAGTTAAAAAAGAAGTAATAAATCCACCGACAGAACAAAAACCTAAAGAAGAGAAAAAAACTATAGAAGAAAATCCAGTTCAATCAATAGAAAATATTCCAGCACAGGATCTTTTAGAATTTTAATTAAATAAAGTAATGAAAACAATTGAAAATGAATTGTTTTTGAGTTATAATGTTTTTTAAAATCAAAGCGAGAGCTTTAAAGAACTATTTATAAAAAATCGGAGGACTTATGAAAAAGAAAATTTTTAATATTGCAATTATAGCAATGACAGTTTTATTTTTATTTGGATGTGGAAAAAAAGAAGAAAAAAAGTCAGAAACAAAGGAAAAGATAAAAGTTGAAGTGGCAACTACTGGACCTACAATTGATGCCATTAAAGAAAAGGGCAAAATAGTTCTTGGAACTTCAGCAGATTTTCCACCAATGGAATGGACATCTTTCCAAGATGGTTCAGAAAAATATCAAGGTGTGGATATTGCACTTGCACAAGCAATTGCTGATTCGCTTGGCGTTAAGCTTGAAGTAAAAAATATGGCTTTCGAAGGACTTCTTGGTTCTCTTAAAGCTGGAGATGTGGACATGGTTCTTGCAGGAATGGGCGCAGATGACGAAAGAAAGAAACAAGTTGACTTTTCTGACGAATACTCAAAGGGTAAACAAGTTTTACTAGTAACAGAAGAAAACAAAGATAAATTTAAAACTTTTGATGATTTAAATGGAAAAATTATTGGCACACAGCTTGGTTCACTTCAACAAAAATTTGCGACAGAAAAGTTTGGAGACAACTGCAAGGGATTCGATTTAAACAATGTAATCATTGAACAACTTAAAAACAAATCAATTGATGCAGCTTTCTTATCTGAACTTCCAGCAAAACAATTTGCTTCAATAACAGATGGACTTGTTATTATAGATAATTTAGGAATTCCAGATGAAAGTGGATTTGCAGTAGCTGTAAAAAAGGGCAATGACGATTTAACGAAAGCTGTTAACGAAGTTATTAAAGGATTAAAAGATTTAGGCCAAATGGAAAAATGGTTTGATGAGTATATTGAACTATCTAACAAAGAAGCTATTAAATAGTAATTAAATATTCCCTGCATTTTGTGGGGAATTTTTAATTTTAAAATGGAAAGGGATAATATGGGAATTATAGCAAAACAATTTGCTTTCGCAAGTAGATATCTTCCTACCTATTTAAATGGAGCAGTAACCACAATTGAACTTTCAATAATTGGAGTTCTCTTAGGTTTTACCATTGGAATAATACTTGCACTAATGAAGATATCAAAAATAAAAATATTAAATATACTTTCGAGTATCTATATAGAAATCGTAAGAGGAACGCCAATGTTAGTGCAAATTATGATTGTATATTTTGGACTAAAAAAAATAATACCAGAACAATTTACACTTTTAACTGCACCGATGTTTTTATGTTCATTATCAATAAGTTTAAACTCAGCTGCCTATGTTGCAGAAATTATAAGATCTGGTATATCTTCAGTTGACTCTGGACAAATGGAAGCGGCAAGATCACTTGGACTAAATAAAAAACAAGCGATGATAAAAGTAATAATGCCACAAGCAATAAAAAATATATTGCCTGCACTCGTAAATGAATTCATAACGCTTATTAAGGAGTCTTCAATAACTTACACAGTTGGAGTTGGAGAATTGATGTACGCAGGGAAGAGCATATCTTCAGCTACGTTTGAACTTGTAAGACCTTTTATATTTGCAGCTTGCATTTACTTTATAATGACCTTTAGCTTGTCTAAAGCAATGGGACTTTTGGAAAGGAGACTTGCAAATGATTAAGGTAGAAAATTTGACTAAATCCTTTGGAAAACTTGAAGTCCTAAAGGGAATAAATCAAGTAATAGAAGATGGAGAAGTAGTAGTTGTGATAGGACCATCAGGTTCAGGCAAATCAACTTTTCTTAGATGTTTAAATCTTTTAGAAGAGCCGACAAGTGGCAAAATTTTTGTTGACGATGAAGAAATCACTTCAAAGAATATTGATATAAATAAAGTTCGTGAAGAAATGGGAATGGTATTCCAATCCTTTAATTTATTCAACAATTTAAACATAATTGACAACATAACTCTTGCACCAACTCTCGTAAAGAAAATTGAAAAAGAGGAAGCAGAAAAAAAGGCAATGGAACTCTTAGAAAGTGTTGGACTTCCAGATAAAAGAGATTCTTACCCAAAATCTTTATCTGGAGGACAAAAACAAAGAATTGCAATTGCAAGAGCACTTGCCATGAATCCAAAAGTAATGCTTTTTGACGAACCTACATCTGCTCTTGATCCAGAAATGGTAGGAGAAGTGCTTGACATAATGAAAGACCTTGCAAAAAAAGGGATGACCATGGTAGTTGTAACTCACGAAATGGGATTTGCGAGAGAAGTCGGCGATAGAATTTTATTCATGGACGATGGTTACATTGTCGAAGAAGGAAGTCCAGAAGAAGTTTTTGGCAATCCAAAAAATGAAAGAACTCAAAATTTTTTAGCAAAGGTGCTTTAAAAATTTGAATGGCCTCCAAAGGTTGGACCTAAAAAACCAACTTAGGAGGTCATTTTTTATTGAAATAATTTCCTGGAAATTAAAACAGCAACATTCATAGATAAAAATAAATAATGTTAGAACATCTTAGATTTTTTTAAATTATTTTTTAAAATGTAAATATTCATTATAAATATTGATTGAGTATTGTTTCAAGCGAGAAATCAGAGGAACATATTACTAAAAAAAAGAGATAAAAAATTGTATTTTTTTAAGTGAAAGAGTTTAATTTCAGATAAAGTTATTGACAATAATTTATATTTGGAATAGAATCATGGTAGAAAACATTTGCAAATATATAAAGTTTGCTTATGCAAGAAAGTTTTTATAGTAACTGCTTTTCAAAGGATGACATAATCTTCATCTTTATATTTTCTTTTGAATTAGTAAGTAAAATGTAATCAATTAAAAGAAAGGGAGTACAATTATGAACAAAGTAGTATTAACAGGTAATGATCTAGACCTAGAACAATTAGTAGCCGTAACAAGAAATCACGTAAAGGCTGAAATCGACGAAAGAGCAATCGCTGATGTAGAAAAATCAAGAAGATACGTAGAAGAAATTGTAGAAGAAGAAAGAGTAGTATATGGAATCAACACAGGATTTGGTTCTCTTTCAAGAGTAAGTATTTCTAAAGAAGATTCAGCTCAACTTCAAGAAAATATTATTAGAACTCATGCTTCTGGATTTGGCAATCCACTTCCTGAAGACGAAGTAAGAGCAGTTATGCTTATTAGAATTAACTCATTGTTAAAGGGAGTTTCAGGTATTAGACTTTCTACTATTGAATTACTTCTTGAAATGTTAAATAGAAATGTTGTTCCATTTATTCCTGAAAAAGGATCTCTTGGCGCATCTGGAGACTTAGCACCACTTGCACACATGGTTCTTCCAATGCTTGGACTTGGCAAAGCTTATTATGAAGGAGAACTTCTTCCAGGCAAAGAAGCTATGCAAAAAGCTGGTCTTGAGCCAATTGCACTTGCAGCAAAAGAAGGTCTTGCACTAATCAATGGTACTACAGTTCTTACTGCAACTGGAGCACTTGCACTTTACGATGCACTTCAACTTTCTAAGATTGCTGACATCGCAGGAGCAATGTCTTGTGAATCTTCAAGAGGAATTATCGACGCATTCTGGGAAGAACTTCACACAATTAGACCACACGCTGGTTCATTAAAGACTGCTGAAAATTTAAGAAATATTCTTGAAGGTTCAACTTATGTAACTCACACTGCTGAACTTAGAGTTCAAGATGCTTATACATTTAGATGTATGCCACAAGTTCACGGAGCTTCTAAAGATACTCTTGAATATGTTAAAGAAAAAGTTGAAATTGAACTTAACTCTGCAACAGACAACCCAATTATCACTCACGATGGCAAAGTAATTTCTGGTGGTAACTTCCATGGAGAATTAATGGCTCAACCATTTGACTTCTTAGCAATTGCAGTTTCTGAACTTGGCAATATTTCTGAAAGAAGAATTGAAAGAATGGTTAACACTACACTTTCTGGAATGCCTTCATTCCTAGTTAAACACCCAGGACTTAATTCCGGATTTATGATTACTCAATACGCTGCAGCTGCATTAGCATCTGAAAACAAAACACTATCTCACCCAGCAAGTGTTGACTCTATAACATCTTGTGAAAACCAAGAAGATTTCGTTTCTATGGGTAATTGGGGTTCAAGAAAAGCAAGAGAAGTTGTTAAAAATACTGCAAGAATTTTAACTACTGAACTTATGATAGCAGCTCAAGCTCTTGACTTCAGAATGGAAATGGAAGATAACAAATTTGAACTTGGTAAAGGTACAAAAGTTGCTCACGATGTAATTAGAAATAAAGTAGCATTTATCGAAGAAGATTCTAAGATTGAAATTTACGAAGAACTTGAAAAAGCTCAAGAATTAATTAATTCTGGAAAACTTCTTGAAGAAGTAGAAAAGGTAGTAGAACTTTAATAATTAAGAAACATCATATATAATATGTAAGGTAAGAAAAAAGTTTAAATAACATATAGGAGGAAATCATTTGAAAAGAGTAATGTGTATTCCAAACTATTCTGAAGGTAGAGACCTTAAGAAAGTTGAACAAATCACAGAATGCTTTAGAGCAAAGGAAAATATTAAATTAATCGATTATCAACCAGATGCTGACCACAATAGACTAGTTGTTGAAGTAATTGGAGAACCAGAAGCAGTTATAGATGCAGTTATTGAATCTGTAAAAGTTGCTACTGAAATTATTGATATGTCAAAACACAAGGGAGCTCACCCAAGAATGGGAGCTGTTGACGTTGTACCTTTCGTTCCTGTAACTGAATGTACTACTGAAGAATGTGTTGAATACGCTAAAAAAGTTGGTAAAGCAATTGGCGATATGGGAATTCCTGTTTATCTATATGAAGATGCAGCTTCCACTCCAGAAAGAAAAAATCTAGCAAAAGTTAGAAAAGGACAATACGAAGGATTCTTCGAAAAAATTAAGGAAGAAGAATGGAAACCAGACTTTGGCCCTCAAGAAATGAATGTAAAATCAGGAGCTACTGCTGTTGCAGCAAGATTCCATTTAGTTGCATTCAACGTTAACTTAAACACTAGTGATTTAGCTATTGCTGATAAAATTGCAAAAACTGTTCGTCACATTGGTGGAGGACTTAGATTTGTTAAGGCTATTGGACTTGAACTTGAAGAAAAAGGTCAAACTCAAGTATCAATGAACCTAGTAAACTTTGAAAAAACTGCAATTTATCAAGCTCTTGAAATGGTAAAATCAGAAGCTAAGAGATACGGCGTAACTGTTGTCAACACTGAACTTATTGGACTTCTTCCACTACAAGCTCTAGTTGATTCAGCAGCTTACTATATGCAAATTGAAGGATTCAAACAAGAACAAGTTCTTGAAACATTATTAATTGAGGAGTAATTAAATATATGGCATTTAAAACAGACATACAAATAGCTGATGAAGCAACAATGCTTCCTATTGAAGAAGTTGCTGCTAAAATTGGTCTTGAAAAAGACGATTTAGAACAATATGGAAAATATAAAGCAAAAATATCTTGGGAAGCTATCAAAAAAATTGATAAAGAAAATGAATACGGAAAACTAATTTTAGTTTCCGCAATTAGCCCAACACCAGCTGGCGAAGGTAAATCAACAGTTTCTATTGGACTTACTCAAGGCCTTAATAGAATTGGAAAAAAATCTGCAGTAGCACTTAGAGAACCATCCCTTGGACCAGTATTTGGAGTTAAAGGTGGAGCTGCAGGTGGCGGATATTCACAAGTAGTTCCAATGGAAGATATTAACTTGCACTTTACTGGAGATCTTCATGCAATGACAGCTGCAAATAACCTTATTTCAGCTTGCATTGATAACCACATTCACCAAGGCAATGCTCTAAGAATTGATGCAAGACAAATTACTTGGAATAGAGTTCTTGATATGAACGACAGATCTCTTAGAAATGTAGTTATTTCTCTCGGCAAGAAAGCTGATGGTTTCCCTAGAGAAGACCACTTCATGATAACTGTTGCATCTGAAATAATGGCTGTTCTTTGTCTTTCAGAAAACATTGAAGACTTAAAAAATAGAATAGCAAGAATGATAATTGGATACAACCTTGATGGAGATCCTGTTACAGTTGCAGATCTAGAAATCCAAGGAGCAGTTGCAATGCTTCTTAAAGATGCATTAAAACCAAACCTAGTTCAAACCCTTGAAAATACACCTGCCTTTATTCATGGTGGACCTTTCGCAAATATTGCTCATGGATGTAACTCAATATTAGCTACAAAACTTGCACTTAACACTAGTGATTACGCAGTTACAGAAGCAGGTTTCGGTGCTGACCTTGGTGCAGAAAAATTCATGGACATAAAATGTAGAATGTCTGGCCTTTCTCCAGATGCAGTAGTTATAGTAGCTACAATTAAAGCTCTTAAAATGCACGGAGGAGTAGACAAAAAAGAACTAAAGACTGAAAATATTGAAGCACTTGAAAAGGGATTTGCTAATTTAAGACGTCATGTTGAAAATGTCAAAAAATTTGGCGTACCAGCTATTATTGCAATCAACAAATTTGCTGATGACACAGAAGCTGAAATAGCAAAATTAGAAGAACTTTGTAAAGAACTTGGAGTTAGAATTTCACTTTGCGAATGTTTCGCAAAAGGTGGAGAAGGAGCAGAAGATTTAGCTAAACAAGTTGTTGAATTAATCGACGAAGAAAAAGCTGATTTCAAACCTATTTACGATGAAAATGACAGCATAGTTGATAAAGTAAATACAATTGTTAAAGAAATTTATAGAGGTAGACAAGCTAAATTTACTACTGCCGCTAAAAAACAAGTTAAAAAACTTGAAGAACTTGGACTTGATAAACTTCCTATTTGTGTAGCTAAGACACAATTCTCATTTACAGATGATAAAAACATAATGGGAGCACCTACTGACTTTGATATAGAAATACAAGATGTAAGAGTTTCAGCAGGAGCAGGATTTATAGTTGTTCAAACATCTAACATTATGGTAATGCCTGGACTTCCAAAGGTACCAGCTGCAAATAAAATGGATATAGATAATGACGGAGTTATCACTGGATTATTCTAGGAGGAAAAATGCTTAAAGATTTAACTATAGTAGAATTCGCAGATGAGACTGCTTCAAATTCACCAGCACCAGGAGGTGGCTCTATTGCTGCACTTAATGCATCAATGGCTGCTTCACTTCTTGCAATGGTTGCAGGTTTAACTAGTGGGAAGAAAAAATATATTGACGTTTCTGATAGAATGGAAGAAATTCAAGCTGAATTATTAAAATATAAAGATGAATTTGTAAGTGGCATTGATAAAGACGCTAACTCTTTTAACGGAGTTATGGACGCCATGAAGCTTCCAAAGGAAACGGAAGAAGAAAAGAAAGCTAGATCTGAAAAAATTCAAGAAGGTTACAGAAATGCAATTGATGTACCTCTAGGACTTGGGGTTAAAGTTACAGAACTTTATGACTATGCTAGAGAATTAGCTGAAAAAGGAAATTCAAATGCAATCACTGATGTTGCAGTAGCTTTATTAAATATTGAAGCTGCAGTTCACGGAGCTTTCTTAAATGTAATCATCAACTTAAACTCACTTAAGGATCAAGATTACAGACATGAATTAGAAGAAAAAATGGCTGATACAAGAAAAGTTGTGGAAAAAAACCACGCTGAAATTATGAAAGTTGTAGATGAAAAATTAGCATGAAATATCTTTTAGTCGATGTTGGATCAACTTACACTAAGCTTAATTTAGTGGATACTGATAAAAATGAAATTCTCGGGAGTGCATCTAGTTACACTACTGTAGAAACTGATGTCAGAGAAGGTTTTAACAATGCCTTTAAAAAATTAAGTGAAGTTACTGAAGTTAAGTATGATAAAATATTAGGTTGCTCTTCAGCATCTGGAGGACTAAAAGTTGTAGCAATAGGATTTTCAAAAAATCTTACCACTGATGCTGCAAGGCTTGCATCATTATCTAGTGGTGCCAGAATTTTAAAGGTATACTCTTACGAGCTCACTGACGAGTATGTAGATGAAATTAAAAATTCTGGTGCTGATATTATAGTTTTATGTGGCGGCACTGATCACGGAAATAAAGAAAATATCATTTTCAATGCAAAAAAACTTGCAAAGGGATGTATTAATACGCCAGTTGTAGTGGCAGGTAATATTGACGCCCATGAAGAAATAAGGGACATCTTCCAAAAGGGAAATGTTCCTTGTGACTTCACAGAAAATGTAATGCCAACTACAAATACAATAAATTATAGGCCTCTTAGAAAGACAATTGGCGACCTTTTTATAAAGACAATTGCTCATGCTAAGGGAATTGATTTGCTCAGCAGAGATTTTGAAATACTCTTGCCAACTCCAGTTGCAGTTCAAAAGGCAATGTCAGTCTATGCGAAATATTTGGATAAAGTTATTTTATCTGTGGATATTGGAGGAGCAACGACAGACATTCATTCAATTGGCAAAACATATTATGGAGAAGAAAATGTAATCTCACCTCCAATTGAAGAACCTTTTGAGAAGAGAACTGTGGAAGGCGATATGGGCATGAGATATTCAGCAACTGCTCTTTATGAATCAGTTGGTGAAGAACCTTTCCTTTCCTTTGGAATAAAGGACGCAAAGGAAAAAACAGAGTATCGTTTTAATCACACGAGTTATATTCCAGATAATGACGAAGATTTATTTTTTGACAATGTCCTATGTTATATTGCTACACACACTTCACTTATGAGACATATTGGTCACATAAAAAAAGTCAAAACTCCTACTAGGACGATTTATGAACAATACGGGAAGGATTTAAGACCGGCTGAAATGTTTATCGGAACTGGTGGATCCCTCATTAATTCCAATGAGCCGAAAAAAATTCTCTCAGCAATAGAGGATTTAGACGATAAATATCTAATCAATAGGAAGATAAAGTATTATTTAGATAAAAGATATATTTTATCATCAGCTGGACTAATTAGTACCGTAGATGAAGAAGCTTCCTACAAATTATTAAATAAATATTTAGAAGAAATATAAGTCAAAAAGAAGTTGCTAACTAAATGTGGCAACTTCTTTTTTGTTACTTTATGTTGTAAAGGTAAAGGCTAAGCATAGATATTTTGCATATAAAATAATTAACAATATTTTTATTTAAAGCTAAGATTTGGTTAAATAAAGCATTCTTCATCTTTTAAAAAACTACTAAATGGTGTAAAATAATCATAAGGAGTTTTGTCGTGGAATATTGGGATGTATATAATAAAAAGGGAAAATGGAAGAGACGCGTCATTAGAAAAGGCGAGCGGTTAAAAAATAACGAATATCATATTATTGTTGAAGGCTGGATTTTAAGAGATGATGGTAATTTTATAATTCAAAGGAGAGCCCTCGAGAAAAAATCTTTTGCTGGAATGTGGTACTGCTCTGCAGGTGGATCTGTTATTTCAGGAGAGACGCCAAAGGAAGGCATGATTAGAGAGTTTAAGGAAGAACTTGGAATTGACATTGATTCTGATGAACTTCGCTTAAAGAGGATCATCATAGATAAAAACACAATTTTTTATATTTATCTGGTACACAAAAATATTTCCCTAGATGATATTACTCTTCAAGCTGAAGAGGTAATGGCTGTTGATATTGCGGATCCAGCAAAGATAAAGAAAATGATTGAAGACAAAACTTTTATAGGATTGGATTACTACGAAAAATTTTTTGAAGGTATTTTTAAATAATCGTCTCGATTGAGGCGTTTTTTTATAGGAGGACTTATGAAATTATACAATACTTTAACGAGAAAAAAAGAGGATTTTGTGCCAATTAAAGAAGGCGAAGTTGGAATATACAATTGCGGGCCAACAGTATATAACTTTATTCACGTTGGCAATGCTAGACCCCTTGTTGTATTCGATACTTTGAGAAGATATTTTGAGTATAAAGGTTTAAAGGTAAAATTTGTTGTTAATTTTACAGATATTGACGATAAAATTATAAACAGGGCAAATGATGAAGGTGTAACAGTAACTGACATTTCAGAGAGATTTATTAAAGAATTTAAAAAAGATGCAAATGGACTTCACCTTTACGATTATGAAACACTAAATCCAAGGGCGACAGAACATATAAATGAAATTATTGCCTTTATTAAGACTTTAATAGACAAGAAAGCTGCCTATGTATCCAATGGAGATGTTTATTTTGACATAAGCTATGCTAAGGATTATGGCAAGCTTTCAAAGAAAAATATTGAAGATTTAATTTCTGGTCATAGAGTTGACATCAACGACAACAAAAGAAATCCAATGGACTTTGCACTTTGGAAAAACAAAAAAGAGGGGGAACCTTTTTGGAAAGCACCTTGGGGAGAAGGTAGACCTGGTTGGCATATTGAATGTTCAGTAATGGCAAAGGATCTTATCGGCGACAATATTGACATCCACACTGGTGGCGAAGACTTACAATTCCCACACCATGAAAATGAAATTGCACAATCAGAAACTTGCAATGGAGTGCCTTTTGCAAATTATTGGCTACACAATGGAATGATTACAGTTGACAACGAAAAAATGTCTAAATCTAAGGGCAATTTCTTTACAGTAAGAGAAGTTGCAAAAGAATTTGACCTTGAGGTTTTGAGATTTTTCCTTTTGACGACTCAATATCGTTCACCAATTAATTTTTCAAGAGAAGTTATGGAACAAACAAAAAATTCAAGCAAGAGGCTATACAATGCAAAGTATAAACTTGAAGATGCAATAGAAAAATCAAGTGTAGAAAAAATTTCAGCAGAAGAAGAAAAATTATATAAATCCTTTGACAAGCACGTTGAAAAGTTTGAAAATGCCATGGATGATGATCTAAACACAGCTGATGCCATTACTGCAATTTTCGACTTAGTAAAGGATATTAACTTAAATCTTGACGAAAATAATTCTAAGGAAATGCTAGAAAAAACTTTAGAACTTTTAAAGAAACTTACAAGAGTTTTGGGAATTATGGAAGGCGAGAGAGAAGAAATTTCTGAGGACATTGAAAAACTAATTGAAGAAAGAAATGAAGCTAGAAAGAATAAAGATTTTGCCAAATCTGATGAAATTAGAGATAAACTAAAGAAAATGGGCGTTGAAATAGAAGATACGAGAAGTGGAACAACTTGGAAGAGAATTTAAGTTTTTTAGAAGTTAAAAATTATACAGAGGGCGAAGTTCGAGAGCTTAGCCCCCTTGCACTTGCATATATTGGCGATGCTTGTTTTGAAATTTTAGTTAGAAGTGAAATACTCGATGCCCGCAAAAATCCAAATAAGCTTCACAGAGAAAGTATTAAATTTGTTCGTGCAAAATCACAGAAAGAACTTTTTAAAAATATAGAATACAAACTTACAGAGGAAGAATTTAAAGTCTTTAAAAGAGGAAGAAATGCTAAATCTCATACAATTCCCAAAAATGCTGACCCAATAGATTATAGGATAGCAACAGGAGTTGAGGCGCTCTTTGGTTATCTCTATCTTTTAAAGAAATACGAAAGAATCAGGGAAATATTTAAGGAGATGACTAAATGAAGGTAAAAATTATTTCACACACAATGGACCCAGATAAAACCATTGCTGCTGCAGCAAAACTTTGCTATTCAAGAGTTGGCGTTGAAGAAATTACAGAAAATTTGACAGAAGAATCTACAGAAAAATTTTTAAATAGGCTTATGTCTTTTTCTCACCTTTCACCACTTGAACACGTTAGCTTTACCTTTGCAATTGAAGGTGTTTCTAGGACACTTACTCATCAACTTGTAAGACACAGAATTGCATCCTATTCACAACAATCACAAAGGTATGTAAAGCTAGACAGTTTTGAATACATTATTCCACCACAAATTGAAAAAAACGAAGAGGCAAAGAAGATTTTCATAGAAGCAATGAAAAGAGACCAAGAAGATTACGATAAATTAGTAGAGATTCTCGTAAATGAAAATGCAAAACCTCTTATGGAAAAGGGAATGGATGAAGAAAAGGCAAAAAAAGCTGTGGAAAAAATGTCCATTGAAGATGCGAGATATGTATTTCCAAATGCTTGTGAGACAAAAATTGTTGTAACTATGAATGTGAGAACACTTCAACACTTCTTTACAGTTAGATGTTGTGAAAGGGCTCAATGGGAAATAAGAGAGCTTGCCACAGAAATGTTAAGAGAAGTAAAGGAAGTTGCACCGCTTTTATTTAAAGACGAAGGTCCAGCTTGTGTTACAGGTCCATGCCCAGAAGGCAAAATGACTTGTGGCAAAGCAACAGAAATTAGAGAGAAGTTTAAGAATTTAAAATGAAATATATTTATGGAAGAGGTCCAGTTATTGAGGCTTTAAAAAATGAAGAAGTAGAAAAAATTTATATTGGGAAAAATGCCACTGGTTCCATAAAAAAAATTATTGGAATGGCAAGAGATTTAAAAGTGCCCACAGTTACAAGTGATAATGAAAAATTGGAAGAACTTGCTGGCACAAAAAATCACCAAGCAGTTGTGGCTTTAGTAAGTGATTTTGAATTCATTGAACTTGAAGAACTTATAAATAAACTTAAAGGCAAAGAAAATGCGAAGATTTTCATCTTGGATAAAATTGAAGATCCACACAATTTTGGTGCAATTGCAAGAAGTTCAAACTTTTTTGGAGTAGATGCCATTATTTTTCCAAATAGAAGAGCATCCACAGTTAATGACACTGTTGTAAAGGCATCTGCTGGCGCAATTTACGACATAGATGTCTCAAAAGTTACAAATATTTCTCAAGCGATAGAAAAATTAAAGGATGCAGGGTTTTGGATTTACGCAACAGACTTAGAAGGTGAAGACATAAGACAATGCGACTTCTCAGGTAAAGTTGCCATAGTTATAGGAAACGAAGGCAAGGGCGTTTCCAAAAATGTTTTGAAAAATTCTGACAAAATCATCACTATTCCAAATTTTTCTGACTTTGATTCTCTCAACGCATCAGTTGCAGCGGCAATTGTGATGTACGAAATGTTTAGATAATAAAGATGAAAAGGCACATGAACAGGTACAAAAGAGATGTAAATTATCTCTTTGTAGATGGATACAATATTATAAATTCCTGGCAAAATTTAATAAAATTAAAAAATATTTCTCTTGAAGATGCGAGAAATGAATTAATAGACACAATGATTGAATTTTCTCATAGCACAAAGGAACATATAATACTTGTTTTTGATGCTTATTTGGTGAAAAAATCAGGCGGCAAGACTTATCACAGAGATGGGATAGACATTATTTTTACTAAAGAATTTGAGACAGCGGATCACTACATCGAAAGACAGCTTGACGAGATAGGAAAGCTCACTAATGTGCGTGTTGCCACAAGCGACAATGTGGAGCAGCAAATTATTTTGTCTCGAGGTGGCACTAGAATTTCTGCAAGAGAACTTGAAGCTGAAGTTGAAAACTCAAAAAACAAAGTTATTCACGTGGCAAAAAAACTAAAGGAAGAAAAAGTTAGTGCCCTTGACGAAGAAATTATCCATCAGCTAAAAAAAATAAAAATAGATATCTCTAAGAAAAATAAAAATAGTTAGGGGGTTTTAAATGAAATGTAAAAATTGTGGAAAAGAAAATGCAGAAGACGCCTCATTTTGCATGGAATGTGGTCATGATTTGAGAGAAAATTTAGATTTTTCCAGAACTCAAAAAGTAGAGAGGGATTTTGACTATGATTACGAGGATGAAGAAAAAATTGTAAAAAATAATTCCTTTAATGACAATTCCATGGGCTTAAAACAAAAGGGAATTATCTTTGCCTTTGTGGTAATTGGGCTTATTGTTTTTTCTCTTTTATTTAATTTTGGATTTGGAAAACATAAATTTAAGCAATTAGAAAATTCGGCAAAGGCGAATTTAGAAGCAAAAAATTATAAAGAGGCAAGAGAAAAATACAGCCAACTTTATGAAAAGTCCTCAGATAAAAAATATTTAGATGAAATAAATAAAATAGACAAGAGCATGGAATCCAAAGATTTAATAAATAAAGCCAATCAAAAATTTGAGGGAAGGGATTACGAAGCTTCACTTGCTTTTTTAAAGGATTTTGAAAGTGATGACGAAGATTTAAAGTCAAAGAGAGATGCCCTTGTTGAAAAGAATTATTCTGCAATTAGATCTGAAATTGCACAATTAGTGGGAAATAATAATTTTAGCAGTGCAATTAATAGATTAAATTCTTACATTGCAGTTGACCCTGAAAATGGCGAATTTAAAAAAATGCTTGAAGATGTAAATTCACAAAAGGAAAATAGCGACAAAAAAGATGAAGAAAATAGTGAAACTTTAAAGGAAAAGGCTAGAGCTGATGAATTAGAAGCGCAAATTGCAAGATTGAAAAGAGTGGAAGCATCAAGCTTAATCGACACTTACCAATTTGTAACTGCAGGAAAAGCCAATGTAAGAAGTGGACCGGGATTTGATTATGGAATTGAATTTACTCTTTACAAGGGCGACTCTGTTTACGTATACGACACTAGGAGAGCCAATGGAAGAACTTGGTGCAATATTGGAAATGGATGGATTAGTTATAGAACATTAAATGGCGAAATAAAATAAAATTTTAAGACAGCTTACTTTGATATTATCAAGGGCTGTCTTTTTTATACTCTTGAAATTAAAAGTTAAGACTTTTTATTGGTGAAAAATTTTAGAAATTTTAAATTAATTAAAAAATGATGAATGAACATTAGACCCAAAATTTAAAGAATGAAAATTCAAAAATTTTATTAAATAATATTAAACATAAAAAATTAAAAAGTTTCTTATAAAATAAAATTCAAAAAATAATCTTAATAAAATTAAATTAAAAATATGCTTAAATTGATTTTATTTTTCAATTAGCTATGTTATAATTAATTAAGAAATTGATAATCAAATTCAAATATTGAAAATTATAAAAAGTAAGTTGGTGTTAAGATGCTTAGTTTGATAATGGCGCCTTTAAATATAAATTTTAAAATTTTAAAAGTCAAAAGTTTAAAAAATAGCAACGTAACTGAATCGCACCTTGCGAATCTTGGATTTGTTAAAGGGGCAATAATTAAAGTTGTAAACGAGAACGATGGCAATTTAATTGTTTCTATTAAAGATGCAAGGGTTGCAATTGGAAAAGACATTGCGAAAAAGATTTTAGTAGAGGAGATGTAGGATTGCAAACATTAAAAGATGCAGTTGTTGGTAGGTACTATACTGTAAAAAAAATAAATGGCTCTGGCCCTTTAAAAAGAAGAATAATGGACATGGGCATTACAAAAAATTCGAAAATCTACATAAGGAAGGTGGCACCTCTTGGTGACCCAGTTCAAATTAATATTAGAAATTATGAACTTAGCATAAGGCGTGCAGATGCTGAGTTAATTTCAATTGAAGAGATAGAAAAGGAGGAGATTTAATTGGCTATAACTATTGCACTTGCTGGAAACCCCAATAGTGGTAAATCCACTTTATTTAACAGTTTAACTGGTTCAAACCAATACGTTGGTAACTGGCCTGGAGTAACCGTTGAAAAAAAGACTGGTAAGTATAAAAAAGATAAGGACGTACACTTTACAGATTTGCCGGGTATTTATTCTCTTTCTCCTTATACTTTGGAAGAAGTTGTATCAAGAGATTACCTTGTAAATGAAAGACCTGATGTAATAATTGACGTTGTTGACGGGACAAATATTGAAAGGAATTTATTTTTAGCTACACAACTTGTAGAACTAGGCATTCCTGTTGTAATTGCACTTAATATGATGGATGTTGTTAGAAAAAACAATGACTTCATTGACATTAAGTTGCTAGAAAAAAATTTTGGATGTAAGATTGTTGAGATTTCTGCACTAAAAAATGAAAATATTGAAAAATTAATTGAGACGGCAAAGGAAGCCGCTAATTCAAAAACAACTTGTTGTTATGAATTTGACAGTGAAATAGAAAAATATATTAAAGAAATTGAAAATTTTAGCGTCATAAAAGACAATCCCGCAAAGAGATGGCTTGCAGTTAAGTTTTTTGAACAAGACGAAAAAATATTAAAGGAATTTCCTCTCTATGGGAAAGAAATTAGAAGATTAGACGAAATTATAGAAGAAGCTGAAGAGAAATACGACGACGATGGCGAAGGCATAATCACAGATGAAAGATATAATTTTGTATCAGAAGTTACAAAAGATTCTGTTAAAAAAGGTAGAAAGGGAATGACTACTTCTGACAAAATCGACAGAATTGTTACAAATAGATTTTTGGCAATTCCAATTTTTGTTGGAGTAATTACCCTAGTTTATATTTTGGCAATAAATTATGTTGGAGGACCAGTTACTGATTGGGTTAATGATACTTTCTTTGGAGAAATCATTGGCGAAAACTTTAGGGGATTTTTAGAAAATGCCGGTACATCAAACTTCTTGACTTCATTATTGGTTGATGGAATCATAGGAGGAGTTGGAGCAGTATTAGGATTTTTACCAGTAATCGCCGTATTATTTTTATTTATAGCAATCTTAGAAGACATTGGTTATATGTCAAGAATTGCCTTTATTCTAGATAGAATTTTCAGAAAATTTGGCTTATCTGGAAAGTCCTTCATTCCAATCTTAATGGGAACTGGTTGTTCAGTACCTGCAATTATGGGAACTAGAACCATTGAGTCAGATAATGACAGAAGGATGACTATTATGACTGCATCTTTTATGCCATGTGGTGCAAAGCTAGATATAATTGCAATGTTTGCAGCCTTTTTAGGTGGTAGTTGGTGGTATGCACCTCTATGGTACTTTGGTGGAATTTTGGCTGTAATAATATCAGGAATAATTTTAAAGAAGACAAAATATTTTTCAGGAGATCCTGCTCCTTTCGTAATGGAACTTCCTGAATATCACATGCCAAGTGCTCATAATGTTTTGAAGGCAACTTGGTTTAGGTGCAAGGCCTTCGTTGTAAAAGCTGGAACAGTTATACTTCTTGCAACAGTTGTAATTTGGATACTAAAAAGTATATCAGTTACAGGGGAATTTGTGGACTTTGAATCAGATGGAGGGGACTCAATTCTTGCAGCAATAGGTAGAGCTATTGCACCAGTATTTGCACCACTTGGGTTTGGAAACTGGATTGCAAGTGTTGCCACAATTTTAGGACTTGTCGCAAAAGAAGTTGTGGTTGGAACTTATGGAGTTTTAGCAGGAATTGGAGAAGTTGGAGCAGATGATAGCAACATGATATCACTTGTAGCTTCACAATTTTCAGTTGCATCGGCTTTTGCCTTTGTATTCTTCAATCAACTTACAGTTCCTTGCTTTGCAGCAATGGGAGCAATAAGAGAAGAAATGGGCAACAAAAAATGGTTTAGATTTGCCATAGGTTATCAAATTACATTTTCTTACACAGTTGCTTTTATGATTTATCAATTTGGAAGATTATTAGAAGGCGGATCTTTTAATATAATGACAGGAATTGCAATACTTGTGTTATTAGTATACGTATATCTTTTGTTTAGAAAGGACAGATCAAAATTACAAGACGGAGAGATTGAAAAGAAAAATGACAAGGTGGTAAAGTATGAGTCTAATTAACATTTTAGTTGCCATTGTAATAATATTGGTAATTGCCTTTGCAGTAAAAAAGGTAATGAATAAAAAAAATGGCTGCGGTTGTGGATGCGATTCATGTCACAGTGCATGTTCAGTAAAAGAAATGAAAAAATGAATTCCAAGAATACTTCTTAAGAGGTATTCTTTTTTGTTTGAATTTTTTGTTTAAAATCTTCTATAAAATAAATTTTTTAATTGATGAATTTTAAAAATTTATGATTAATGAGGTTTTAATGTTTTAGTTTAATAAAAATTATATTTTGGCAGAAAATTATTTTCAAATCATTGGGAAAGAGTTATGAATAATAATTTTCACTATATAAAATTCTTATTCATTATATGGAATGTGAAACTTTGGTGAAATTTTCAAATCTAAAGTAAATCCCTTGAATTAGAATTTTAAAGTAATATAATGAGAAATGCACAAGGAAATGAAAAGAGTGGTGATATTTTTGAAAGAAAGCATAGATAGTATTTTAGCAATAGATAAAAAGACTAGAGAACTTGTCGATAATACTGAAAAAGAAATTGAAAGCATTAAAAAAGAATTGAGAGAAAAGTTGACTGATATTGAAAATGAATCAATAGAGAAGTCAAAGGCTATTGGAAAAGAAAAAAGTGATGAAATTTTAGCTGATTTTGAAAAAAAAGCTGAGGATTTAAAGAAAGAGAACGAAAAGAACTTAAAAGAAATTAAAGAATTTTATAATGAAAATTCTGATAAGCTCATTCAAAATGCCTTTGACATGGTGATTGGAAGTAAATCAAATGTTTGACGGTTTAAAGGCTTTAAATGCTAAAATTTCAAAAATATATTCAGAATTTTTAGTTTATGAGGATTTTGAAAAAATGGCAGAAGGTGATAATGTTAGATTCTGTCTTTCATATTTAAAAGAAAAAAAATTTCCTAATATAGATTCTTTTTCAGATATTTATGAAATTGAAGCCTTTTTAGAAGAGTATAGAAGAAGCGAAATTACAAAACTTCGCGGATTTTTGCCACTAAGGTATGCTGATTTTTTGAAGGCATACTTGGAGAGAATAAACATTGAAAAGATCGTCAAGATTTTGAGGTCTTTGAGGATGAACAAAGAACCAAAGGTGGATAAGCTTGTAATTTCAGGTAAAAAAATCAATTTTAACGACGAAACTTTTGAATCTTTTATAGAAAATTTAAAGGGCACGCATTACTATGAGTATCTAAAAAATTATAAGTCATCTAAGGACGAGGATGCTCTTTTTTCTATTGAGATGAATTTAGAAAAATTTTATTATAGAAATTTAACTGAGTCAATAAGATCTCTTTCTAAAGATGATGTAGAAGAGTTTAAGAAAATTTTTGGCGTGAAAATTGATTTACTTAATATTATTTGGATATATAGAGCAAAAAAATATTATAATATTTCCCCAGAAGAAATTTTTAACTTTACTATTTTTGGTGGAAATTATAATTCAGAAAAGCTTCTTAAGCTTTCTTACTTAGATGAAAGTGAATTTGAAGAAGAAATAAGAAATTCGAAATATGGAGTACTTTTTGCAGAGGGAAGAGTTATTGTGACTGGCAGAACTGCTAAAAAGGCTATGTATTCCATTGTAAAGAAAAATTTTAGAATGACCGATGGTATAGGCAAGTTTATGAGTTTTTTGGTTCTTTTAGATTACGAAATTGCCAACATAGAAAGAATTCTTGAAGGTACTAGATTTGGTCTTAATAAAAATGAAAAGTTAGAATATATGATTGTTGATAGAGAGGGAAGTGAACAAATTGGCCGTTGAAAAAATGAAGGTCGCTAATATCATTGGCAATATTGATGATATGGATTCAGTTGTCCTAGACATTTTGAATTTAAAATGTATGCAGTTTATGTCTACTGAAGCAAATATAGCAGAAAATAAATTCACCTTTAGTTTGGACAATGAAGAAAACTTAGAGAGAAATCTTGAGCTTAATTATATTTCGCCTATTGAAGAAGATGAATCTCATAAGTCCACAGCTAAGAAAGCTGCTGAAATTATGGATTTCTTAGGTTTTGACAAAATTGATGAGTCTTACTTTGAAAAGGTAAATATAAATGAAGACATTGATTCCTTTGTCAAAAATATTAGTGACAAAATCAATGAGTACGAAAAGACCAAGGAAAATTTAAAAATTCTTGATACTTTAAAAGAAAACTATGAACTATTTAAAAATGTTGATATTGATTTAAAAGATATTGCAGATTTAAAATACTTCAACTCAAGGTTTGGTTTCCTAGACAAAGATGCTAGACAAAGATTAAAGAAAAACTATGGAAATATCCTTGCCATTATTTATCACACAGGAACTGTTGATAACCGTGAACTTTTCCTTGTAATATATCCAAAGGAAACTGAAAAAGACGTCGACAGGGTATTAAAAAGTTTAAACTTTACAGAAGTTGAACTTCTAGGAGAAAACGTAGAAGGAACAGCAAACTTAATTTATAAGAACTTTGAAGAAGAAGAGGAAAATGTAAAGAGAAAGATTTTTGAAATAGAAGAGTATAAGAAAAATCTTTTGGAAAGCAGAAATGAGGAGTTAAAGACTACTCTTGCTCACATGCTTAGCTATGAAGGAATTGAAAGAGCTAAGAGATATATGCTTAAATCAAATAAGTATTTTTATCTTTCAGGTTGGATTGGGGACTCTGATAAGAGCAAATTAGAAAATAAATTATCTAAATATAAGGACATTGATGTCAAGTATTTCGATCCAAAAAGCGAAAACATGAAGACACCGACAAAATTAAAAAATGCAAATTTTTTCAAGCCCTTTGAGCTACTAATAAATATGTATGGGACACCAAATTACGGCGAGTTTGATCCAACTGTAATTTTTGGAATTACCTACATGATTCTTTTTGGAGCAATGTTTGGCGACTTGGGTCAAGGGGCTGTATTTGCAATTGCCGGACTAATGTTAAAAAAGAAAAACAAAGATTTTGGTGGACTTCTTCTTAGAATGGGTGCATCTTCAATGTTTTTTGGTTTGATGTATGGATCAGTTTTTGGAAGCGAAGAAATTATTCAAGCAATGTGGTTCAGACCTTTTGAGAATATAAATGATACTCTTGTAATTGCAATATATTTTGGCATTATTCTACTTGCCATAGCTTATGGTATAGGTATTTACAATAGATTAAAAAGTGGAAAACCTGACGAAGCCTTTTTCTCTAAAGAAGGTTTTTTGGGAGTTTTAATTTTTGTAGCGATGATTAATATTGGAATGAATGTAATGGGAGCAAAATCTCTTATTCCTATGAATATTTCTTTAGGAATATTAGTTATAAGTCTAATAATTATGCTACTGAAAAGACCTATTCTTAAAATTTTATTTAATAAAGAAGGAGAGGGTTCTGCCTCAGATTATTATATTGAGTCTTCCTTTGGACTACTAGAGGCTTTATTATCTACTATGAGTTCAATTATTTCCTTTATAAGAGTTGGTGCCTTTGCAATAAACCATGTTGGTTTGTTCTTGGCATTTAAAACCCTTGGAGAAATGGTTGGTTCAAGTGGAGGAAATATTGCAGTTTTAATTTTTGGCAATATTTTGATTTTAGGACTTGAAGGTCTAATTGTATTTATTCAATCTCTAAGACTTGAGTATTACGAAATGTTTAGCAAGTATTATAGTGGTGACGGCGTACTTTTTGAAGCCGATAGAATTTATTAAAGAGGAGTTTAAAGATGGAAAAAATTATTATTTTCGCAGTTTTGACAGTTTTTTCAATGGTAGTTTCAGGTTTTTATTTTATTTACAAGGGAACAGATGCAAATAAAAAGTTTGCACGTGCCTTTATGAAATTAAACCTATTTGTTTTTGCACCAATTTTTGTGTTTGGATTAATATCTCTTGTACCACAAATGGCATCTGCAGCAACTGCTTCAACAGGCGGTAATGGACTTGGATTTTTAGCAGCAGGTCTTTCAACTGGACTTGCATCACTTGGTGCTGGTGTTGCTGTATCAAATGTAGGTTCTGCAGCAATTGGAGCTGTATCAGAAGATCCTAATATTCTTGGTAAATCAATGATCTACCTAGGACTTGCAGAAGGTATTGCTATTTATGGTCTTATCATTTCAATTATGATTCTTGGAAGACTATAATGAGATCAATTCTTTTAACATCAAATGAAGATATTATTAACGGCCTTCGCCTTGCAGGCGTAAGGTCTGTTAAATGTAATGACAGACTTGAACTATTAAAAAATTTTAAAACATATACAAAGACTGAAGACATAGGAATAATTATTTTGACATACTCTTCTTTCAAAGAAAT
The DNA here is from genome assembly GCF_022767005.1 of Peptoniphilus sp. Classification (GTDB taxonomy): domain Bacteria; phylum Bacillota; class Clostridia; order Tissierellales; family Peptoniphilaceae; genus Peptoniphilus_A. Next base: position 7,958 of record NZ_JALEOV010000092.1, on the reverse strand, counting down.
TAAGGAAGAAGTCTTGGAATTTAAACTTACGGGGAAACTTCCCCTAGTGGTAACTATTCCTGATCTAGACGGAAAAATGGAAGATGATTTTATTTTAAAATATGTCAGAGAAGCTGTCGGTGTGAAAGCTGTAGGTGATTAAATGATTTTACTTGAAAACAAAATTGCCATATTCAACAAAATTGTTTTTTTAAAGCAAAAGGAAGAGTGTGAAAAGAGAATTCGAGAAGAAAAAGAAAAGGCTGAAAAGATTTTAGCTGAAAAAATTGAATCTCTAAAAAAAGATGAAGAAGCTTTTATAGATAGAAGAGTAACTCTTGCAAATAGAAGAGGATATGAACTCATTGCCTCTGTTGAAGAGCAAAAGAGAGTTTTATTCTTAGAAGAAGATGAAAAACTATTAAAGGAACTCCTTGAAACACTTTCACAAAAACTTTTAGAATTTACAAAAACAGAAGAATATGTGAATATAGAGGCTGAAAATTTTAAAAATATTTTAGAAGAAATAGATGAAAAAAGCATTTATCTCTATGTAAAAAACAATGAAAATGAAAAACTCATTAAAAAATTTAAGGAAATTGCAAAGGAAAAGGGCGTTGAACTAAAAATCGACGAGCTTTTCGAATATCATATTGGCGGATTTATAATTTCTGATATAGAACAAACTTATAATATCAATTTGTCTTTAAAAAATAAATTAGAGGATATGAGATATGAAATCGGCTCGATGTTACACGAAAAATTAAAAGAAAGAGGTGAAGTCATTGGAAAAGGCAATAATTAAATCAGTTGACGGACCCGTAGTAATTGGAAGGAACATGGCTGATTATAAAATCAGAGAAATGGTTCTTGTTGGCGAAAAAAAATTAATTGGCGAAGTTATTTCAATTGATGGCGACCTTGGCACAGTTCAAGTTTACGAAGAAACTGAAGGACTAAAAAGAGAGGAAGAAATTATTTCCACTGGTGCGCCTCTTTCAGTAAAACTTGGACCTGGAATGATTAGAGGAATTTTCGATGGTATTGAAAGACCACTTGAAGTTATAAAAAAAGAACACGGATCCTTTATGCCAGAAGGCATTGGACTTATTTCCCTTGATGAAGAAAAACTTTGGGACGTAACCTTTAAAGTTTCACTACACGACAAAGTTCATCAAGGACAAATTTTTGCAGAAGTTCCAGAAACTGATATCATAACTCACAAAGTTATGATTCCACCGGGAATAAATGGAGAAGTTGTAGAAATTCTCGAAAATGGTAAGTACAATATTGAAACAGTTTTATTGAAGGTAAAGGATGAATTAGGAAAGATTAATGAAGTTAAGATGTACCAAAACTGGCCTGTTAGAATTCCTAGACCTGTTAAGGAAAGACTTCCAATTGATAAATTACTTGTAACTGGACAAAGAGTCTTTGACGTATTTTTCCCAATTGCCAAGGGAGGTACAACTGCAATTCCAGGAGGATTTGGTACTGGAAAAACTATGACGCAACACCAAATTGCAAAATATTGCGATGCCGATATCATCATATACATTGGATGTGGTGAAAGAGGTAACGAAATGACAGAAGTTTTGGAAGATTTTCCAAAGCTAATTGACCCAAACACTGGCAAGGCTCTTATGGATAGGACAATTCTTATTGCCAACACATCTAATATGCCAGTTGCAGCTCGTGAAGCGTCAATTTATACAGGCGTAACTATGGCTGAATACTTTAGAGATATGGGATACCACGTTGCATTAATGGGCGACTCAACATCTCGTTGGGCAGAAGCACTTCGTGAAATTTCCGGTCGTCTTGAAGAAATGCCAGCAGAAGAAGGCTACCCTGCTTACCTTCCGTCAAGAATTGCAGGTTTCTACGAAAGAGCTGGTTATGTAAAGACTTTATCAGGCAATGAAGGTTCTGTAACTCTTATTGGTGCAGTTTCGCCAGCTGGAGGAGATTTCTCTGAACCAGTTACAGAAAATACAAAGAGATTTGTAAATGTATTTTTGGCATTAGATAAAGAACTTGCCTATTCAAGACACTATCCTGCAATCAATTGGATGAATTCCTATTCAGGTTATATCCCACTACTAAAAAATTACTACGACATGAGACTTGATGGAGATTTGCCAGATCTTAGAATAAAATATTTAGATTTACTTCACAAAGAAGCAAAGTTAAATGAAATTGTAATGCTAGTTGGAGAAGATGTGCTTCCAGACGAAGAAAGGCTCGTACTTGAAATTTGTCGTGTTGTAAAAGTTGGATTTTTACAACAAAATGCCTTTAATCCAATTGACACCTTTGTGCCACTTGAAAAACAATTTGAAATGTTAAAGACAATAGATAATCTTTACGAAAAGGGCAAGGAAGCTTTAAAACTAAAAATTCCAATTTCAGTAATAAAAAACGATGTTATTTACGGAAAAGTAATTAACATGAAATACGATATAGAAAATGAAGATTTAAAGAAATTTGTAAGCTTAAACAATGAAATTAACGATTTTTATTTAGAGCTTAGCGCAACTTATGGTGATGTAGAATGAAAAAAGAATATTTAACACTTGATAAAATTGAAGGATCATTGCTAGAACTTTCAAATCTTCACAGAGTTAGTTATGGTGAAGTTGTAAGAATAATGTCAAAAGATGGCAAAAGTTCAGAAATTGGTCAAGTTATAAAAATTGACGACGACAAGGCAATTGTACAAGTTTTTGGCAATAATTTAGGTGTTTCGACAAAAAATACTAAGGTAGAATTTTCTGCACATCCCTTTGAAATTCCACTTTCAGAAGAAATATTAGGAAGAGTATTTAATGGAACGGCAAAGCCTATTGACAAAGGCGGTGCAATTTATTCCAAGGACGTATATAACATAAATGGTAGACCAATTAACCCATCAGCTAGAGAATATCCAAGGAACTTTATCCAAACAGGTATATCTTCAATTGATGCGCTAATGACCCTCATTAGAGGTCAAAAGTTGCCAATATTTTCTGGTTCAGGACTTCCACACAACGAAGTCGCTGCTCAAATAGTTAGACAAGCAAAAATTGTCGACGAAGGCGGAGAAAATAACTTTGCCATTGTCTTTGCAGCAATTGGCGTAAAACACGACGAAGCAGATTTCTTTAGAGAAAGTTTTAAAAACTCTGGAGTAATTGACAAGGTAGTAATGTATATAAATTATGCAGATGATCCAATTATGGAAAGGCTAATTGCGCCAAAATGTGCTCTTACAGCTGCCGAATATTTAGCTTTTGAAAAGAATATGCAAGTTCTTGTAATAATGACTGACATCACGTCCTATGCAGAAGCATTGAGAGAAGTTTCATCATCAAGAGAAGAAGTGCCTTCAAGAAAGGGATATCCAGGACACTTGTATTCTGACCTTGCTGCACTTTATGAAAGAGCAGGTATGATTAAGGACTCCAAGGGTTCTGTAACACTTATACCGATTTTAACAATGCCAAATGACGATATTACACATCCAATCCCTGACCTTACAGGTTACATCACAGAAGGTCAAATTGTAGTAAGCCGTGATTTGTTCTCAAAGGGAGTTTATCCACCAATAGATGTACTTCCATCACTTTCAAGACTTATGAAGGATGGCATTGGCGAAGGCTACACTAGAGAAGACCATCCAGATTTATCTTCACAACTTTTTGCATCTTATTCAAAGGTACAGGAAACTAGAGCTCTTGCACAAATCATTGGCGAAGATGACATTTCCGATGACGAAAAATTAGTTTTAAAATTTGGAGATGAATTTGAAAAGAGATTTTTGACACAAGATCAAAATGAAAATAGAGATATAGAAGAAACACTAAATTTAGGTTGGGAATTATTAAAGATCCTTCCACCTGAAATGATTGATAGAATTGATCCTAAGTTAAAAGAAAAATATTTAGGTGATAAGAATGGCAATTAAAGTCACTCCAACTAAGGCAAATTTAATCGCATCTAAAAATGCACTTGTCCTTGCAGAAAAGGGCTACGACCTTCTAGACAAAAAAAGAACTGTTCTAATTAAAGAAATGATGGACTTAAATAAAAATGCAAAGAAGCTTCAATCTGAGATAGAAGAAAAATTTGCAGATTCTTATTCTGAACTTGTAATGGCAACTATTTCCATGGGTGCACTTTCATTGAAAGACATGGGAGAATCTGCTCCCTTGGAAAAGGAATACGAAGTAATCTCTCGTTCAGTCATGGGACTTGAACTTCCAAAAATAAAATATGAAAAGAAAGTAGTTAAGGCAGATTATTCCATTCATCAATCTAATGCAGCCTTTGACAGGGCTAAGATAAATATTTCAGAAATTCTGCCAGTCATTTATGAGCTTGCAGAGATTGAAACATCAGTCTTTAGACTTGCAAATGAAATAAAAAAGACTGCCAAGAGGGCAAATGCCCTTGATAAAATTCAAATACCTAAGTACAATCATATTATCAAAGAAATTGAAGATACTTTGGCAGAAAAGGAAAGAGAAGATTTCTTTAGACTAAAAAAGGTAAAGAATAAAAAGAATAGAAAAAATAAAGAAGAAGTAAAATAAAGAAAACTCCTAGAGCTTAAAACTTTAGGAGTTTTTGCTTGCAAAAATTTTTGAGTTCAATAAAATATTTGCTTGCTATACTATTTTTAGTCAATTCCAATTAAAAGTGCAATTATTTGTGGTAAAAATACCAGAAAAATTGTTGCAGTTGGTTGAGTTGCAGCATAGAAAGAAGAAACTTTGTCATCTTCTGTAACTGTTAAAAGAGCCCCTAGAGATGGAGCACTTGTCATAGCTCCAGTAGTTGCTCCCAATGCTCCAAACAAAGGAAGTTTAAATACTTTGTATGAAAGTAAAAATGACACGATTGTAGTAATAAGAGTCATAAGAACTCCAACAAAGAATAGTTTTATGCCATACTGACTTACAACTTCAACAAATCCAGATCCAGCTTTTAAACCGGAAGGTAGAAGGAAAAAGGCAAGTCCTAAATCACGAATAGCAGATAAGATACCCTTATTAGCACGAAGATTAATTCTGCCAATATTTCCAATATGTCCTAAAATAAGACCACCTATTAAAGAACCTCCGCCACTTCCAAGAGAAATTTTAGCAGAGCCAGCTTTAATTTTAATCATTCCAATTAAAATACCAAGAAATGCTGCAATTGCAACTGAGAAAAGTCCACTTTTTTCAATTGTGATGAGTTTAGAAACATCGACGATTTTCTTATTGGAAGATTTAGAACTATGAATTTCAAGTTTTGCATTTTCAACTTCTCTATCTGCACCTAAAATTTTAGGAACAATTTGAACGAAAAGTACAACTCCAACAACTCCAAAAACATAAGCAATACCATAACCAACGCCTGGTAAAATAGAATCTGTTAATTCATTTACTGTTCCCAACATAGAAGTTGAAGTAAGAGCTCCTGTTGCTAATCCAAGGGAAAGAGAAACAGGGAGTTTAAATATCTTAACAGCAGCTATAATAGTAAGTCCCCCTACTACTGCAGCTATAAATGATATTAAAAGAAAAGATACTCCATTTTTCTTAATATTTTCTACAAAATCAGGACCAGCCATAAGACCAATAGGCGTTAAAAATAAAACAAGACCAATTTTAGATAAGAAAGCAGGTACTTCAAATCCAAAATGTCCAAAGAATAATGCGACAATCAAAATCGCAGAGGCTCCAAATTTAATTCCAAAAAAATTAATTCTGCCAATTAGATAACCCAACGACATGACTAAAAAAATTGTAAATAGTTCCAAAATAATACCTCCTATATAAATGGATGTTAACATATTATCATAAAAGTATTAGATAAGCAAACTGTGCTAAAGTATACTATAAGTGGTTAAATTCAGAAAATTACAATAATAAATTACAAATAAAAAAATTTTATTTTTTTAAAATTTCTATTGCAATTTTAAAAAGAGAATTATATAATGATTATTGTATTAAGGAGTTGATACAACAGTACAAAAATTATTTTAATATTATGCAGTTTAAGATTTATCTTTGATTTAAGCAAACTAAAAATTATAAGATTAAAAATAAGAATTTTAATGGAGTCAAGACTAAAGTAAAATCAATAACTCTACATATAAGGAGGGTTTTATGGAATTTGATAACAACAGACCTATTTATCTACAACTTCTCGAAGACTTTAAATTAAAAATTTCAAGTGGTCAGTGGAAAAGTGGAGAAAAGATGGACACTGTAAGGAATTTAGCAAAAACTTATGGCGTAAATCCCAATACAGTGCAAAGAGCACTTCAAGACCTAGAAAGAGAAGGACTAGCAAAATCAAATAGGACTACGGGAAGATTTATAACTGACGATGAAAGTTTGATAGAAGAAATTGCAAGGGGAGCTTTTTATAGATCTTGCGACGACTTAATTGAAGTTGCCGAAGAACTCAACTTGACAAAGGAAAAATCACTTACACTTTTAGATGAATATTGGAGGGAATCATGAGCAAATTAGAAATAAAAAATTTAACTATGAACTACAAAAGCAAAGTCCTTGACGACTTGAACTTGGAGTTAGATAAGGGGCAAATAGTTGGGCTAGTTGGTCCAAATGGCACTGGAAAATCTACATTACTTAGAATACTTGCAGGACTAGAAAAAACTTATAAGGGAAGCGTATTAATAGACGGAGAAGAAATATCCTATAAAACTGCAGACATCTTGTCTTACCAACCGGACAAATTTGCATTAAGCGATAAACTTTCAGTAAAAGAGGTTGTAAATACTTACAAATTGTTCTTCAAAGATTTTGACGAGGATAAATTTTATAAAATTTACGAAGAATTTAAGTTGCCAAATAAGTCAAAGGTAAAGGAAATGAGCAAGGGAATGAGAGAGAAAATGCAAATTGCCCTTAGCCTTTCAAGAGATGCAGAAATATTTCTCTTGGACGAGCCAATTTCTGGCGTTGACCCATCAGCTAGAAAGATGATTATCCAAACTATACTAAATAATTTTAAAGAAGACAGTTTAATAATTGTGTCAACTCATTTAATAAATCAAATCGAGCCACTTCTCGATAGAGTGCTATTTTTATCCGAAGGCAAAATTATGATAAATAAAAGAGTCGACGAGATAAGAAGTGAAAAAAATATGAGCATAGAAGATTACTTTACGGAGGTATTTTAATGGGAAAATTATTAGGACATCAAATAAAAAATCATTTTAAAAACTATTGGTTCATACCAGTTTTACCCCTTGCACTTATAGTGTTTGGATTACTATTTAGTAGTGTTAATTACAATTTAGCAGTGCGTTCACTTATTATTGGCATTACGGCCTTATCCTTTGGCTATTTTGCAGCAGCAGTAACAGTAATAGTTGGTGACTACAATATATTTTTTGGAGACAGTGCATTATTTTATGAATCAATACCTATTAGTCCTTCAGCAAAGACATTTTCGAGATTTATATATTACTTTGTGATGTTTGCAATTTATACCTTGTATCTTGGAGCAATTTTTGTATTCATAACATTAGCTGGCACAGACACTGTTTCAATTTCGTGGAGTGAAATATCAAGTGCAATAAATGAAATTGGAACAAAAAATTTATTAATAGTAGCAGGCATAGCAATAATATTCCTATTTAATTGCATTGCGAGAATAGTATTTTCAATAAGTCTTGGAGGTTGCAAGAAACTAAGAAGATTTGGATTTGGCGGTCCAGTTCTAGTATTTATAATTCTAGGAATATTAGAAGGATTTGCAACTAAATTGTTAGATACCTTTGATTTCTTCACAAAAATGGAATTATTTATGAATAATGGAGATGTATTTGTTAATTTTAACGGCATAGGATTTTTAGTGCTATTAGCAGTAGAAACTATATTATTTCTCTTTGGAGTGTATTATTTTCACAAAAAAAGAATTTCAGTAAGTTAATAATAATTTTTTAAAGTTCATGGGATTTTCTCGTGAGCTTTTTT
>NZ_JALEOV010000059.1 GCF_022767005.1 Peptoniphilus sp. | reverse complement strand
TCATTTGTTTATCTAAACTAAACGAATTTCTGGTTTGCTTTGTGATTCTTTTACGAATCTTGATTCTTTTTTGAATCTTTTTTATCTTCACACTATTTAATTATCATGTTTCTCGCTACCTTTTGAAGTAGCTTATTTATTATAACTTCTTAAAAAATCTTTGTCAAGCAAAATTTACAATTTTTTAAATTATTTTACTTTGTTTTTAAGAAGGTTGCCTCACGAGACAACTTGTATAGTATACACTGGTTTTTATTTAGTGTCAATACCTTCTTTTAAATTTTTTATGAATTTTTCTAACTCCTTGTTTGGCTTTAATTTATTGGCTTTTTCTAGATATTCTATTCCCTTTTCGCTTTCTTTTTTGTTTAAATATATTATCCCTAAATTATAATTTAGGGGATAACTATTTTCTATTTCTAAGAGTCCCATTTTTAAAACTTCTATTGCTTCATCAAATTTATTTTTCATTGCATAAAGTGTTGATAATAAGTTTGTGTTTTCTTCTAATATTTTTTTATCAATAGATAGTCTTGCGTACTCTTCTGCTCTTTCAAAATCGCCTAAATTATAAAACGTTATTGCTACTACATAGTAAAAGCTTTCGTCTTTATTAAAATTTTCTGAAATGTCATTTAATAAATTTAGTGCTTTGTTGTATTCGCCATAGGACAAGTAGGTTTTTGCAGAGTCAAAGTTTACATAGTCCCTAATTATTTCTATTTCTTTTCTAACTTCGTCTTTTAATTCTTCGTTGTCCGACAAGTTTATAAACTTTTCAAAGTACATATTTGCTTTTATATACTTTTGTAGTGCTAGATTGATGTATGCAAGCCTATAATAAGCAAGGCTATATTTTTCATCTAAATTTAAAACTTCATTATACTTTTTTATGATTATATTTATTAGTTTTTCACTTTTTTCTGGTTCTTCTTGGTTTTTATTGTAAAATGATTCTAAAATATTTCCTTCTTTAAAAATTATGTCTGTGTCCTTTCCAATTAATTCTTCACAACCTTTTAAAAAGATGTAAGAATCCAATGGGTTTGTCTCTTGATTTATAAATGCTTTGTGCATTGCATAGTTTTTTATATCCATATTTAATTCTTTTAACATTTCTTTATATTTTTTGCTGTACTTAAATTCAGGATCAATTCCCAAGAGATAGATCATCGCTTCTACAATTTTTTCTAAATTTATCTCTTCTTCTAATTCTTTATCCTTTATTCCTTCTATAATATAGTCTAGTTTTATGGGTAAAGAGAAACCAACGGGAAGCTTTAATTCTCCCAGTTGGTATTCTTCTTTTAGTTCTATAAAGACTATATTTTTTAATTTTTTATTTATTTCTTCTCTAAAAAGATTTTCCATTAAAGTTCTCCCATGTAAGCCCTTTTTCTCCTAGTTGAACCCTTTAAAATTCTATACAAATTGCCTCTAAATACTGCATAAATTGCTGTTATTACACTTGCAAGTAGAATTTTTAAATTGTAAGGATCTAATGGTTTTAAATAATTAATTCCATTTACAAGATTTTCTCCAAGAGGAATATCTACTATGCTATTTGATGTAATCATTAGCGAAAAATCAAATCCAAATAAGTTAAGAATTACTAAATATATTAAATATGGAATTATCCAAAGTATTAAATTTTCTTTAATAAATTCAAAGGAATTAATGTATGCGCTTGTGTAATAATCTCCACTTATATAAATGGACTCTGCTATTGGATTTATCGCAATAACTATTGCAGCAGATATTAGTAAATAAATGCCTTGGTTACCTCCAAAAGCTGGAAGTAAAAAAGATATTATCATCAATATAAAATATATTGAGTAAATTGATGCAAAGTATGCCATAAAGGTGTTTTTAAAATTCCTAAAACTTATTCTGTTATAATAAATTAAATCACTTAATATTGAAAAGTAACTCGACAAAATCAAGGATGTAAATAGTGGAATTATAAAACCCATTAGTCCACCAATAACTTGTGCTAGTAAATTTCCAATTAAAAAGAATCCTATTCCATAAATAATTCCATACATAAATGGAAGTATTAAAATTATTGGCGAGGCTTTTATTTTTACAAATGTATCTTTAATTGCCTTTGTGTAAACTAATTTTAAATCTTCAAAAAAACTCATTTAATCACATCTTTTCTGGTGCTTTTATTCCAAGAAGATATAGTCCTGTTGCTATTACATTTTTAACTGTGTAGCAAAGTAAAAGTCTCGTGTTTTTTAATTTTTCATCATCAACTAAAATTTGTGTCTGGTTATAAAATTTGTTGAAGTTCTTTGCGAGTTCAACTGTGTATCTTGTTATAAAGTAAGGTTCACATTTTTCACAGGCGTCTTCTACTATATTTGTGAAATTGTAAAGACTTCTAATTATATTTATTTCACTTTCTTCCCTTAGAAGATTTGCGTCTATTTCATTATTTATGTCGAAATTGCCCTTCTTTAATAATGAGCAAATCCTAGCGTGAACATATTGTACATAAGGGCCTGTTTCACCTTCAAAAGATAGAGTTTTGTCCCAATTAAATGTGTAATCTTTAATTCTTCCATTGAATAATTCTTGGAATTTAATTGCACCTATTCCAACCGCTTGTGCAAGTTCTTCTTTATTTTCCATTTTTTGATTTTGTACTTTTTCTCTATCATTTAAAATTTCACGAACTTTGTCTGTGGCTTTATTTAAAACATCTTCAAGATAAACTACCTTACCTCTCCTTGTGGAAAGTGTTCCATCTTCAAGTGAAACCATTCCAAAAGGAACGTGAATTATCTCTTCATACCAATCGAATCCTGCCTTTTTTAGTGCGGCTTTAAGCTGTTTGAAGTGAAGACTTTGTTGACTTCCAACTACATATATATTTTTGTAAGGTTTGTAATTTTCGTGTCTATATTTTGCCGCTGCTAAATCTCTTGTAAAATAAATTGTTGTTCCATCGCTTTTTACAACTATTGCTGGTGGTAGATTAAATTCATCTAAATTAATAACTTCAGCACCTTCTGATTCTTCAAGCACATTTCTTTCTCGCAATTCTTCTATTAATGCAGGCATTTTGTCTGAATAAAAGGATTCACCATTGTAAGAATCAAATTGAATGTCGAGCATATCATAAACTCTGTTAAATTCTTTAAGGGAAACTTCTTTAAACCATTTCCAAATTTCTACAGCTTCTTTGTTTCCATTTTCAAGTTCCTTAAACCAATATCTACATTCATCTTTAACTTCTTGGTCTTCTTCACAAACTGCATTTACTTTTACATATAATTTTAAAAGTTCGTTAATCGGATCCTTTTCAATTGCTTCCTTGCTTCCCCATGTTTTGTATGCGTAAATTAACATCCCAAATTGAGTTCCATAATCGCCTAAGTGATTTATAGCAATAGTATTAAACCCTAAGAACTTATAAATTCTCTTTAGCGAATCGCCTATTACAGTAGATCTAATGTGACCGATGTGAAAAGGCTTGGCAATATTTGTAGATGAATATTCCACAACTACATTTTTATTTTCTCCGTAATTTTCCTTGCCAAAGTCCTCCCTTTTTTCAACACTTTCCTTTAAAATTTCTTCAGTTAAAATACTTTTGTTGATATAAAAGTTTAAGTAAGCATTTTTGTTTTCAATCTTTTCAAAATATTTTGAATTAATTTCTGCTGCAAGTTCTTCTGCAATCACAGCAGGGTTTTTTCTGTAAATTTTTGCCAAACTAAAAACTGGGAAAGCAAAGTCGCCAAGTTCATAATTTGGTGGCACTTCTATCATTTTGTCAATTTCCTTTGGCTCTAAACTTTCAACTTTTTCATCAAGTATTTTTATTATTTCTTCTCTAAAATTTATCATCTTGACTCCTTATTTTAATGTTACCACAGTGACTCCGTCGCCACCTTCATTATACTCTGCATCTTTAAAAGATTTGACAGTTTTTATATTTCTAAAATGTCCTCGCAACTTTTGTCTAAGGACACCTGTGCCCTTTCCATGAATTATTCTAACTGATTTTAATCCAGAAAGATAGGCATCATCTAAATATTTATCGACAATATCTCGTGCGTCTTCAAAATTTTTGCCTCTAATGTCTATTTCACTACTAATATTTGATGCTTTGTTTTTAAGTATTTTTCTAGTATTGTGCTTAGTAGTATCTTCTTGCACATCTATTCTCGTTAAACTTTCCTTAGGCATTTTCATTTTCATAATGCCAGACTGAACTAATACATTTCCTTTGTTATCAGGAAGTTCAACTACTGTGGCTATATTCCCGAGAGATGTCCTAACTTTATCGCCAACTTTTATCTCTCTAATAGGGTTGGCTGCTTTTTTTATTTCGATTTCAGAATTATTTCTAGAATTTTTTAAGCTTTCACGCAAAAGATCTTGTGCTTCTTGAATTCTCTTTGAGTTTTCAGAACTAATATTGTCTCTAACTTCATTTATTTCAGATAAAATTATATCTACATTTTCTTTTGCATTTAGAAGCAATCTTTTTGCTTCTTCGCGAGATTTTTCCAAGATTTTTTCTTTTTGATCCTCTAAACTTTTAATCTTAGACTGTAATCTTTTGTTTTCCTTTTCTAAGTCGGTTCTTTCTCTCTCAAGTTCTTCCTTATATTCTCTTATTTTAGTTCTGTCTTCGTCAATTGACTGCAAGACGCTTTCAAATTCAATATTCTCTGAACTTAAAAGTTTTTTTGATTTATCTATAATTTCATCTGGAAGTCCAAGTCTTCGTGAAATTTCAAAGGCATTAGACTTGCCCGGAACGCCGATTAAAAGTCTATAAGTTGGAGAAAGACTATCAACATCAAACTCCATACTCGCATTGGCAACACCCTTTGTTGTAAGTGCATAGACCTTTAATTGATTGTAGTGAGTTGTGGAGATACATCTAATATTTTTCTCTAGCATAAATTCCATTATTGCCCTAGCAAGTGCCGCACCCTCTGTTGGATCAGTTCCTGCACCTAATTCGTCAAATAAGACAAGAGAATTTCTCGTCACATTTTTTAAAATATAAACAATGTTTACCATGTGAGATGAAAAAGTTGATAACGACTGCTCAATTGACTGTTCGTCTCCAATATCTGCAAAAACTTTTTCAAAAACTGCAATTTCAGAGGATTCTTCTGCTGGAATTAGAAGTCCATACTGCGTCATAAGTGAAAGAAGTCCAACTGTCTTTAAGCTTACAGTCTTACCTCCAGTGTTAGGTCCTGTAATAATTAGTGAAGAAAAATCAATCCCAAGATTTATGTCAATAGGAACTGCAGTTTTCCTATCTAAGAAAGGATGGTAAGCACTTACTAAATTAATTCTTCCTTCGTTGTTTATCTTTGGCATATTTGCCCGATAATTTATGGCAAGTTTTGCCTTTGCAAAAATAAAATCTAACTCAATCAATTTATCCTGATTAGATTTAATATCTTCAGCAGATTTTGCAACTAATTCTGATAATTCTCTAAGTATTTTTTCAATTTCAATATTTTCTTTTACATAAAGTTCTTTAAGTTCATTGTTTGCATCAACAACTGCCATTGGTTCAATGTATGCAGTTTGACCACTGCCAGATATATCGTGAACCAGACCTTTTACTCTAGATTTATTCTCAATTTTTACTGGTACAACGTATCTTCCATCGCGAAGAGTAACAAGAGCATCTTGTAAAAAATCCGCGTGGGAGCTTAAAATTCCATTTAATTTATTTTTTATAGAATCCTTTTTTGCTGCAATACCTCTTCTAATTCTAAGCAATTCACGAGAAGCATCGTCGGCAATTTCTTCTTCAGAAATAATTTTTGAATTTATTTCATCTTCAAGACTTTTCTCTGTATATAAATCTTCGATTAATTTGTCGATGTAATTTAACTTTATTTCTTCGTCACTATTGGAATCCTTCTTAAGATAAGTCTTTAATCCCCTCGACACTCTTAAAAAGTCAGAAACTTTTAAAAGTGCATCAGCAGAAAGAGCACCACCAATTTCAACACGCTTAATAATATCTTTTATGTTTACAATGCCAAAAAGCTGAGGTTCTCCCTTTGCTAAAGTTAATTTAAGAGCCTCGTTAGTTTCGTTAAGCCTTTCCTTTACCTCATTAAAATCCGTGGAAATTTCCACGCTTTCGATATATTCATTTGTAATACTTGCACTAGCAAGTTTTTTAAGTTCACCTAAAACTTTGTCAAACTCCAAAGTTTTTGATGCTTTATTAAAAGAATTATCCACTGACAATCCCCCTGTTTATATGTCCCTTAGTTACTTGTCGGTACTTGTCTTCTAGTTCCTTTTTTATCCTTTTAAAATTTTCTTCTTCATAGTTTTTATAAAGTTCAACTACTTCATCTGTAAATTCATCTGCCAAGAGGAGCAAACTTACATTGTTTTCAACGAGTTTTTTTACATAACCATCTAACAAAATTGGATAAGAATTAAAAATTTCTGTAAAAGTATTCTGTCTTAATACTTCAAAATCCACTGATTTCTCGTCCCTCAATAAATAATTTTTAAATTTACAGCTTGGACAATTTCTCTCATCAACGCAATTTTTTATAACTGAGAAGGGACAGTGTTTCATCGTCATAACTGGCACTCGTCCGTAGGAAATCACATTTATCTCAGCATCTGAATTTATGATAATTTTTTGAATTTGTCCACTATTTAATTCTGGAGATAGTGTAATTGAATTAAAACCCAAATTCTTAAAAAAGTCTAATGAAAGTTTGTTAAATACATTTAGTCCAATATCTCCATTTATTTTTATGTCGTCGTCCTTAAAGATATAGTATTCAGAGAGATTATTTATCCAAATACCCTTTACATTCTCGTTTTTTAAAACATATTCTCTTAAACTTTCAAGCTCGTCGTAAGAATAAAATTTATCGAGATATATTGAAACTTCTCTATTATATTTTTCACTAAACTTTTTGAGATCTTTTGCTCTAATTATTATCTCGTCAATATTTTTCAAATTAGACTTTTCCAAATCCTTAAACTTGTTGAAGAAAACTTTAATTTTACTTTTTTTATCCTTATTTTCTATTTTTTTGTTTTCTAAATTGCATTTTACTTCAACTCTATCCACAGAATCTTTTAAAACTTTACTTTCCAAAATTCCAATTGCTTCTCTTCGAAGTTCATTAATGGCAGAAATTGAAAGAAAAGCATTTTCGTCTAAGTCCATAGAAATGTTTTTCACTTTGAAAATGCTGTCGCCAGTCTTTGAAATATTTTCTACTACTCTTTCTCTATTAAGCCCAGATTTTTTTGCAATTTCAACAATTTTATCTAGCTCATAAAATGCCCTGTAATCTCCTGAGATAACTTTAATAGTTGGCTTTTCGCCAATTTTTATTTTTAAATTCACATCTAAATTTCTTTTGTAATCAAAACTTTCAATTTTTTCGTCGACTTTTTCATATAATTTTTTTGAGTAAGTTCTATTTATTTTTGAATTTAAAATTGGTTTTTTTAATAAACTTATTTCATGAGGAATTTTAGCGGGATAAAATTTTGCAGATCTCATTCCAAATCTTCCACCACTTGACGAAAATTCAATTCCGTCCCCTTGGTAAATGTCTTCGTCAAAAATAACTTTTGCCAAATTTTTTGTTACCTCAATTACTTTTCCAACTTCCACACCTCTGTTGTCAGGTCTATCTGATGAAATAAAATTATTTCCAAAGTCGCCATTAAAAAGTCCCTTGGTAAATCCTCTATTAAAAACTTGTTCTGTGTCCTTTTTGTCCTCTAAAGTTAACTTGTCCTCCAAGGATTTTTTGTATGATGAAACAACAGTGTAAACATACTCTGGATTTTTCATCCTACCTTCGATTTTTAGTGAATATCCACCAGATTTTATAATTTTTGCAACATCATCTAGCGTGTTTAGATCCTTTGGCGAAATATAATAAAGTCTTTTGCCAATTTTATTTTCATTAAAATCTAAAATTTCATAGGATTTTCTGCAAGCCTGAGCACATTCTCCGCGATTACCAGATTTCCCGCCAATCATAGATGACATTAAACATTCGCCTGAATAACAAACGCAAAGTGCTCCATGGATAAAAGTTTCAACATCTATGTCTAAGGTTTTTATTTTTTCAAGCTCAAAAATTGGAGTTTCTCGAGCAAGTACAACTCTTGAAAATCCCATGTTCTTTAAAAATTTTGCACCATAAAAGTTGTTTATAGCCATTTGTGTTGATGCGTGAACTTCAAAATCTGGAAAATTTTTGCGTATTTCACTTGCAATACCAATATCTTGTAAAATTAACGCGTCTACACCAATCTCGTATAACATCTTCACGCTTTCCATAGCTCTTTTTACTTCAAAATCTGCAATTAAAATGTTAAAAGTAACATAAATTTTCACGTTTCTAAGATGAGCGTAGTTTATTGCTTCAATTAATTCTTCTTTGTTAAAATTTTTTGCCTTTGCCCTTGCGGAAAATTCATCATAACCCAAATAAACAGCATTAGCACCTGCCGATACAGCTGCCTTGAGACAAGCCATATCACCAGCAGGTGCTAGTAATTCATATTTATTTTTCTTCATAAAGATTTTCCAATTCTCTTGTTAAATCAATTATTCTTCTCGATGCACTGTTGTTTTTTTCTTCTAATGCGGAAATATTTTCTTCAAGTTTCTTTATCTCTTCTTTTAAATCTGTTATTTCTTTGTTTTTTTCAAGAAGATCTCTATTTATCTTTCTATTTCTGTCCTCTACATCAAGAGATTTCTGTTGAAGTTCTCTAAAACTTTTATTAACCTTTTTGTTTTCTTCTTCAAAAATTAAAAGTTGTTTTTTTAAATCTTTAATTTCTTCCATTTTTTCGATGATTTCTCTCTTGTCATCATCCACATTTGCCAAATCCATCTTGTCAGACTTCATCTTTTCCAAATCATCTAAAACATTTAAGGCACAGAGCACAAGAGTCTGCACTTGATTTAATTTGTAATTACTTCTCGCAGTTTCTTTGATTTTTTCGTCAAGCTCTGCTGCAAGGTCCTTAATGTACTTTTCGTTGTCACTTCCCATGACAATAAATTTCATATCGTCAATTGTAACTTCGATTCTTTTTGCATCGGACATAATAGCCTCCTTAGGATCTTAATTTAGCTTTAATTTCACTTTCAATCTCAGCAACTATTTTTTCACAAATTTCTGTAACTTCGCTGTCTTCTAAAGTTCTATCTGCTGCTCTAAATACAAGTGAAAAAGCCACAGACTTCTTTCCATCTTCTATATTTTCGCCTTCATAAATATCAAATACTTTAAAAGATGCCAAGAGATCTTTGCCATACTTTCTTGAAATCTTTTCAAGTTCAACTGAATCTACATCTCTATCCATTACAAAAGCAAAATCTCTCTTCATAGTTGGATACTTTGGAAGTTCTTTGTAAGTGTAATTGTCAATTGTGTTTTCAACAATTTTATCGAAATCAAGTTCAGCAACATAGGCTTTTTTCTTTAAGCCATAATTTTCAAGAACTTTTGGATGAACTTCTCCAAATACTCCAAGGCTTTCTCCCTTTAAAATAAATTCAGCACTTCTTCCGGGATGTAAGAAGCTTACTTCTTTTCTTTTAACTTCAAGTTCATTTATTCCAAGATACCATAAAATCTTTTCAATGGATTCCTTTAAGTAATAAAAATCTCCTAAATCATAAAATCCCATTGTAAGTTTTAATTTTTCAGATGGAAGTTCATCATCTGTTGGGAAAAATGTATTTCCAATTTCAAATCCACCAACATTTTCATTTCCTCTGGCATAATTCTTAGCAAGAGCATCAATCATTGAAGGTACAATAGTAGTCCTCATAATTGAATAATCTTCTCCAAGTGGATTTAAAATTTTTATAATATTCTTTTCATCTTCATCATAATTTGATTTTTCATAAGAAGATGGGCTAACAAAGGAATATGTCATAAACTCAGAATATCCAAGACCAATTAAAAGGTTTTTAATTCTATCTTCCACATTTCTAAATCTAGGCTTTCTTCCAACGGTTAGTGTTCCTCTTAGTTTTTGAGGTGTAACATTGTGGTAACCGTAAATTCTTGCAATTTCTTCTATTAAATCTTCTTCAATTCCAAGGTCAAGTCTTATGCTCGGTATTTTTGCAATTAAATAGTCATCTTTAACATCAGTTTCAATTTCAAGTCTGTTTAATATACTAGAAATTTCATCCATGCTAAAATCTACGCCAATTAAATCATTGACTTTTTCTTTTCTAAGCTTTATTTCCCTTTCTTCTTTTGAAAAAGAGCCAACATCTTTACTTCCTCCAACAACTTCAGCAATTCCTAACATTTCTGCAAGTTCACAAACTCTGTCAACAGCAGTTTTTGCAAGATTTACATCAATCCCCTTTTCAAATCTTGAGGAAGCTTCACTTCTCAAATTAAGTCTTCTTGAAGTCTTTCTAATATTTTCTTTATTAAAGTTTGCGCCTTCTAAAAGCACATTTACAGTTTTTTCTGTGATTTCAGAATCGAGACCACCCATTACTCCAGCAAGACCAATAATTTCACTGCCATCAGTAATTAAAATATCATCGCTAGTAAGTTTTCTAGTTTCGCCATCAAGTGTTACAGTTTCTTCACCATCTTTTGCCATTCTTACTACAATTTTTTTGTTTTTTAATGTATCTAAGTCAAAGGCATGTAGAGGTTGACCGTATTCTAGCATTACAAAATTTGTCAAGTCAACAATATTTGAAATTGGCCTAACTCCTGCTTGCATAAGATATGCTTGTATCCATAGTGGAGATGGTCCAATCTTTATATTTTTAAGAATTTTTGAATAATATCTCTTACAATTTTCAGTTTCAATAACTATGTCATCGAAGTTATCAGAAAAATCTCCAACTTCATTCTTTATTTTTATATCATTATGTTTAGTTTTTAGATCAAAGGATGCAGCAGTTTCCACAGCCATTCCCATGATACTCAAACAATCTGGTCTATTTGGTGTGATTTCAAGTTCAAGAATTTCATTATCCATAAAAAGAGTTTCCAAAGCAGATTTTCCAATTTCAGTACCTTCAGGAAAAATAAAAATTCCATTTCTCGCTTCCTTAGGTATAACTGAATTTTCAAAACCAAGTTCTTCTAGTGAACAAAGCATTCCATTGGATTCAACTCCTCTAAGTTCTCCCTTTTTAATTTTAACTCCACCAGCAACAGTTGCACCATGAAGTGCAACGGGAACTATTGCACCTTCAAAAACATTTGGTGCGCCAGTTACAATTTGTAAAACTTCGTCGCCAACATTTACAGTGCAAATAACAAGCTTATCTGCATCTGGGTGCTTTTCAATTTTTTCAATTTCTCCAACTACAATTTTATCTAAACCTTGTGATGGAATGATAATTGATTCAACGTGAGAACCAGAATTAGAAAGTCCATCTGCAAGTTTTTTTACATCAAAATCGAAATCAACATAATCTTTAAGCCATTTAATCGGTAATAACATCTCTATCTCCTTAAAATTGTTCCAAGAACTTCTTGTTGTTTTCAAACATCATTCTAATATCTGTGATTTTATATCTAACCATTGCAATTCTGTCAATTCCCATACCAAAGGCAAAACCAGAATATTTTTCAGGATCAATTCCACAATTTCTAAGAACATTAGGGTGAACCATACCGCATCCCAAAAGTTCCATGCTCCATCCAGTATAATTGCAAGCCTTGCAACCCTTGCCTCCACAGCTTGGACAAGTAGTGTCAACTTCAAGACTTGGCTCAGTAAATGGGAAATAATGAGGTCTAAATCTAGTCTTCATATCTTCGCCAAAAAAAGACTTAACAAAATAGTTTAAAGTGTCAATTAAATTTGCCACAGAAATTTTTTCATCAACAACAAGACCTTCAAGTTGATGGAACATTGGTGAGTGAGTAGCATCAACTTCGTCAGATCTAAAAACCCTACCAGAACATATCATGCGAATTGGAGCGCCATGTTCCTTCATTGCCCTTATTTGAACAGGAGATGTTTGCGATCTAAGAATTGTATTTTTGTCAAAATAAAAAGTATCAGACATATCCCTTGAAGGATGATCTTTAGGAGCATTTAAAAGATCAAAATTGTTTTCCACTGTTTCGATTTCAGGACCATCGTAAACAGTAAAACCCATATGAGTAAATAAATCTTCAAGATCCTCAAGAGTTTTCTTTAGTGGATGTCTATGTCCCAATAAAATATCATCAGTTTTTAAAGTGACATCAATCCTCTCATCGTGAAGTTTCTTTTTCAAAATTCTGTCATTAATTTCAGCTTTCTTTTCTTCGATTGACTTTTCTATTTCTTCACGCACTTCATTGGCAAGAGCCCCCATAACAGGTCTTTCTTCCTTTGAAAGGTCTTTCATTCCCTTTAAAATTTGAGTAAGTTCGCCCTTTTTGCCTAAGTATTTAACTTTAAGTTCATCTATCTCTTTAATTGTGTTAACTTCATTTAAAAGTTTCATGGATTCATCTTTGATTCCAAGTAATTTTTCTTTCATGTTGACCTCCAATTCATAATATATAATTATATCATAGTTATAAAATTTTTTTAAGAAGAATGCTTTATAATACGCTTCCTTCGCAAAATAAAATCTTTTAAAAGCTATTATACTCTGTGCAATAAATTCATTTTAATAAAACTATAATGCGCATTACCACCTATTTATAAATAATCATAATTAGTATGTACTTATAAAAATAAATCCTATTTTAATCCTTCCATATAAAAATCGTGGGGACTTTTTGCGGGATTTGGTCAAAATCTACGGCAATAAGTGGCAATTTATGGCAAATAAAAAAGCCACTCTCGAAAGAATGGCTAATTTGAACCGTTACGGTAATGTACGGCTAAATATTAATGGCAGGGGTAGCAGGACTCGAACCCACGGCACTTGGTTTTGGAGACCAATGTTCTACCAACTGAACTATACCCCTAAGACAAGTTATATCTTAACAAAGAATTTATTAAATGTAAAGTTATTTTTATGATTTGTAAATTTTTCATTAAATTAAAAGTTTAGAAGATGTGCTAAATCTAACACATCTTCTTTAATTTATTATATACTTGTGCAAAAGTTTCATCTAATGTTCCACTGTTGTCGATTATTACATCTGCTTTTTCTTTTTTTTCTTCAATTGGAAACTGTGAATTTATTTTCTCTTTTGCGTATTCTCTTGAAATGTCGTCCCTTTCCATTAGTCTTTTTATTTGTGTAGCTCTGTCAACATATACAAGCCAAATTTCATCGAAATTCAGTCCATATTTCTTATTTAATTCTTCATTTTCAAAAAACAATGGTATGTCGACAAATACAAGGTCATTTGAACCCTCAATTTGTCTTTTTATCTCTTTATAAATTTCTGGATGCATGATTTGGTTTAATTTTTCCCTTGATTTTTCATTTTTAAAAACTACTTCTGCAAGTTTTTTTCTATCAAGGCTTCCCTTTTTATATAAATCTTCTCCAAACTCCTCTTTTATTTTGTTTTTTACAGATTCAAAATTTGCCACATCTCTTGCAATTAAATCTGCGTCGACAACTTTTATTCCCTTATTCTTTAAAAATCTAGAAACTTGAGACTTCCCCGTTGCAATAGAACCTGTGAGACCAATTACTTTATTTTGATTCATAAAGATTTTCACCTGTATTCATATCCACAGAAAGTTTTACATTTAACTCCACAGAATTTTCCATTAGATCCTTCATTATTTTTTTTACTTCTTCAACTTCGCCATCTGCTGCATCAACTACAAGTTCGTCGTGAATTTGAATTATTAATTTTGACTTTAAATTTCTCTTCTTTAATTCATTGTAAACTTTTACCATGGCAATTTTTATTATGTCAGCAGCTGAACCTTGTATTGGCGTGTTAAGTGCAATTCTTTCTCCAAAACTTCTTATGTTAAAATTCTTTGCATTAAGTTCAGGAATGTATCTTCTTCTGTTAAAAATCGTCTCTACATATCCCTTCTTCTTTCCTTCTTCAATTTCTTCTGACATATAATTTTTAATCCCAACAAAATGTCCAAGATAATTGTCGATGTATTCCTTTGCTGCCTTTCTTGGTATATTTAAATTTTGTGAAAGACCATAATCAGAAATTCCATAAACTATTCCAAAATTTACTGCCTTTGCTTCAGACCTTTGGAGTGCATTTACATCGTCATAATCTACGTGGAACACTTCTGATGCTGTTTTCCTGTGAATATCTAATCCATTTTTGAAGGCATCAAGCATTTCTTTATCCTTAGAAAGTGCTGCAAGAACGCGAAGTTCAATTTGTGAATAGTCAGCATCCACAAGTGTACAACCCTTTGATGCCAAAAACGCCTTTCGAATTAGTCTTCCTTCTTCAGTTTTTATTGGGATATTTTGTAAATTTGGATCAGTAGATGAAATTCTTCCCGTTGCAGTTACAGTTTGCATAAATCTTGAGTGAATTCGATTAGTTTTCTTATTTATAACAGCTTTTAAACCATCTATATAAGTCGACTTTAGTTTAGAGAATTTTCTATAATCTAAAATATCGTCGATAATCTCTCCCTTGCCACGAAGCTTTTCAAGAACATCTGCAGAAGTTGAATAGCCCGTTTTTGTCTTTTTTATCACTGGGAAATCCATTTTTTCAAATAAAATAATGCCAAGTTGCTTAGGAGAATTAATGTTAAACTCTTCTTCAGCTTCACAATATATTTTTTCTTCTAAATCTTTTAATCTTAATGAAATTTTCTCATCAATTTCATCTAAAACTGCTTCGTCAGTGTTTATGCCAACATATTCCATAGAGGCAAGGACTTCAACTAATGGCAACTCCATATCTTTATATAGAGAGGTCATATTTTCCTCTTCGATTTTATCCCTTTGAACCTTTTCCAATTTGTAAATTGAATTTAACATAAAGGCAAAATATTTAAACAGATCTTCCCTTTTCACTTCAGAGTAAGTTTTTTTCTTAACCCCTTTCCCCAAAAAATCATCTTGGTCAATATATCCATTTTTAAAATAATCCATAGAAATTTTATTTATGTCATAGTCACTTTTTGTAGAATTTAAAATATATTCGGCGATCTTAACATCGTGGCAATAATTTTTTATGTCAATTCCAAGATCCATTAAGATTATAATGTCCTCTTTAAGTTCATAGCCAAGTTTTTCTATATCATCATCTTCCATAATTTCTTTTAGCTTATTTATATCAATATTATCCCATAAAATAAAATTTACAACTTCGTCTGGGACTTTTATTGCGAGATAAATTGGATTTACATCTTCATAAATTTTGCCATCAGTAATAAATTTAAAGGCAAAAGACTTATTGTCATTAATCTTTTTTATAATTTCATCTAGGTTTTTAATTTCCTCAAATTTAAAATTATCTTCAGAAATTTCTTCCACTTCTTCCTTTTGATACTCCTTAGGAAGTCTTGCAAGCATTGAATTAAACTCGAAGTCGCGATACATTTGTGAAAGCTTTTCATAATCATAGTCGACTTTTTTTAAATCATCTAAATTTTCTTCAATTGGCACATCTTTTATGATTGTACCCAACTTTTTACTCATAAAGGCAGACATTTTGCCCTCGATTAATTTTTCCTTAAGCTTTTTTGCTGTTATATTATCAATATTATCGTAAAGATTTTCAATATTGTGAAACTCGCGAATTAATTTTAATCCAGTTTTTTCTCCAATTCCATAAATTCCCGGAATATTGTCAGACTGATCACCCATTAAGGCTTTTAACTCTATAAATTCAATTGGCTTAATCCCATAATCTTTCTCAATACTTTCCACAGTTACTATGTCCATTTCAGTAATCCCCTTGCGAGTTAATAGGACTTTTGTATTTTCATTTACAAGTTGAAAATAGTCCTTATCGCCAGTGAGTAAATAGGTTTCAAAATTTTCTTCTGATGCAATTTTAGAAAGAGTACCTGCAATGTCATCTGCTTCGTAAACAGGTGATTCCAAAATTTTAATATTCATGTATTTTAAAATATCGCGAACTAGAGGCCATTGTTGTTCAAGTTCGTTGGGAGTTTTTTGCCTTGTGCCCTTGTAATCTTTGTATATTTCAGATCTAAAAGTTTTGCCCTTCATATCGAAACAAACAGCAACATGAGTTGGATTTATTTTTTCAATTGCATTTTCAACCATCATTACAAAACCGTAGATTGCGTTAGTATAAAGACCCCTCTTAGTTTTTAAAAGTGGCAGAGCATAAAATGCCCTAAAAAAAAGCGAACTTCCATCTATAATTAAAAATTTGTTATCCATAAAAACCTCCTCACTACATTATAACAGAGATTTTAATAAATAAAATTTGCAAATATAAACTCCTCTATGTGATTTTAAACTGACTCAAAATTAAAGCAAAATACAAAAAATACCAAAGTTTATGAAACTCTGGCATTTTATAATTAGTATGTTATTTAACTGTATTTTCCAAGACGCCTATTTTTTCTATCTCAAGTTCTAGTGTATCTCCACTTTGAAGAAATATTGGAGGATTTAGAGCCATCCCAACTCCTGATGGAGTTCCCGTGGCTATTATTGTTCCTTTTTTAAGTGTCATAGACTTTGATAAGTCTTCTATAATTTCATTAACACCTAGAATCATATTCTTGGTATTGCTATCTTGTCTTATTTCTCTATTTACAGAAAGTTTTATGTCAAGTTTATTATAATCGAAACTTTTATCGTTTAAAAGGATACATGGTCCCATTACAGATGAGCCATCAAAGCTTTTTCCATAGTACCACTGCTTGTATTTAGTCTGTAAATCCCTTGCTGATAAATCATTAAAAATTGAAAAACCAAATATATAATTATTTGCCTCTTCTTTTTTTATGTTTTTCCCGTCTTTTCCAATAATTACAGCAAGTTCAATTTCATAATCTAGTTTTTCTGTTATTTCACTATTTATTGGAATA
>NZ_JALEOV010000058.1 GCF_022767005.1 Peptoniphilus sp. | reverse complement strand
TCATTTGTTTATCTAAACTAAACGAATTTCTGGTTTGCTTTGTGATTCTTTTACGAATCTTGATTCTTTTTTGAATCTTTTTTATCTTCACACTATTTAATTATCATGTTTCTCGCTACCTTTTGAAGTAGCTTATTTATTGTACTCTTGCAATGATTTTTTGTCAAGTATTTTTTTACATTTTTTTCAAATGTTTTTTACTTAACTTTTACAAAAGCTTTTGTTATCTCAAGTGACAACTTTTTTAGTTTATCATCTTTAAGCTGTATTGTCAACTGTTTTTTAATTTTTATTTTGATTTTTTAAAAAAATAACAGTTATTTTTTCGATAACTGTTATATAATACTATTTTATTTTTTGCTTGTCAATACTTTTTGCGTTTTCTATGTTCTTCTTTATATTTTTCTTTTTAATAAGTATCGCTGTATTGTTCCTTTATCCTTCGTTTTAACTCTTCATAATCTCTTTGGGTATTCTCTATTCTTTTGGTTAAATTAGGATAAGCTTTTAATAATCTTTTTTCTCCTAATACTTTTTCCCTTTCTCTTAGTTCTTTTATTTTACTTTCAATTTCTACTATTTCTGTTTTCTTTTTTAATACTTCCTGTCTATTTTCGATTTCTACAGTTTTGTCATAAACTCTCATTCCTATCATGTCTGATACTTTTCTTATGTCTTTGCTAATTTTATCTATGGTTTTCATTTTTTTATTTAGTCCTATAATAGTATTAACCGTAGCTATTAAATCTATGGTCATTATTATCACTAATCCTATATCTAAATATTTTAGCACGACAAGCGGTATTAAGTTCACTAAATTTTTTATAACTGGATGAACTGCTTCGTATAATAAAAAGCAAAACATTCCCCAAATCACTGAAAATTCAAGGCAAATATAACCTCCTATATTTAGTTTTCTGTCTGAATAGTCCCACCATCTTTCGTGAAATATTTTCTCCAGTAAAAATCCTGCCACAAATTCTATTAATGTTGCAATTAACATTGATCCCAAGAAAAGTACAAATTTATTTTTTTCTGCTATATCCGTCAAAAAATATATTACCGATATAGCACTAAAACCATAAATTGGACAATAGGGTCCTGACAAAAAACCTCTATTAATAAATTTCCCAACTGTTACTGCGTGATAACTAACTTCAACAACCCAACCCACAAAGGCGTAGATAAAGTAATACATTAGGTACAATAAAAAATATTTTTCCATTTTTCCTCTGTTCTAATTAAAAATAATATGTCAGTTTGCTAACATACTATAATACTTTTATTAAATTTCGTTATACTTTTTTAAAATCTCTCTTCTTCCACTGACTTTTAATTTTTTGTAAAGTCCCGTGAGATTATTTTTTATAGTTTTATCGCTAATATAAATCTCCTTGGAAATATCCTTATTAGTTTTTCCTTTTAGGATTTCTTCTAATAAATATTTTTCGCGTCTTGTAAGTGATTCTATATTTTTAATTTTTTTATTTCTGTATTCTTTAAATTCATCGAGGCTTTTTTCTATATAATTATGTCCTTTTAAAGTTTCTTCCACTGCCTTGAGTATTTCTTTTTCACTTGTCTTTATACTTATTATGGAGTAATAAATATTAATAGGAAGCTCTTTTTCATCTACTATCCTAATTTTAAGTTCCCCTCTTTTAGCTAAGTCTTCATCTTCAAAGACTAAAAGGTCAAAATCTTCATCTATTCCTTCATAATAATCAAGGACTTCATAATCCTTTAAAATTTTTTGAAGTCCTCTTTTTATAATTTCACAATTTGATTCAATGGCGATTTTAGTCATTTAAGTCTTTTACGCTTTCTCTTTCAAGAATTTCAGATGGAAGCACAACATTTTCTGAAAAATTGCCATCTTTTTTTGCTATTCTCTTTAAAATTTTTCTAATTGAAACTGCGCCAATGTCATAATAAGGAATTTTTACAGTTGTAAGTTTTGGTCTATATATATCTGAGATGTAAGATCCTCCAAATCCCGTCACAGAAATATCTTTTGGCGTCTTATAATTATTATCTAGAAGCAGATTCATTAGGTGAATTGCAACTGTGTCATAGGACGTGAAAAAAGCTGTAATCCTTTCTTTTTCAACTGTCTCTATAATTTTTGCTTCTTCATTTTCAACATCGCTTGCTTCACGACCTTCTACAAATAAATTAATTTTCTTTAAGCCATGTTCTTCCATTGCCCTATTATAACCTTCAACTTTTTTCTT
Source organism: Peptoniphilus sp. (assembly GCF_022767005.1). GTDB lineage: Bacteria > Bacillota > Clostridia > Tissierellales > Peptoniphilaceae > Peptoniphilus_A. The sequence continues at coordinate 18,780 of NZ_JALEOV010000058.1, read as the reverse complement.
TTCAAAAGTCCTATCGTAGTCCTTTCTAATTCCAAGAGATGCAATGTTTTTATGTCCCTTTGCAATTAAAAAGTTTACCATGTCATAGCTTGCTTTTTCGTAATCAATTGTTGCAGAAAATTTTTCTATATCGTAGAAATTGCTAATGATGACATAAGGAATTTTGCTTTCTTCCAATTTGTACTCAAGCTTTGGATTGTGAATATTTGAAATTACAATTATCCCTTCAACTTGCTTTTGCGCCAATAGGTTTGCAAACTTCATTTCAGATTCAGCATCGCCATAGGAACTTGATAAAAGTATGTCATATTTATACATCCTCCCAACTTCTTCCACGCCTCTTAGAATTTGCGCAATAAAATTAGATCCAATGTCTTCTACAATTACACCTATTAAGTTAGATTTTTTTGTGACTAAACTTCTAGCCACTTCGTTTGGTTTGTAATCCAAAACATCAATGGCGTGCAAAACTCTTCTTCTAGCCTCTGGACTAACGGGCTTTGAGTCATTAATTACCCTCGATACTGTAGAAATGGAAACATCTGCCATTTTTGCTACGTCTTTAATTGTAGATGCCATACTTTCCTCCTTATGGTACTATTATTTTTAATCTATTCTCCAACACTTTAAAATTCATTGGAAGTGTTGAAGTTTTTTCTCCATCAACGTCTATTGTTACATCGTCATCTGATTCTATTTTTATATTCTTTGTCTTTAAGTAAATTACCTTATTGTTATCTAAGTGCTTTCCTCCTACAAGTGATGCAAAAAGTTCAGGTGCATCAGAAATTTTTATTCTCTTGAAAATTAAAACATCTAAATATCCATCAGAAACATCAGCAAATGGAGCCATTTTTTTAAACCCACCAACAGAAGTTGAATTAGTTATTAAAAATAAAAGCGCATCTACATTTTCTGATATTTCTTCACTTTTAATTTTTAAATTAATTGACTTTTGATATTTAAAAATTCTCTTTTCCAAAAGTTCTCTGGCACCTTCAAGATAATATGCCATATTGCCAAGACTTGCTTTTTTTTCAGCGGTAACAGTATATGCGATTTCAGTTAACATCCCACCTGCAGCTACATTGATAAAGGCTCTATCGCCTGCAAGTCCAAGGTCAATAGTTTTAACATTATAATTTTTTATCATTTGATAAAATTTAAAAGGCGAAGTTGGAAGTCCCTGTGCGTTGGCAAAGTCATTTACAGTTCCACTTTGAAGAATTGCAAGGGGCGTATCTCTCTTTGAAAGGTATATGCCATTCACAACTTCATTCACCGTTCCATCGCCGCCACTACATATTACAAAATCTTCGCCCGTGTAATTTGCCGCAAAGTTTTTGCCATCACCTTCTTCATGAGTAAATAATAACTCAATTTCATATTTATCATGGCTCATTAGCTCAACTAATTCTAAAATTTTGCCAAGAGCTGCACCTCTTCCTGAATTAGGATTCGCAATTATCTTAACTCTTTTCATTTTTCTCCTTTTATGTATAAAAAATCCTTATACCAAAATAAGATTGATGTTGATTCTTATTATTTAAAAATAAAAGAAGACGAAGCAATAACTCCGTCTTCTAGATCATTTTAAAAAGACTTCTTTAAGTGTCTTCGCAACTTCTTTTAAAATATAAAAATAGTCGATGGCGTTATTTGAACTAAGTGAAATAGTTTTTGCTGTATCAGAAATAACATCCGAAACATTCATAACAGTGTTTGATACCTTTAGAGATGTATCATCGACCTTTCTTGTAATTCCATTAACAGTGTCTGAAACTGAACCAACTGTAGTGACAACTTTTTCAATTTCTGGCTTCACATCATTTATGAGCTTTGTCGCATCATTTGAAATTGAATTTACATTTGTAGAAATGTCCTTTGCGTTGTCCATTATTGAAGGAAGTGTCTTTATAGTATGATCTATCTCGCCTTGGTTTCTCTCAACAATTTCATTGACATTTTTTAAAACCTTAAAAACATTTATTAGCACTAAAAATAGTGCAATAAGTGCAGCTATACCAGCTACATATAATAAGAAACTAAGTAGGCCACCTATTGTAAATGCTTGATCTAACATTTTATGCCTCCTATCTTATTTTCTATTAGCTTCTCTTTCTGCCTTATTTTTTGTTTCTTCAATGGTTTCTTTTACATTTTCGGAAGATTTCTTAGCCTCTCTCTTTATGTCTCTAGCACCATCTTTTAAATCGTCTTTGACTTCCTCAGCTGTATCTTTAACTTCTTCAGTAGTGTTTTTTACATCCTTTTTTATGTCTTCTGCACCAGCTTTTACAACTTCTCCAATTGCTTTCGCTTTTGCTTTTGCTACTTCAACATCTTCATCAAATTCATATTTTTTAAGGGCTGCTCTATCTCTTAAATCATTATAAGTTTTTTTAGCTTGTTCGCTAGCTTGATATGCCTTAAACTCAATGGTATCTCTTGCATCATTAGCTGCATTTAGAGCTTGATTAGCTGCTTCCCTTGATTTGTTCGCAATATCTTCACGAGTCTTCTTGCCTTCTTGTGGTGCAAATAAAATTCCTCCAATTGCTCCAAGTGCAATACCCGTACTAATTTTAGAAAATTCTCTTAGTCTTCTTCTTCTAACTGCTTCGTTGCGTTTTTCTTCTAAATAATCAAATAATCCCATAATAACTCTCCTTATTTATTGATTTATTATTTTCTTACCCCTTTTATTTAAAGTTAATCAAAATACGTTCAAAACTAATAAATATAAATAATAGTAAAAACCGCAATGCCGTTACCCAATTAATTCACCCCGCCCATTTTCATGGTGGGTCAAAAACTTGATAGTGTCTTCTGACTTCCGCTCAAAGACGGCTTGTCATATCTCACTGATACACAGTTTCCCGTGTTCTATTTGTCGGTTGAATTAAAAGGGATTATTTCGCACATCGCAGAATTTACCTAATTAAATTATAACTCAATGAAATTACTTTTTCAATAAAGAGCAGGAAAAAAATGAAAATCCCTGGGAACCTTTGCAAATATTTCTATTTCCCTATTATTTCTCGGAAGTTTGAATTTCAAAGAATAGGAGTGAAGTGCCTGCCTATTTATAAATTTTGAATCTTTGCCATAAAGGCTGTCGCCAAGTATTGGATGACCTATGTAACTTAAATGCACTCTTATCTGATGAGTCCTTCCCGTGAGTAGCGTTAACATTACAAGACTCATATTTTTGTACTCTTCAAGAACTTTATAAGAAGTAATAGACTTTTTACCAATTACATAATTTACTTCACGCTTAATATTGTCTTCACTTTTGGCAATAGGTGCGTCAATTATTCCCTCTTTTTCTTCAAAAGTCCCTTCGCAAATTGCCAAATATTTTTTCTCAACACTATCTTTAAATTCGCTTGAAATTTTATCTTGAGCAAAGGAATTTTTCGAAACAACAACTATACCAGACGTATCTCTATCAAGCCTATTTATAAATCTAACCTTCCTCCTAATATTATTATCTTTAAAATATCCACAAAGATAATTAAGAAGTGTGCCTTCGCTGTCGTCCTTTGCAGTGTGAGTTACCATAAAGGGTTCCTTATTTATTAAAATCAAATCCTCATCTTCGTATAAAATATCCAGGTTTTTATTTTCAATTTTTCCATTTGGTTCTTCATCTTCAAATCTAAGAGAAACTATATCCTTTAATTTTAATTTTTTATTTGTTTTAACATTTTTCCCGTTTAAAAAAATATTTCCACTATTAACGGATTTTCTAATTAAGCGTGAGGATACTCCACACTCCTTTAAGTATTCATTTATCTTAATTTCTTTAGTTGCTCTAAAATTTAAAAAATCCTTTGAATTCAATCTATACATTTTACACCTCTAGTCAAGGGAACTTTATTCGTTTATAATATAAATAATAAAGAAAAAAATCAAGGGGGTTTAACCTTGTCAAAAATTATAAATATACTTACAAATGCAAATTTTGAATCTAAAAAAACTGCCACAAATTTGCACAATGTTTTAACAAGATATGGCTACGAACCATTTAATGGTTTTAAAAAAAATGCCCTGCTTTCCATTTGCATTGGTGGCGACGGTTCTTTTATAAAGGCAATCCACAAAAATGATTTTCCCGAGATGCCCTTTGTGGGAATAAACACAGGTCATCTTGGATTTTATCAAGAGATAAAGCCCGACGAAATTGAAAAATTTGTAAAAGAATATAAAAATGGCAATTATAAAGTAGATGACATAAAATTAATTCGTTCAGACATTTACACAAAAAATAAAGTCTATAAATTTTATTCAATTAATGAAGTCGTACTAAAAGCAGCTCACTCAAAAACTATTCACATGAATGTCTTTATCGACAGAAATCACGTTGAAAAATTTTCTGGAGATGGCATACTAGTTTCCACACCATCAGGTTCCACTGCCTATAACTTTTCTAGCGGAGGAGCTATTGTATATCCAAGCCTACACGTGCTTCAAATGACACCAATATCTCCAGTTAACTCTGCTGCCTACCGTTCTCTTGGGTCTTCTGTAATAGTTCCAGGTGCTCACACAATTTCTCTAGTTGTAGAAAAGAGATACAAGGATTCAAACTTACTTTTAGTTGACGGTTCGGAATATTTCTTCAACAATCTACACAGAGTAAACATTAGGCTTTCAAATAAAACAATAAAAAAACTCGTCTTCTCAAATAATTCCTATTGGGATAATTTAAAGGACAAGTTTCTATAAAATTCCAAGAGAAATCTTGGGATTTTTTATTTAAATTTTTCTGCAAAAAAATCTCACCCATATATTAGTATGGATGAGGTTTTCATTAATTTTTATGCTTTATAGCCGCTTTTACAAATCCATTAAATAATGGATGGATTTTTGTAGGCCTTGATTTGAATTCTGGATGGAATTGACAAGCTACAAAGAAGTCATTGTCTTTAAGTTCAATAATTTCTACAAGGTCTTTGTCTTCGTTTATCCCTGAGAAAACTACGCCAGCTGATCTGATTTTTCCTCTAAAATCGTTGTTAAATTCATATCTATGTCTATGTCTTTCTTTTATCTTTTCTTCTCCATAGAGTTCATAAACTAAAGTACCTTTTTCTATTGTGCATTCGTAATTTCCAAGTCTTAATGTTCCACCAACATTTTTTACATCTTTTTGATTTTCCAATAAATCGATTATAGGATAATTCGTCTCTGGATTTATTTCTGTTGAGTTTGCATCCTTAAACCCCAATTTATTTCTTGCAATATCTATTAATGCAATTTGCATTCCATAGCAAATCCCAAAATATGGCACATTGTTTTCACGAGCATACTTACTTGCCATGATCATTCCTTCAGTTCCTCGAGAACCAAAACCGCCTGGCACGATTATTCCGTCAAGTCCTTCTAATATGCTTGCATCTTTTTCAATTTCTTCAGAATTAATCCACTTGATATTTACTTTATATCCATTTTCACAACCTGCATCAGTTAGCGCTTGGATAACAGACAAATAGGCATCGTGAAGACTTACATATTTTCCTACAAGTCCAATTTTAACTTCACCCTTGACATCTTTAAATCTGTCGACCATTTCTTTCCACTTGCCCTTTGACGCTGGTCTGTCTTCGAGCTCAAGTTCCTTTAAAATGTAATCATCTAGATGCTGTTCGTGGAAAACTAGGGGAACTTCGTAAATTAAATCTACATTAGTTGATTGAATGACTGCTTCCACAGGAACATCACAGAATAGTGAGATTTTCTCTCTAAGATCTTTTGTAACAATGCCATTTGATCTTACAATTATTACATCTGTTTTTATTCCATTACTCATAAGTTCCTTGAAAGAATGTTGCGTTGGTTTAGTTTTAAGCTCATCTGAACCTGGAATATTGGGAACAAGAACTGCATGGACAAATAAAACATCGGACTTATTATTTTCAGAGTGAATTTGTCTTATCGCTTCTAAAAATGGAAGGGATTCAATATCGCCAACAGTCCCACCAATTTCTGTAATTACAACGTCAGCCTTTGATTCCTTTGCCGCTTTATATACTGCATTTTTAATTTCATTTGTTATGTGTGGAATTACTTGAACAGTTGCTCCGTCATAATCGCCACGTCTTTCTTTTTCAATAACTGTCGAATAAACTTTACCAGTTGTAATTGAAGCACCCTTAGTTAACTCTTCATCGATAAATCTCTCGTAATGTCCAAGGTCTAGGTCGGTTTCCGCACCATCCTTAGTTACGAAAACTTCTCCATGTTGATAGGGACTCATAGTTCCTGGATCCACATTTAGATAAGGGTCGAACTTTTGCATAAATACTGAAAGACCTCTGTCCTTTAAAAGTCTTCCAATGCTTGCAGCAGAAATCCCCTTGCCAATTCCTGAAACAACCCCACCTGTAACAAATATAAATTTAGTCATAATTCCTCCTAGCTTAGTGAATTAAAGATATCTTCATAAGATGGCAGCGTAATATTTTTTCTTGAAATCAATTTTTCCATTTCATCTGCAACCTCTCTCGTGGCAAGAAGTTTTGTTGCAATATTTCTTTCAACATACTCCGCCTTTTTGTAAATGTCATCTATTTCTTTTGAATGTGAAAGCAAAATTTCTATTTCTCTTTCACATTTAATTAACTTTGTAATCATCTTATCTATTTTATCATACTTATCAGAAAGCATTTCATTGTTTTTAAATTTCAAAACTTCTGACAAATCTTTTAACTCGGCAATGCCCATTGGGACAATATCTTTTTCAATCATGGACATCATAGTTTTAGCCTCTAAAGTATGGTAAATCACAACTTCTTCTAAGTTTACTTCGTAGCTTGCCTTTATTTCTTTTTCTGTGTAAATTTCTCTTTTTAAGAAAATATCTGTAAAATCAAAATCCTTTAAGGATACTAAAGCATCAAAATAAGTCTTGTGATTAGCAAGTCCTCTTCTCTTTGCCTCTTTTCTCCACTCATCAGAATAATTGTCCCCATCACAAATAACCCTGTCGTGCTCTTCCATAATTTCCTTTATAGTCTTGAGGACAACTTCTCTTAATTTATTGTAATCATCTTTATAGGGTTCAAGTTTTTCATAAATTTTTGACAAGGAATCAGCAATAGCACAATTTAATGCAATATTCAAATCAGAACCAGTCTTTGATGATCCAAGCATTCTAAATTCAAATTTATTTCCAGTAAAGGCAACAGCTGCAGTTCTATTTCTATCGCTAGAATCCTTTGGAACACTCAAAAGATTATAGCCACTAAAAATATTTTTATTTTCTTTTTTATATTCAATTTCTTCTTTTATGTTTCTAAAAAGTTCTTCTAAATCACTTCCTAAAAATAGTGAAACTATTGCAGGAGGTGCTTCATCTGCACCAAGCCTAAAATCATTAGAAGTTGAGGAAGCACTTACCCTTAAAAGACTTTGATATTTATCAATTGCTTCTATAAGCGCTGCCACAAATAATAGGAAAATATTATTATTATAAGGGTCTTCACCTGGTTCAAATACATTTAATCCATAATTTGTAACAATGGAATAATTGTTGTGCTTTCCAGAACCATTTACAGTGGCAAAAGGCTTTTCGTGGAAAAGGCACACTAAATTATTTTCTAAGGCAGTTTCTTTTAAAATATTCATAAGAAGTTGGTTATCGTCAATTGCAACATTTACATTTTCAAATAAAATTGCCATTTCAAATTGATTAGGTGCAACTTCATTGTGCTCTGCTTCAGAATAAATTCCAAGGTCATAAAGTTTTTCGTCCACATCCTTATAAAATTTTTCAACTCTAGCGGGAATTTGACCAAAATAGTGATCGGATAATTCTTGTCCCTTTGGAGAAGGAGCTCCAACAATAGTTCTTCCAATATTTTTTAGGTCACTTCTCTTATTATAAATTTCTTTATCCACTAAGAAAAATTCTTGTTCAAGACCAACTTTCACTCTCATCCTATAAGCATACTCATCTTTGTGAAATAAATTTACAATTTTTACGCCTTCATTGCTTAAAATCTTTGTAGAATCAATGAGCGGTCCTCTCTTGTCTAATTTTTCGCCCTTGTATGACATAAAAATTGTTGGAATATAGAGGACATTTCCAATTATAAAAGAATTTGCAGTAAGGTCCCAATAAGTATATCCCCTTGCTTCAAAGGTAGACCTCATTCCTCCACTTGGAAAAGAAGATGCATCAGGCTCTCCCTTGACAAGCTCCTTGCCAGAAAATCTATTTATTGGTTCACCGTCAGAAGTTCTAGAAATAAATGCCTCGTGTTTTTTTGCAGTGTGACCACTTAATGGTAAAAACCAGTGAGCAAAGTGAGTTGCACCATTTGCAAGAGCCCAGTCCTTCATTGCGTGTGCAATAGCATCTGCCGTTTCTTTGTCTAAATCCTTTTCATTTCTAAGTGCGTCCTTCCACTTTAAATAAATTGGATATGGTAGTGAGTCCTTCATCTTTTTTTTGTTAAAACTTTTTATACCGAATTTTTCAATCATAATTTCCCCCATAAAAGTCCTGAAAATAAAAAAATGGCAATTAATTAAAATTGCCATTATGAAAAACCTGTGGTTTCTTTTTATTTTATTTCAAAAACTATTCTTTGTCAATAAAATATAATCACTCTGAATCCTTTAAAAGTAGTAGGTGAACATCGAACCACTGACCGTGAATTGAAATTTTTACATCGCCTCCAAGTATTTCAGAAAGATTTTTTACGATATTTAAACCAAGCCCCGACCCCTCAGAATGTCTTGACCTATCTGCCTTTAAAAGTTCTTCAAAAAGTTCGTCACTATTCATATTTAATTTTTCTGCCATAATATTCTTTATATAAAACTCAACTGTGGACTGTCTTTCGATTACACCTGCAAGTACCTTTGTGCCTTGTTTTGAATACTTTACGGCATTTGACAAAAGATTTTCCACAATTCTAACAAATAAATTGACATCTGTATAAATTAAAATTTCATCACTTGTGGAATTGTACAAAAAATCTAAATCTCTTTTCTTAAAGAGGGAATCATAGTCTCCGTAAATTTGTAAAATCATTTCATTAAGTTCAACTAAAGATTTTTCCACAGGAATGTCCCTCGTGCTAGTTTTTGAAGCAAAAACTAAATCAACAATTAAATCCTTAAGTCTTGTTGAATTTCTCTTTAAAATGCTCAAAAATTTCTTTGCTTCGTCGTCAAATTCATCTTTCTTAGACAAAAGATCTGCATAATTTATTATTGAGGTAAGAGGCGTTTTCAAGTCGTGAGAAATATTTGTGATAAGCTCTATCTTTAATTTCTCCGACCTAAAATTTTCTTCCAATCTCTTTCTGTCTCTCTTTTTAAAATCTTCCATTAAAATTGTGATTTTTTCCAAATATTCATTTTCAAAAGGCTCTGGAATTACAAAATCATATCCATAGAGTATTGACTCTACTAGTTCAATGGATAAGGTGTTTTGTGCAAACTGAATTTCCACAGTAAAAACTGCTCTAAGAATCATAAAAAGAAGAACATTTAAAAGAACTATTCCCTTTGTTAAAAGACTATAAAATAAAATATATAGAATAAATAATGTCACATTTAGGGTTCCAAAGAGCCTAAAATTCTTAAATTGTCTGTATTTAAAAAGATTGTATGTGAAACAAGTATCCACAAGCTTTTTCCTTTTAATTTTTAAAATTATAATTAAAAGCGTGACAATCCAAGAGATAATGAAATGTTTATTTATGTTTAAAAGTTCAAAAATAATTACACAAGATGCAAAAATATTTTCCACAAAAAATTTATCTGAAATATTTATAAAAATGTCCTTAATATATTCTCTTATATCAGAAAACATTACTTTGCCTCAATTTTATATCCCATGCCATACACTGATTTAATCAAATCCGGTTTTCTTGGGTTTATCTCCACCTTGTCGCGAAGATGAGAAATATGCACTGAAATAATTTTTCTCACGTCAATTGCTTCTTCTTCCCAAACCCTTTCGTAAATTTCATTGGAAGAAAAAACTCTTCCAGGATTCTTTACTAAGAGATATAAAATTTTGTACTCGTAAGGAGTTAGGCTTACAATCTCATCTTCCACTCTAACTTCCTTTGATTCGTCAGATATGCTAACTCTGCCGATTTTTAAATCCACCGTCTTTATATCTGATGCACCAAGGGAAAAATATCTTCTTATGAGAGAATTTACCCTCGCAGTAAGCTCCACCGCATTAAAAGGCTTAGTTATGTAATCATCTGCACCTACATTTAAGCCAACAATTTTATCTGTAACTTCACTTTTTGCTGAAAGCACAATAATTGGAATATTTGTAATCTCACGCATTTTCATAATAAGTGTAATACCATCCATCACTGGCATCATTATGTCTATTATAGCAAGGTGTATTTCATTTTTTTCTACAATTTCAAGAGCAGTTTCTCCATCTTCAGCAGTAAAAACTGTGTAGCCCTCTGCCTTTAAATAAATTTCTATTGCATTTAAGATGTCTTTCTCATCGTCGCAAACTAATATATTATAATCCATAATCATCATCCTTTACTCTATTTTATCATGTAATGAATTGTTATCACACAAAAATTAATATATAATACAGAAGAGGTGTTTAATGAAATTCTTAAATAATTACATAGATAAAGTTAAAGACAATAAGGTCTTTACTTTCTTTGACAAATTAATATATAGAATAATAAATCACGACACTTTTTCCTATGGAGGAAGTCTCTCATATTTTTTAGTTCTATCAATTTTTCCATTTTTAATTTCCCTGATTAACGCAATTAATTTTTCAGGAATATTAAATCCAGATTATATTTTTTCACTGATAAAAGTTTTGCCAACTGACATACAAAATATTGTGTCAAATTTTTTAATTGAAATTCAAAATTCATCTTCAGGATCTTTTTTCACAATTTCCTTTGTAGTAGGTCTTTTCACTGCGTCCACTGCAGTTTTTAAGCTAATAAATATTATAAATTTATCCTATGGCTTTGCTGAAAAAAGAGGTTTTATTAAACTAAGACTTCTTGCACTGTTTTTTACAATAGCACTTATTATAATGTTTTTTTTATTAATATTTACTCAAATCTTCGGCGAAATTATTTATGTAAATGTGATGAATTATCTTGGCATAAAAAATGAATTTTTTGACAAAATGTGGCGAATAGCAAAAAACGCAATACCTATTTTATATATGTTAATTACCTTTGTCCTATTATATAAGTTTTCACCTTCTAAGAGTGGCGAAAACATGGTTACTTTTAAGGGTGTCCTTCCAGGTGCAATTTTTTCTACAATTGGTTTAATAATAGCCTCCATTGTATTTGGTTTTTATGTAACAAACTTTGGGAAATACTCCATAACCTATGGCTCCCTTGGCGGTATCATTATATTTTTGGTTTGGCTATATTTACTTTCCATAATTATATTAATTGGCGCAGAGATAAATTCTACCCTCTACTCAATGAAAAACTTTAAATCTTTAAATCATTGGCCAAGACATGATTCCATATTTAAAAATTTTAATAACTAAGCAATTTCTGTGGCTGCAATAAGTGCAGTCACTTTTTTTACGCCTGAAGCCCTTGCGATTTTTGTAAGTTCCTTTATTGTTGCACCCGTTGTGATTACGTCATCTACAATAATAATTTCTTCTGGAATTTTTATAACTTTAAAGGAATCTTTTAAATTTTCTTCACGTTCATGTTTTTTTAAACCAACTTGAAATTTTGTATCTATTGCTTTCTCGAAGACATCCTCGCATTTTAAATCCAACTTTTTTGCAATATCTTCCGCCAATATTTTAGATTGATTGTATCCCCTTTCTCTTTCCTTATATTTATGCATGGGAACATAAGTCAAGACTTCACTACTTAAATTTTTCTCCAAAAGCTTTTCTATCATAATTTCAGAAATAATTTCTCCATATGCCAGCTTTCCCTTAAACTTAAAGTCAATTATAAGCTTCTTCATTATTCCAGAATAAGTTGAAGATACAATTAAATCCTCTAAACCATCAATATTATAATAAAATACTGGGTCTTTATTGATTAAATCAAAACAATCACTGCAAAGTCCATAATTATTTACAATTTTCCCACAAATAGGACAATTATTTTCCAATAATTTCATTTTGTCTCCTCAATTTTTTTGCCAAATTGGAATATCTCTTCACAGTTTTATTGTTTTCAATCATTTTTACTAAATATTCACTCATGCCCACAAGGACAACTGCCTTTGACGCTCTAGTAATTGCCGTGTAAATTAAATTCCTTGTAAGTAGCATTGGTGCCGCTCGGTAAAGAGGAATTACAACTACTGGAAACTCACTCCCCTGAGATTTGTGAATAGTCATGGCATAGGCAAGTGCCAATTCATCTAGATTGTCAGAATTATATTCCACGCTTCTCACATCGTCAAAAATTACTGTTACTTTTTTGTTTTCCTTGTCAATTTTCGAAATATAGCCTAAGTCGCCATTAAAAACGCCTTTTTGTATATCTTGATAAAACTCATTTTCCACTCTTGTCTCAAGTTCATAATTGTTTTTTGTCTGAAGAACTCTGTCGCCAACCTTGAATTTTTTCCCGAGAATTTCTATAAATTCTTCGCTATTATTTAAGTGGTCTTGAAGCACTTTATTTAAGTTAATTGTACCGTGATTTCCCTTTTTAGTTGGAGTTAACACCTGCACATCTGCTTCACTTACATTAAAATAGTTGGGAAGCCTAGTCTTTACTAGGTCTTTAATAATTTCCAGACCCTTCATCTCTCCTCTTTCAGAAATCATAAAAAAGTCGCCCTCATTTAAAATTGGCATCTCTCCCTTATTTATTAAATGGGCATTTTTTACTATCATGGATTGTTCTGATTGTCTAAAAATTTCCTCTAAGTTCACAGATTCAATTATGCCAGATTTTAAAATATCCGCTAAAACATTTCCTGCACCCACAGATGGAAGTTGATCCTTATCTCCAACTAAAATAAGTCTAGTTGGACTCTCAATTGATTTTAATAAAGTTTCCATTAAAATAATATCAACCATGGACACTTCGTCGAGGATTAGCACATCACACTCAAGCTCTTCAATGTTTGAAAATCCTATGTCTCCTGCAAATCCAATTTCAAGTAGCTTGTGAATTGTAAAAGCATCTCGTCCCGTCTGTTCCTTCATTCTCTTTGCAGCACGTCCCGTTGGAGCGGCAAGTTTAATGACTTTGTCCATGGATTCAAAGATGTCGATTAAAACTTTTAGAGTCGTTGTCTTTCCAGTTCCAGGTCCACCAGTTATTACAAAAACCCCTCTATTTATAGCTTCTTTGACGGCCTTCCTTTGCGTCTTTGAAAGTTCAATTTCTCTAAACTCCTCTGTCTCGATAATTTTTTTATCTATGTCAATTTCTTCTTCAAAGGTAATATTTAAATCATTTAATTTTCCCGCAACATAGTTTTCTGCAGCAAGATATCTAGCAATATAACAGTTATAATCTTCCCCATCTCTTTCCACGAAAAAGTTTTTCTCAAGAGTTAATGTCTTTGCAATTTCATCTGTATTTTCAAATTTTAAACCTAAAATATTTTCTGAAGCTCTAATTAATTTGTCTAAGGGCAAATAAGTGTGTCCATCTCTATTTGCAAGCATGAGAGCATACTTTAACCCTGCAATCTTTCTAAAATCAGAATCCTTTTTTACACCAATACTCTCTGCAATTTCATCAGCCTTTTTAAATCCAATGCCCCTCACTCTTCCAATTAAATCGTAGGGATTTCTCATAACAATTTCTATGGACTCGTCGCCATATTCCTTGTAAATTTTTAAAATTATAGATGCCGGCAAGTTATACTTAGAAAAATAGAGAAAAATTTTGCGCATTGCATATTGTCTGTCTAGCGCTTCCTTTATGTCCTTATATTTTTTCTTGCCAATGCCCTCCACAGATAAAAGTCTTTCTGGATTTTTTTCTATTACGTCCAAAGTTTCATCCTTAAATTTATTTACGATTCGCTCTGCCATTTTTTCACCGACATGAGGTATCATTGAGCTTGAAAGATAACTTATTATTGCAGCTTCGCCTTCTGGCATAATTTCTTCCATATTTATAAAGGCAAACTGCTCTCCGTATTTGTTGTGATATGTAAAATCTCCCGTGAATTTATATTTTAAATTTGTTTTTAAAATAGTAGCAGAGCCAACTATTACAAGATCTCCATCTGTTGAATTAATTTTTGCAACAGTGTATCCATTTTCTTCATTTCTAAAAATAATTCTCTCCACAATTCCTTCAAGAGTAATCAATTAAAACACCTCGTGATTATTGTATCAATAATTTGCAATTAAATACAGAAATAAATACAGATATTTATACAGATGCTAATACAGATTTTTATGTTTATGCTATTACAGATGTTAGTAAAGAATTTAATGTAATATGCTATTATAAAAGCTTTTTAAAATAAAACTAACAGTATTTTGCAAAAATAAAAAGAGACCCGAAGGTCTCTCTTAATAAAAATCTTCATCAGATTTTTTCTTTTGTTCCTCATATATATTTCTGTAACTTTCTTCATAAGAATCTGTCTTTGGTTCGCTGAATTTTTCTCCATAACTTTCGTCAATTACATTTTCACGAGGCTCTAGCGGAATAATAATTGCAAGAGCAATGTAAACCCAAATACTAAGCCCGCCTGGCACAATCAATAAAAAGGTAACAATTCTTACTATCGTTGAGTCAATACCCAAATATTTTGCTATGCCACCGCACACTCCTGCGAACATCGCATCATCTCTAGATCTATAAAGTCTCTTCATTTTACACTTCCTTTGTGGCATTAAATAATTAATTCTGTTTAGTATTTTACCCAAGAAGAAATATTTTATTCAAAGGACAAGAGCAACTCTCCACTTTCTACCATGTCGCCTTCTTTTACAAAAACATTGGCTACTTTTCCGTCAATATTTGCAACAATATTTGTTTCCATCTTCATGGCTTCTGCGATAAATAATTTGTCGCCCTTTTTAATTTCATCGCCTTCTTTTACCAAGACTTTTACAATTTTACCTGGAATAGAAGAACCAACTTCCTTTTCATTTTTTGGATCGGCATAAATTTTTTCTTCTCCAAAATTTTCTTTGTCCTTAACAGTTTCATCCTTGATGTTAATAGTTCTTCTTGATCCATTTATTTCAAAAGTTAAATTTCTTGTACCATTGTCCAAAAGTTTTCCAACTTCAATTAATGTTACGATTAAAGTTTTGCCTTCTTCAATGGAAATTTCTGTACTTTCGCCTTCCATTAGTCCATGGAAAAATACATCTGAACCAATCTTTGTAACTTCGCCATTTTCTTTTATATAGTCGATGTAATCGTCAAATACTTTTGGATAAAGTGCAGAAGAAATTAAATCTTCCTCACTAGGCTCTATTCCCTTTTCTTCCAAATGCTTTTTGATTTTATCAAAGTCTTCATCTTCCAAAAGTTCGCCAGGACGAACTGTAATTGGTTTTTCTCCTTTTAATATCATCTTTTGTAATTTTTCTGGAAAACCACCATAAGGTTGACCCATCATTCCTCTAAAATAAGTCATGACAGAATCTGGATAGTCTAGGTTCTTGCCCTTTTCCAAAATATTTTCTGGAGTAAGGTCATTTTGTACCATGAAAATTGCAAAGTCGCCAACCATTTTTGATGAAGGAGTAACCTTTACAATATCGCCTACCATTTCATTTACACGCTTATACATTTCCTTTACATCTTTAAATTTATGACCAAGTCCAAAACTTTCAACTTGTGGTTTTAAGTTTGAATATTGTCCTCCAGGAATTTCATATTTATAAATTTCTGTAGTTCCGGATTTTAAATCAGATTCAAAATTTGCATAAACAGGTCTTACTGCTGCCCAATATTTTGAAATATCTTCAGCTTTGTCCAAATCAATTTCTGTGTCTCTGTCAGTGTTTTTAAGAGCAGCTACAACAGAATTTAGAGCAGGCTGTGAAGTAAGTCCACTCATGGAGTTTACTGCTGTGTCCACGATGTCGACACCAGCTTCAGTTGCTTGCAAAATTGTTGCAACGCCATTGCCAGTAGTGTCGTGAGTGTGAAGATGAATTGGCAATCCAATTTCTTCCTTTAAATTTTTTATTAATTTCTTAGCTGCATAAGGCTTTAGTAGTCCAGACATATCCTTTATGCCAATTATATGTGCTCCAGTTTTTTCAAGCTTCTTTGCAAAGTCCACATAATATTTTATAGAATACTTATCTCTATATTCATCTAAGATATCGCCTGTATAGCACATAGTTGCTTCTGCGATTTTTTCATTTTTAAGAACTTCGTCAATAGAAAGTTGCATACCTGGTAGCCAGTTAAGAGAATCAAAAATTCTAAATAAATCAATTCCATTTTTTGAAGATTGCTTTATAAATTTAACTACTACATTGTCAGGATAATTTTTGTAGCCAACAGTATTATTGCCACGAATTAGCATTTGTAAAAGCATATTTGGCATTTTTTCACGTAGAATTTTTAATCTTTCCCATGGATCTTCGTGTAAAAATCTGTACGCAACGTCAAAAGTTGCTCCTCCCCACATTTCCACAGAAAATAATTTGTCCATATTGTAGTTTAATGCCTCAGCAATCTTCACAAGGTCAATAGTCCTCATTCTAGTCGCCATAAGTGATTGATGAGCATCACGCATAGTTGTGTCAGTTAAAAGAAGTTTTTTCTCACTTAAAATATGTTCCTTTAATTTTTCTCCACCAAGCTTGTCAAAAAGTTGCTTGTAACCTTCAAAATTTTTCTTTTCAAATTCTGGCACTTGTGGCACATCAAAGTTCTTTTCCAAAGTTTTGCTGTCATTTACAACTCTTTCGCCAATAATCTTCATAAGCCTTAGTTCCTTGTCCTTTGAAGATTTTATTTCAAAAAGTTCTGGATGCTCTTCGATAAAACCTGTGTCACAAATTCCTTCTTGAAATTCTTTTGTATTTAAAACATTTAACAAAAATCCAATATTTGTCTTTACTCCGCCAACTTTTAACTCAGATAAAGATCTCTTTGCCTTTCTAATTGTATCCTTCCAAGTTCTTGCTTCAGTAATGACTTTTACAAGAAGTGAATCGTAATAAGGAGAGATGACTGCACCAGTGAACCCGTTGCCACCGTCAAGTCTTACTCCAAATCCAGATGATGATCTATATAAGTTAATTTGTCCCGTGTCTGGCATAAAATTATTTAGTGGATCTTCTGTTGTAACACGACATTGAATAGAAAAACCTCTGTGTTCAATTGAATCTTGACCTTTTATTCCAATTTCTTCGCTGTCAAGCCTGTATCCCATGGCTATTAAAATTTGTGACTGCACAATGTCGATGTCAGTACACATTTCTGTAACTGTATGTTCAACTTGAACTCTTGGGTTGACTTCGATGAAGAAGTGATCGCCCTTTGAATCCACTAAAAATTCCACAGTTCCTGCATTAGAATAACCAATTGATCTAGCAATTTTTAAGGCATCTTCACAAATTTCTTCTCTAAGTGCTTTTGGTAGCGAAAAAGCTGGAGTATACTCAATTACTTTTTGATGACGCCTTTGAATTGAACAGTCCCTTTCATATAAGTGAACAATATTTCCATATTCATCGCCTAAAATTTGTACTTCAATATGTTTTGGCTTGTGAAGATATTTTTCTATGAACATTGAATCGTCGCCAAAAGCTTTTTTTGCCTCATCCTTTGCAGATTCAAATTTTTCCAAAAGTTCATCTTCACTTTCAGCAATTCTCATTCCTCTACCGCCACCACCAGCAGCAGCTTTTATCATTACAGGATATCCGCAAGATTTTGCAAATAAAATTGCCTCTTCCTCATTTTTTATTGGTCTTTCAATACCGGGAATAGTTGCAACTCCAGCTTCCTTTGCCACAATTTTTGAAGTTATCTTGTCTCCAAGTTTTTCCATTACTTCTGAACTTGGACCAATAAAAGTAATTCCTTCTTCTTCACATTTTCTAGCAAATTCAGGATTTTCAGACAAAAATCCATATCCAGGGTGAATTGCATCTACACCCTTTTTCTTTGCAAGACTAATTATCTCGTCGATGTCAAGATAGGCATCAAGAGGTGACTTTCCCTTTCCAATGAGATAAGATTCATCAGCCTTAGTCCTAAAAAGTGCAAGCTTATCTTCTTCAGAATATATTGCAACTGAGCGAATCCCCATTTCTCTAGCCGCTCTAAATATTCTAATTGCAATTTCGCCACGATTTGCTACTAAAATTCTTTTGAACTTCTTCATAATATCCTCCCTTTAGTTTTACATATTATACATCAAATATAGACTAAAGTGTAGAATCAACAAATAAAAATCTTAATTTCCCTAAACTTGCAACAAGTATCCAAAGTTCAATTTTTTATTTTGAATTTTCGTATCTAAATTATTATCTACTCCAAAACTAAAAAAGTTTAAAATTAATTTGCTTAAAATAATTTTTGAAAACTCATCGCCTTTATAGTGATATAATAAAAAATTTTGCATACATTATTAAAGGTCTTTTTTATCTGTTATGGATTTTACTCTCAAACATTAAAATTACCATTATATTAAAAAAGGAACCAAGCATTAAGCTCAGTTCCTTTTTAATTGTCACTAATATTATTTAGCAATTTCTCTTGTTATGACAACTTCTTTTGTAGTTCCATTCCAGATGATATCTTTGCCATCTTTTAATCCCAATGCTCTAGCTATATTTGCTATTGGTAACATTGTTCTGTCGTTTTT
>NZ_JALEOV010000042.1 GCF_022767005.1 Peptoniphilus sp. | reverse complement strand
TAATTTCCATCTTTTCTTTTGTAAACTACAGAAACCGCATCAGTATCTGCATCTAAAAATACAAAGAAATTGTGATTTAAAAGTTCCATTTGAAGAATTGCTTCTTCTTCATTCATTGGATTAAGTTCGAAATTTTTCCTTTTAACTATTTTCTTTTCTGGTTCTTCAAATTTTTCTTTTTCTACAATTTCGTCAAATCTAATAGTTTCATTATTTTGGTATCTTCTCTTTAATTTAGTCTTATGTTTTCTAATTTGCCTAGCAAGTGCATCCACAGCGTTGTCCATTGAAGAGTACATATCGTCTGTAGTTTCTTCTGCTCTGATAATTGTCTTTGGTAAAAATATTGTAACTTCCACAGTTTGTTCTTCTCTTATTGTTGAGAATACAACTCTCGCTTCAACTTCTTTTGAAAAATATTTATCCAATTTGGAGAATTTTTTCTCTGCCACGTTCTTCAAAGATTCTGTAAGTTCAATGTTTTTTCCAACAAAGTTCAATAACATAAACGTCACTCTCCTTTTCTATATTAAAGTTTTACCCAATTTTTACAATTTATATCAACGCTTTCATAACTTATCAAAATGTACTTTTAGATTTATTATTGGTATAATTATTATGTATATTAAATATAAAATTTAAATGAGTTGATTAAATGGCTATAAAAAATAAAATAGATTACAAATATAGAATTGGGATGCGTGCAATTAAAACAGCTCTAGCAGTTGTTATTGGTCTTTACATCTCCCACCTTTTGAAATTGAACTCGCCAATATTTGTATCCATCGCTGCAATTTCTTCAATTAAGCCTTCTATGTCAGAATCTCTGGCAGATATGAAAAAAAGACTTTTCACTTGCATTGTAGGTGTAATAATTGGTTATCTCAGTTCAATTATATCTGTGCCATACCTAGTAGAACCACTTATTGGCGGCACTGGAATTTTGATAATAATTTATATACTTGCCCTTGTGAAGATGCGTGACATGACACAATTGTCATGTATAGTATTTGTGGCAAGTTTCTGTTCCAATTCAGACAAGGCTTCTTATGCACTAAATCGAATTATAGGTACAATTATAGGTGTAGTTGTAGGTGTGCTAGTAAATTATTTTATATCTTCTCCAAATATCTGGGAAAATTTTATCGATGCTTCAAAAAAATGCTACCAATCTGCAAATAAAGCTTTAAGAGAAATTATTTACGACAAAAAAACTGACTTATCTTCTTTTAACTCAGACTTTGATAATGTAAACACACTATATAAACTTTTAGAAAAGGAAGTTAAAACTCCTTTTCACCATGACCATTCAATATGGAGAGAATCACAAATAGTTTCTCTACTGGATAATATTTCCCTTCGGCTTCAAGTTATAAATAGTATGAATACCAATTACTTTAAAGAAGATATTTCAAAAGAAATAGAGAAGCGATATGATCTAAATGAACCTACTTCAAAAGACTTAACAGAAGTAGACAGTGTCTATAATTATCACATTGAATATATTCTAAGATATATGGACCAACTAAAAGAATTAGTTGAAAAAGAATAGGTGAAAAAATGGAATTAAAAACAAGAGAAATTTATGAAATAGCAAAAAGACTCTTGACAGAAAAGACTTTAGCTTTTAAAGAATTTTATAACAAAAGGGATTTTGCTCCCATATTAGAAAGCCCCTATATAAATATAAGAAAAAGCGACGAAATTATGGCTTTTCTTCTCTTTGACTTTAAAGAATATGAAGAAAGTGCCAATTCTACAATAAAAAAAATGCTAAAAGAACTTAACTATGAAGTAAAAGACTTGGAATCCTTCATAAAAGTTTTAAGAGAGTCCTATGTTTCTATTTTTAGAATAGAAGAAGAAAATGATCACTATTTATTTTTCGATATTTTCCTTGATGAATATATTGAAGTGGAAAATTATACAAATATCGACATTACAAAATCTGATTTTGGTCTATATAGAATTTTCGCAGCTGGCGAAAGAAATGCAATTCTTAATGTAACTCAAATGATGGACGAAGAAGTATTCATTGATTTTTACAACAATATTTCCAATTTGTTTTATCACATTGAAGAAAACTATGGTCCAATAACAATGAATAGGGATTTCTTAAAAAGAGAATTTTTAAATATAATTTCTGTCTTTGGAGTTACTTTAGAATCAATAAATAATAAACTTTTAGGTTCAATTAACGATGAAAATAGCAATGAAATAAATAATTTTGAATATTTACTGGATAAATTTTACGAAGAAGATTTTTTAGTTTTGCAAAATAAAGATATCTTTAAGAAAATTTTTTCAAATGCTGATGCTGAATTTATTCTTGAATTTTTTATAAACTTATTTTCTAAAATCTACGCTAACTTTTTATTTGAAGAAAATAAAACCTTTAAGGATTATGACATCGACTATAAAAAAATATTTGAGTACCTTTCTGAATCTGGAGAATTTTTAAATCGCATGGAACTATCAAACTCCCTAGAATTTTTAATCGCCTTTTATGGAAAGCTTCTTACCATGGGTCGCGATGTGAAAAATATCTTGATGGACTTAAATGAAATTAAAGAAAATATTTTTTATTATTTAGATCTTTTAAAAAATAGCGAAGGTGGGTTTTATTTTGATGACGATATCTTACTCATACTTTCAGAGAATAAAGATTTTGTATTTGAAAATAAATTTATAGAAAATTTTGATAACTTTCTTACTTTTTTAGACATGAATTATGTAAATAAATTAAAATCTGGGGACTTATCTCCTGCCATGCTCGAAAAATTTGCAAAGTCAATTCATTTAATTCCAACAAAGGATGTCAAAACTTTTAAGAATACACACTTTCCACTTATCGAGCTATACTTTACTTTTATGGTGAAAAAATATTTGACTCTTATTACACAAGAAGATGAACCAGAAGAACTTTATCTAACAGATTATGCCGACAATTACCAATCCTTTGACGACTTCACAAAACTTTCCATTTGGACAGAATCTCTTACTAATAGAGAGTTTTTGAAATCTGCCTTTGGCAAAAATTATGAAAAATACACAAGTTTTGTGATTGATTTTTTGAAAAACTTAAATGAAAAATCTTCTATAAAGGGCGAAAAATTTGACGTAGAAAAATCTTCTCTATTAAGTATTTTAAAGGACTTGGGAGTTATAGAATCTAAAAAAGATTTCAGCGAAATAAAAATTACAAAACTTGGAAAAGACATTTTCAATTATTATAATACAGAAAAAGTAAATTCCGATAACATAATAAAAGTTAACTTCAATTGAAAATAAAATAACTTGTTCCAAAATAGATCCTAGAGAATATATAATTAAAAATTCTATTCTTTAGGACAATTATTTGTAATAAGTATAGTGCAAAAATAATGATCATTATCTTTAAAAATTAAACTTAAATTTTATGAACTACGTTTTCATTTGTTAATAATGTGGTATAATAAAAAAAAACATATTATTATAATAATACATATTATAATAATATATTATAAAAGGGGGATTATTATGGTAAAGAAAAAATTTAACTCGATGGATATCACATTATTTATTATTTACGCACTTTTTGGCATTTTTATGTTTTTCGTGCCAGTGAAAATAGGGGATTCAAATACAATACCTATTGACCACATTACTAATCTTGTGAAAAAGATTCCAAATTATAATTTTGTATTTGGTATATTTATGGTACTTGCTGGAATAGCATATGCAATTAAGACAAAATCATGGCAAAAAAGCAAACTTCACTTAGTTTTCTTTGCTCTAAAACTTGTGAGTTTAATATTTTTATTTATGTATGTAACAAATAAGGGTCCTGCAAGAATCTTTGAAGGTGATATGCTTCCACTTATTTGGAATGGAATTATGGTCTCAGTAACAACAATCGTGCCAATAGGTTCTGTTTTTTTGGCATTTTTAACAGGCTTTGGACTTATGGAATTTATTGGTGTATTTATGGAACCTATTATGCGACCAGTTTTTAAAACTCCTGGTAGATCAGCAGTCGATGCCGTTGCATCTTTCGTAGGATCTTACTCTCTTGCACTTTTAATAACTAATAGAGTTTATTTGGAAGACACTTACACAAAAAAAGAAGCTGCAATTATAGCAACTGGATTCTCAACAGTATCTGCGACATTTATGATTATCGTGGCAAATACTTTGAACATAATGGATTATTGGCTAGCTTATTTCTGGATTACATTATTCGTAACATTTTTAGTAACAGCAATAACTGCTAGAATTTTTCCATTAAATAGAAAACCACAAGAATATTATTCAGGTAAAGAATATGTTCCTGAAGCAAAGAAAAAAATTGCTTTTTCTGACGCAGTAGATGCTGGAATGACAGCTTTTAAAAATTCTGGATCATTACTTTCTGTAATAAAAGAAAACTTTATCGATGGATTTAAAATGGCACTTAACATTGCACCTTCACTACTAGGCGTAGGTATGATTGGACTTTTACTTGCAGAATACACTCCAATTTTCCACATAATTGGATATATATTCTATCCATTCACACTAATAACTAAAGTGGAAGAACCACTTATGGTGGCTCAAGCACTTGGTATGAGTATTGCAGAAATGCTTTTACCAGCACCAATAGTGGCAAATGCAGGACTTGGACTAATAGCAAGAATGCTTGTAGCAATAGTATCTGTATCAGAAATACTTTTCTTCTCAGCATCAATACCTGTAATGATGGGAACAGAAATACCTTTAAAATTCTCAGATTACATTATAATTTGGGTTGAAAGAATAATTTTAAGTATAGTTATCTCAATGCCAATACTTTATCTATTTTTCTAGATAATTTAATTAAATTTGTACAAAAATATAAAGATTTATACTGACCTCATTAAGTTGGACTAAAAAACAACTAATGAAGGTCAGTTTTTTGACAAAATATAGTACAGAACTTAAAGTAAAATATTAAAAGAATATCCTGAAAGAAACGTAGGATATTTAAGTCTAAAAAATACAGAATAAAAACTCTAAACCCGATTGGTAAAATGACAAATAAGTACCACAGCTAATATAGCCACTAACTCTGAGGTCTAACCTTATTGGTACACCCTAATTTAAATGTCTAGCTGTTTTTATTCTTAAATTTTTATTTTTCATTTAAAATGTCTTCTCTTAAAATTTTTATATTATTTTAAATTTTTTATAATTTCTTTAAAATTCTCATCGCTTTTGCCTGTTGTATCTTTTAAGTTCCAATTGTATTTGTACTTACTTTTCAAAAAGATAGAGTAAACATAGCATCTCATGATTCTGGCAATGTCAATATCTAAAAGTTTTACAATAGTTTTTGAAAATTAACTTCTTCCATGTAAATACTATAACTTTACTGCACCCTAGTTTATTTTATATTTTATTTTTTAAGCTATGCTATCTTTTTCAAAAAAGCTTTTAGTTTTATTTGCAATATTTACAAGAATAAGCATTACAGGAACTTCTGTCAAAACTCCAACAGTGCAAGCAAGAGATGCTCCTGAATCTACTCCAAATAATGCCACCGCAACAGCAACTGCAAGTTCAAAAAAATTTGACGCACCAATTAGTCCTGCAGGTGCAGCGATTCTATATGGAAGCCTTAAAAATTTGCTTGTTACATAAGCAATAGTAAAAATTAAAAATGTTTGTATAATTAAAGGAAGGGCTATTAAAATAATGTGCACTGGGTTTTCAACAATTACACTTGCTTGAGAGCTAAAAATTAATATTAAGGTTAATAGAAGTCCAATCGTTGTCGAACCATCAAACTTATTTACAAATTCATTTTCAAAATATTCTCTTCCTTTACTTTTTAGAACATAATTTCTTGTGATTACACCTGCAACAAGTGGCACCGCAACAAAAAGTAACACACTTACAAATAAAGTCTCGTAAGGAACAATTACATTGGATACTCCCAACAAAAATTTTACTATGGGAACAAATGCAACAAGTATAATTAAATCATTTGTGGCAACTTGCACAACTGTATAGGCAGGATCCCCTTTCGTTAATGCACTCCAGACAAAAACCATTGCAGTACATGGAGCTGCTCCAAGTAAAACTGCTCCAGCAAGATAATCCTTGGCAAGATCAGTTGGAATTAAACTTTTAAAAACTATAAAGAAAAAAAAATATGAAATTGCAAACATAGTAAAGGGCTTTATAAGCCAATTAGTAACCCAAGTAACAAATAAACCCTTTGGATTCTTGCCAACTTCTTTTAGACTTTTAAAATCCACCTTTATCATCATTGGATAAATCATTATCCAAATTAAAATCGCAATGGGAACAGAAATCCCCTTGATTTGTAAATTTGATATTGCTTTTATAATTCCCGGAAATATTTTTCCAAACAAAATTCCAGCTACCATGCAAACTAATACCCATACTGTCAAATACTTTTGAAAAAAATTAATATTCCTTGATCTATTTTTCATCTCTCTTCTCCTTAAATAATTTCATTAAAAATCTTTATTGCAAATACAATCTTCAGTACTTGTAAAAATTTCCTCAATAAAATTCCTAATATCCTTAAAACTTTCCTCATTTAGCGTATAATAAATATTTTTTCCCTCTCTTCTGCTCTTTGTAAAACTTGCCTCTTCCAACTTTTTCATGTGATTAGATAACGTAGGTTGAGTTATGTGAAAATATTCTAAAATCTCACAAGCACATAACTCTCTACAAGATAATAAATCTATAATTTCTAATCTTTTTGGATCGCTTAAAACTTTTAACTTTTTAGAAAAATTCATGTAAATATTTTT
Source organism: Peptoniphilus sp. (assembly GCF_022767005.1). GTDB lineage: Bacteria > Bacillota > Clostridia > Tissierellales > Peptoniphilaceae > Peptoniphilus_A. The sequence goes on along the minus strand of NZ_JALEOV010000042.1, from coordinate 32,853 downwards.
TTTATCAACTGACATATTCCACCTCTTGAAACATTATACAAAACATATCGACGTTTGTCTATATGTTTGTTGGCTTTAAAAAATATTTTGAGTAAAAAAATCCCATACACTTTGAGATTTCTAATAATTAATCTTTATAAATCAAATAATTTTATAGTACCTAGAATTCACTCCATAAGTACTTAAAAGTTTTGCAATATCTATTTCAATACTCATGAATTTAAATTTATTTACTTTTGAAACTGTTTCATTTTTAGCGTCTTCATATTTAAGAGTAAGTCTAAAAAATAAAGTACAATTAATTTGAAATAACAATCAAAATATTCTAGCTCTATTATTAATGGATTATAGTTTATTGTTAGGATTTGCAAACACAAAATTTTAAATGAAAATATCAGACAAAGATATTAACAAAATAAAATTCATAAATATTTCTTCAAAATAAATAAAGTATTTTTTAAATTTAACTATTATTTCACTTTTTATTAGTGTTTCAAAAAGCATAAATAGCTAAATTTTACAATAAAAAAACTGCTGGTGTTACCCAACAGTTTTTCATATTAATCAGCGCTATATGGAATAAGTGCAATTTGTCTTGCTCTTTTAATAGCAACTGTCATTTCTCTTTGATGCTTTGCTGTTAAACCAGTGATTCTTCTTGGAAGAATTTTGCCACGGTCAGAAATATAGTTTCTTAGCATTTCAACATCCTTATAATCAATTTTTTTAGTTTTATCTTTTTCAAAAGGATCTACTTTTTTCCTTCTGCCAAATCTTCTTTGCATTTTTACCCTCCTTAAAATGGTATTTGGTCATTGTCAACAGGGAAAAATCCGTCTTCATCATCACCATCATTGTTAGAAAAATCATTTCCATAAGCAGAATTTACTGGTTGTTGATTGCTAAATCCACCTTGATTTTGATCAAACCCACTTTGGTTCTGATTGAATCCACCTTGGCTTTGATTAAATCCACCTTGATTTTGACCTTGGCTTGAACCTATGAATGAAATACTATTTACAATTACATCAGTTGTGTAAACAGTTCTTCCTTCTTTTTCGTAGCTTCCCGTTTGGATTCTGCCTTCTACTCCAATTTGACTTCCTTTTCTATGGTAATTGGCAACAAGTTCAGCTGTTTGTCTAAAAGCAACACAGCGGATAAAATCAGCTGTTGGCTGATTGTTAGCTTGTGCTTCTTGTTTCTTTTGCCTTGACATAGCTCTATCTACAGCAATTGTAAAAGTGCACATAGCTGTTCCATTTTGCGCATAACGAAGTTCTGGATCTCTTACTAGTCTTCCTATTAAGTTAACACAATTCATAAAAACTCCTTAGTCTTCAACTTTAATAATCATTTGTCTCATAACTGGGTCCATAATCTTTGCGACTCTGTTGATTTCAGCAATGTCTTCTGGTTTTGTTTCGAATTCAACGAAAATATAATAAGCTTCTTTTTTATAGTTGATTTCGTAAGCTAATTTTCTCATGCCCCACTCATCAACATTATTAATTTTACCATCTTTTTCGATTACCTTTTTAAGTCTGTCGAAAGAAGCATTTCTCTTTTCTTCTTCCACTTCAGGATAAAACATAATCACCGCTTCGTATTTATTCATACTTTTCACCTCCTCATGGTCTTCGGCATAGTTAAAAAAACTATGCAAGGATTTCAATCTTTGATATTATATATTAAAGAAGAAATTTAGTCAAGATTTTTTAAAATTGAGGTAATTATGCAAGTAAAAAAAATCAAAGTTAACAAAAAGAAAAATATTGCACTAGTTGCACACGATCACAAGAAAAAAGAACTTTTAAATTGGGTTAAAAAACACGAAAAAAAACTTTCGCATCATAATTTTATTGGAACAGGAACTACTGCTGCATTAATTTCTCGTGAGACTTCTCTCGATGTAAAGAGGCTTGTCTCTGGTCCCCTTGGTGGCGACCAACAGCTTGGAGCAAAAATTTCAGATTCAAAAATTGATATCTTAATTTTTTTCTGGGATCCCCTTGAGGCACAACCTCACGACCCGGATGTAAAGGCTCTGCTTAGAATTTCCACTTTATACAATATTGCCCTTGCCACATCACCAACTACAGCTGATTATATTTTATCTTCGCCAATGTTTAACGAGGAGTACGATGTTGAAATTTTAGATAACGAATATTCTGTGGAAGAAAGAATTTCAAAAAGTGATTTTGATTAACTTTTAAAAATAAGTGGTAAAATTAATTTGTAAAAACTTTTAAAACTCTTTGATTACATCTTTTTTAAATTAATAGCCTTTATGGCAGAAATAATAAGGCTGTGAAAAAAATAATTACAAGTTCACAAAAAATTTTAGTTTGCAAAATAATGGATAAAAGAATGATAGTGGAAGAGTAAACTTAAAGGGCAGGAGTCATTGCATTACCCTGTTTTTTGTATTTTTAATTAACATTGCATTTGATAATCTTGGTATGTATTGTAATGATATTTTATGCACATAAAAATAGGAGGATTTATGGATTACAAAAGATTTGACGACAAAATAATCGCAAGAATTGACCGAACTGAGGAAGTTCACGAAAAATTAAAAGAAATTGCTTTAAAGGAAAATATTAAACTTGCAAGCATCTATGGCATTGGTGCAACAGACGACTTTACTATTGGACTTTACAGTGTTTCAAAAAAAGATTATAAAGAGAAAAATTTCAAGGGCGAATTTGAAATCTTATCGATAATAGGAAGTATCTCAACATTAGATGGAGAATACTACCCTCATCTTCACATCTCAGCATCTGATGAAGAAGGAACGGTCTTTGGTGGTCATTTAAAAAGTGCTAAGATAAGTGTAACTTGCGAACTAACAATAAACATAATTGACGGCATAGTTGAAAGACAAAAAGACGAATACACTGGTATAAATATTTATAAATTTGATTGATTTAAAAAAGGCGCATCATCATAATGATCTCGCCTTTTTTCTTTTTTCTTTTTATTTTTAAATTTTTAATCTTCCCCATTTAAAAAGTCAATTGCATATTGTGCATAAGTTGCTGCACCATTTGCAAGTACAGATTCATCTACATTAAATCTTTCACTATGATGTGGGAAGTCTGCACCAACTAATGGATTTCTACATCCTACAAAGCCAAAACATCCCGGTTTCTTTTCAAGATAAAATGCAAAATCTTCGCCACCTGTTGTCTTTTGCATTAAGGCAACTGCATCTTTTCCTGCGAATTTTTCAATGGCTTTTTCTGCAATGTGAGAAGATTTTTCCTCATTAATAGTTGGTCCTAGAATATATGTGTATTCAAGTTCATAAGTTGCACCATAAGCATCGCATACTCCCTTTATTACTCTTCTCATATCATTTTCTATTCTTTCGCCAACTTCTCTTGAAAAATATCTATTTGTCCCTTCCATCTCGGCTTCTCCTGCAATGATATTAAATCTATTTCCACTGTGGAAAGATCCAATTGTAACAGTTACAGAATCAAGTGGAGAGTAATTCCTTGAAACCAATTGTTGTAGTGCTTGTACTACTGCTGAACCAGTTACTACTGCATCAATTGTTTCATTAGGCATTGAGCCATGACCTGATTTGCCCTTGATTTTTATCTTGAACAAATCTGCTGCCGCCATTCTATCTCCAGCTTCTACGGAAATTTTTCCTGCTTCAACTCCAGACCAAATGTGCGAACCATAGATATTATCTGTTTCTTCAAACCAATTGCCTTGTCTCATCATGTACTTTGCGCCAAGTCCAACTTCTTCTGCTGGTTGAAAAATCAAATAAACTCTTCCGCATAGATCATTTTGGACTTCTTTTAACATCTTTGCCGCACCTAGTAACATTGCCATATGAGTGTCATGTCCACAAGCGTGCATTTTGCCAACATTTTGTGATTTGTATTCTACATCATTTTTTTCTGTAACATTTAGTGCGTCAATATCTGCTCTAAGTGCAACAGTCTTCCCTGGTTTTCCACCCTTAATTACACCTATTACTCCTGTCTTTGGTTCTTCAGTTGGTATTTCATATGGTATTCCCATCTTTTCTAGCTCTTCTGCAATTTTCTTCGTAGTTTCAAATTCTTCAAAAGAAAGTTCAGGGTGCATATGAAAATATCTTCTCATTTCAATTATATAGTCTTTATTTTTTTCAATTAAATTTTTTACGTTCATGTCTTCTCCTTTTAAACTAAAAAATAGCAAATTACATTGCAGGTGCTAGCATTGGTGCTAAAATTCCTGCTAATACAACGGAACCTATTGAAACTGTTACAAAACCTGCGACTAACATCTTAGGCAAGATTTGTGATAATACTAGTTCTTTTTCTTCTTCAGATTTTGCCACACCTCTTGCAACTTCTTGTGAAACTACATAAGTTCCTGGAAATCCAAAAAGTGCTGATGAGCCTATTGCAAATGCCATCCATGGTCCGATTTTTAAAACTTTTCCAACTATTATAGACATAATGCCTATACCTATTGTTCCTAATACAAGACAAATAACAATTGGAACTAAAATTCCAAGTATATCTGTTGGACTTGCACCTGCAAGACCTCCATATATTACTGCCATAAGTGCTGCCATTAAAAATCCAAAAGAATTACCCTTATTAAGTGGCTCTCTTTCCAAAAATCCAATTTCAGCAAAAATTATGCCAAGAATAAGTGCTAAAACATTTTTATCAATTCTAACTAAAGCATTTAAAATAAATATTCCCGTATCAATTCGCTTTAGTAAACTTGAAACAAAGGTAGCAATAAATGCTATTAAAATTGCCTTTGCCAAAAAATAATTTGGAGAAGTGTATTTTGGTGGGAGTTGTAAAATTGTCTTTAATTCTCTTTGCTCCACTACTTCGTCTTCTTGAAAAGTGTGTCCTTCTGCATTCAATTTTAAAATTCTATTTGCCTCTCGTCTAAGGCAAAATGATGCTAAAGGATAGCCAATAAAACCTTGCAATACAACTAGTAATGTTGCCATTAGTTTTAAATCATTCCTTCCAATAGCTGCTGCAGATTCTGCCATTTGTAATCCAGCAATGATTCCACCAGAAATAGGCGGTGCTGCTACTATTGCCGTTTCTTTTCCTACAATTGGGCTACCTACAAGTAATAACAAAATAACTATACCTATAATTCCACCTGCTGCAATAAGAACAGTTTTCCATTGTGCAATTAGTTGACCCAAATTTAACATTGAACCCATGTGAACTAAAAGTGTTGTAATAGTTACTGCTCCAATATTATACAAAAGGGAATCTTTAAAAAGTGTTTCAGGTATACCTAGCCAGAAGCCACCTAAAAATATTACAGAACAAACAAATAGCGACGGAACAATACTTTTTGTGGCAGTTGCTACGACATCGCCAATTGTATAAACTATAAAAATAAATAATAATGCCTGAAGTGCGTCCATATTTCTTCCTCCTTTTTATTGCTTTTAATGGGTAAAGCAAATTATTTTAGGAAATATTATATTCTGTCGCACTATTTTTGTCAATAATTATCTTTTTATTTTATCGCAATAATTAAAAATTAAATTAATAATTTGATTTATAATTTCAAATATTTATTGAAAATAAGCTTAAATTTTTACAAAACTATTATCTGTGATAAAATAATTTTAGAATTGGAGGTTCTTTATGGAAAAGATTTTAGATAGATTTTTAAATTATGTTTCTTTCGAAACTACTAGCGACGAAAATTCGAACACTTGCCCTTCAACCAAGGGACAAGTGAAACTTGGAAATTTTTTAGTTGAAGAATTAAAAAGCCTTGGCATTGACGCAAAAATTGACGAAAATGGTTATGTCTACGGCAGTATTCCAGGCAACGCAAAAGCTAAAAATACCGTTGGATTTATCGCACACATGGACACTTCTCCAGATATGTCAGGCAAAAATATTAAGGCAAATATAATAAAAAACTACAATGGTTGCGACATAAAATTAAATGACGATTTCACTACAACTGTCTCTGATTTTCCCTTTTTAAAAGATTTAAAGGGCGAAACTATTATTACAACTGACGGAAATACACTTCTTGGCGCAGACGATAAAGCTGGCATTGCCATAATTATTTCAGCTATTGAAGAACTTTTAAAGGACAAAGATGCAAAATATGGCGACATAAAAATAGCCTTCACACCTGATGAAGAAATAGGCAGAGGCGCAGATAAATTCGATGTGAAAAAATTTGGTGCAGATTTTGCCTTTACTGTGGACGGTGGACCAATTGGCGAACTTGAATACGAAACTTTTAACGCAGCTTCTTGCAAAGTTGAAATCCAAGGGAAAAATGTTCATCCAGGATCTGCAAAGGACGTAATGGTAAATTCTCAACTAATTGCCATGGAATTTAATTCAATGCTTCCTGTAAAAGAAAGACCCGAATACACAGAAGGCTACGAGGGCTTTTCACTTTTAATTGGCATTGAGGGAAGCGTCGAGTTCACAAAAATGAATTACATCATAAGAAATCATTCAAAAGAAAAATTTGAAGAAATGAAAAATTTATTTGAAAATATAGCAAGGTTTTTAAATAAAAAATATGATGACCGAATTAAAATTGAAATTAAAGACCAATATTACAATATGAAAGAAAAAATTGAAGATCACATGGAGATAATTGACCTTGCAAAGACTGCTTTTGATAGGGCAGGTGTTCTTCCAAAAATTGGACCAGTTAGAGGAGGAACTGACGGTTCAAAATTATCCTTCATGGGCCTTCCAACTCCAAATATTTTCACTGGCGGATATAATTATCACGGAAGATACGAACTTGTGAGCCTTGACCAAATGAAAAAATCTAAGGAAGTTGTCAAAAATATTGCAAAATTATTAGTCGAATAAATTTTTAATCATCACTGCATTAAAAATAAACCTAATTTATAAACCTCATGCTGAAATGCCTATGTGAATTGTGCCTTTTAAGACAAAGATCTTCCTTAAAAAATTACAATGTTTGAGTAAATCAAATTTGCTATTTTAGAACTTTAATTTAGAAAGCACAAATTTTTGAGTAAGATATTTCTGCACGAGGTTTCTTTTAATAACTTTGCGTTTTTTCATTGCAAAAGCTCATAAAAAAAGAACCCTAAGGTCCTTTCTTATAAATTATTTTCTTTATCTTTGTTTTCGTTAGAATAAGACTTTTTACTTGTGTTTTTATTTTTTTCTTTATCTTCTTTAGAATTATTTGAAGAATTTTCTTTTCTTACAGCTTCTTTCTTTAACTTTTCCCTAAGTTCTCTATCTCTAATTTTTTGTTCAGCTGCTGCTCTTTCTTCTTCTGTCATTTTTTGTAAATCTTCTTCTGTCAAATTATTCTCTATGTTTTCACCTTCAGCTGCATTCTTTCTCAATCTTTCAAGTTCTGATGCTTCATACCTTGCACTTTCTTTGTCAACAAAATATAGAGGAGAACCCTTCTTCGTCCTTCCGTTAGCAGTTTTCATTCCTATATTTTCCTTATCGAGAGTTACACCATAGTATGCTAGATAGGATAATTGTCCATAATTCATGTCTGTTTCAATGTGTTTATTTGCAATTGATACAAGTTTTGGAAGCTTTAGAAGCATTTTTGGAGACTTCATTTTTTCAAAAATCTTCATTATAAAATCTTGTTGTGCCTTAATCCTGTCGAGGTCTTGGTCTTTGTATATTTTCCTTATTCTAAGATATTTTACTGCATCATCGCCATTTAACAAATGAAGTCCCTCTTTAAAATCAATTTCAAGCGGCGGTATTGTTGAGGGATCAGTGTACTTGTACTCTGGAGTGTAAACTTCAACTCCACCTATTGCGTCAACAAGTTCCTTTACTGCTTCATAATTAACCGTTACATAATGGTCGATTTTCACATTAAGAAAATCCTCAATACTTGATACTTGTAGGTCAATTCCTCCACGAGAATAAGCTGCATTCATCCTATAATTGTCGTAACCCTTTAACTTATAATATGTATCTCTTGGTATTGATAATAATCTTACTCTATCGTATTTGGGATCAATTGATAATACCATAATAGTGTCAGCTCTCTTAGAATCTTTATCCTTTTCATAAGTAACTTCACTAGAATCTATTCCAATTAATAAAATATTTACAATATCTTCATTTTCATTAAAGACAGTAATTTTTTCTGGTTCAGCAATTTCTTCTTTATTTATAATTTTATTGTTATTTAATTTTTTTCCCCTTGGCATAAACATAAATGTAAGTCCCAATGCTCCAAGGAGGAGTATAACTGTAAGGAATACAAATATTCTGTAAATATATTTCATATTGACCTCCTTAACTAAGTCTATATAAAATCTTATAATTTTTCAATACTTTTTAATTATATGATATGATAAATTTATTTTAGGGTAAAAAATAAATATGAAAATATTATTAGATGCAGACGGATCACCCGTACGTGAAATAACAGAAAAACTAGCAAAAAAATATGGTGTAAAGCTCATACTTGTAAAAAATTATACACAAGATTTTAGTTCAAACTACGGCGAAGTCATTAGCGTTGACATATCAAAAGAAGCAGCTGACCTCTATATCGCAAATCACGCAAATAAGGGAGACCTCGTGATTACAAATGATAGAGGCTTGTCTTCTCTTGGTCTTGCAAAAGGCTCAAAAGTCATGGACTTCCAGGGTAATTTCATCGACGATAATAATATTATGGAATTGTTAGAAAGCCGTCACTTTAACCGAAAAATGCGCAATAAAGAAATTTACTTTAATATTGCTAAGAGAAAAAAATGTGACGACCAAAATTTTTACCGATCATTAAATAAATTTTTGGAGGATATAAATATGCTTACACTATTCATTTCAAGTTTATGCCCAGATTGCCCACCTGCAATCGCAGAAATTAAAGAAAAAAATTTGGACTGTGAAATTGTAGACATTACAGCATCAATGGCAAACTTAAAGAGATTTTTAAAAGAGAGAGATTTCTCCGAAGAATTTGACGAAATTGTAAAAGAAGGCAGAGTTGGCGTTCCTGCACTTATGCGTGACGAGGATTTTTACTTCTTTGATGGAAGTTTAGATGAATTTTTAAGGAGATAATATGGAATTTAACGATTTTAAAGAATTGGCAAAAGTAAGACAGTCTTGTAGAGATTATGACCCAGATAGAGAGGTTGAAATAGAAAAATTGCAAACTTGTCTTGACACAATGAAGCTTGCACCTTCAGCTTGCAATGCACAACCCTATTACTATTACATTGTTCACGGCGACAATGCGAAAATTATTTCAAAATACCTTCAACTTGGAAAGATGAATTCTTTCACAAAAGATGTAAATGCTTTTGCCATTGTAACAGAAGAAAACTACAATTTGACTGCAAAAATTGGCTCTAAGGTAAAAAATCAAGATTTTAAATCAGTTGATATTGGAATATCTACGGCTTATTTTACAGCAGAGGCAACAACACTTGGGCTTTCAACTTGCGTAATAGGTTGGTTTGACGAGGAAAAAATTCAAAAATTCTTAAATACTAAAAGTAGAATTAGACTTATAATAGCAATTGGCTACGCAAAAAATGAAGAAATTCGCGAGAAAAAAAGAAAGACATCAGACGCATTGTATAAAATAATTTCAGAAGATCTTTAATTTAATAATTTGCTCTTTGTCAAATAATGTTGGTGAAGAAAAATTAATTTATATGGTATATGGTTTATTGCCTAAACCATATATTTTTTTATGTTTCATCTTTTTTATTTTTCAAAGAGTAAAATATGGCATTTTATTGGACGTAAATTTTTCCAAGAGTTTTACTGCAATAAAAAATGGAGATAAATATCTCCAAATTTTTACTTATTAAGTTCTTCTTCCATAAATTGTACAAGTTTAGAAAAATATTTTTCTTCTAGGCTTGTGAAGCGGCCTATTTTTGGCGAATCCAAATCTAAAACTGCAATGACTTCGCCCTTTATTTTTATTGGCAAGACAAGCTCGGAATTTGATGCACTGTCGCAGGCTACATGTCCTTTAAATTCATGGACATTTTCTATTCGCATAATTTTTTGTCCCTTCCAAGCTGCGACGCAAACTCCTTCGTCTTTTAATCTAGTGCAAGCTGGCAAACCTTGAAAAGGTCCAAGGACAAGTTCATCTCCACGCACGAGATAAAAACCTGCCCAATTCAAATCCTCTACTACATTAAAAATTATGGAAGAAAGATTTGCCATCATGGCGATTAAGTCTTTTTCTGTTTTTATCGTGGCTTTCCCAAAGTCCACCATGTACTCAAGTCTTTCCTCTTTGTTTAAATTTTTTATTCCTTTGATTTCTAAAGTCATAATATATCAAAACTACCTTTTATAAACAATTTTACCGCCAACAATAGTCATTAAAGGTTTAATTTCCTTAATCTCCATTGGGTCAATAGTGAATATATCTCTGTCTAAAACTACAAAATCTGCCAAGAAATCTTTTTTTATTCTTCCCTTTATGTCTTCCGCAAATTCTACATAGGCAGATTCAATTGTGTAAGCATCAATTGCTTCATATACATCTACGCATTCCTTTGGATAAAATCCACCTTCAGGCTCTCCCAATTTGTCCTTTCTAGTTACTGCCATGTAAATATTTGGGAAAGGATTCAAATTTTCCACTGGTGCATCGGTACCATAGGCAACATGAGCACCAAGGTCTTTTAAAGATTTAAAGGCATAGGATGTGCTTGCAAGTTCCTTTCCACATCTATCCTCAACTACTTTCATGTCGTAATCTAAAAATATTGGCTGTGCCATTACGCAAATGTCGTCTTTTGCAATTCTTTCTACAAGTTCTTTATCTGTTATTTGACAATGAACTAAAGTGTGTCGAAGGCTGTTTTTGCCATTTTTAAAAGATTCTTCATAACATTTTACTGTATCTTCAATTGCCTTATCGCCAATTACGTGAGTAATGACTTGGAGATTATTGTCGCTTGCAAGTTTTACATACTTCCTCATCTCTTCATCCTTTATCCAAGGAAGTCCGTGATTTTCTTTGTCATCATTGTAACCGTTGCGCATTAAAGCTGTCCTTGCGCCAAGTGATCCGTCCTTAAATAATTTAAGGGGCCCAAGTTTTAAGTAATTGTCCTTATAATCTTCTGACTTAAATTCTCCAACAGTTAAGTATTTTTCAAATTCAGAAAAATCATTGAAACAAACTTGATGTCTATATCTAATTTTTTTATAGGATTTATAGATGTCCTTTAAAAGTGCAAAGGCAACTGGTCCATTCATAAAAGTTGTGCCCACATCATTTGATTGTACAGATGTAAGTCCACAAGATATTGCATAATCCATAGTTTCGATTAGCATTTCTCGCCTTTCTTCTAAAGTAAAATCGGGGATTACATCCTTTGCAAAGTTGCAAGCATTGGCAGTATAAACTCCGCTTGGATAGCCGTCTTCTCCTATTAAAAATTCTCCGTCAGGATACTGTGGACTGTCCTTAGTTAGTCCAAGAATTTCAATTACCCTTGTGTTAGATGAAACTATATGACCGCAAACTCTTTCTAGTACAATGGGAATTTCTGTTGAAATTTTATCTAAATCAAATCTATTAGGGATTCTCTTATCTCCAACAAATAAATCTTGATTCCATCCAATTGCGTGGATTCCCTTTTCACATCTCTTGGGATTTTTTTCCATAAAGATTTTGCATCTTTCTATCATTTCTTCAATAGACTTTACGCCTTCTATATCAACTTGGTTCCTGCTTTCTCCAAATTGCATAAAGTGCAAATGTGAATCATTTAGTCCTGGGATTACAGTTTTTCCATTGCAGTCAATTTTTTCTATTGCTGAATCAGAATATTTTTCTAAAAGATCTTTACTTTTTCCTACTTCTTTTATAAATTCATCTTCAGTGTAAATTGCCTCTTGAAATTCATCTCTATTGACATAAACTTTTCCATTGTAAAATAATTTTTTCATCTTATACACCTTTTTCTTTTTTTAATTTTGCATCAAAAATCATATAAGTGATTGCTCCAAGAGCTGGTACTACAAGTCCAGTTAGCCCTGTAATTGGATCTTCAATTGCACCTTGAACTACAAGTCCTGCAAAAATTAGAGCTGTTATTATTACTGAAACTGGATAAAACCAAACTTTGTAAGGTCTTTCTATATTTGGATATTTTTTTCTAAGTATTGGAACACTTAAAATTGTAAGTACTGAAAAAATCATTCCTGTAATTACTACCATATTAGTAAGCTGGTCTAAGTTTGATGCCATTACAAGTATACAAGAAAATACACATTGCACAATAATTGGTGCTGTCGGAACTTTATATTTTGGATGAAGTTTTGCAAATGCTTTAAAGAAATGACCTTCCACTGCCATAGCATAGTACATTCTTGGCTGTGCAAGAATAAGTCCATTTAATGTTCCAAACATTGCAAGTATCATTCCTGCACTTACTATAATTACGCCAGCGTGACCAAATACTCTTTTTGCAACTTCTGTGCCAAGATAGAGATTGCCGCTATTTATCATGGATACAATTTCATCGTGAGGTATTACTTTCATAATTGCAAAGTTAAATAATGTATATAAAACTGTTATACCACCAATTCCTATTATTAGTGCAAGTGGCAAATTTTTGTGAGGTTCCTTTATTTCCTCTGCAACTGTATTTAAGTTTGTCCACCCTTCATATGCCCATAAAGTTGCAACAACAGCTATGGCAATTATGCCAAAGATATTTGTATCACTTGTCCTTGAATATTCAATTGCACTTCCAAGGCTCAAATCAGGACTTATCTTTCCAACAAAAAGTGCAGCCATCATTACAATTCCTATGGGAACAAGTTTTGCAACCATTGATAAATTTTGAAGAATTGACGATGCCTTTACACCAAATAAATTGTATATTGTAAGTGCAATAATTAAAAATATTGCTGAAATTTTTATTCCAAAGTCAGAAATTTCGAAAAAACTTTTAAAAACACTCATAAGGGCGATGGAAACTGCAGCAACTGAACCCGGTCCTCCCACTATCCAATCTGTAAATCCGGATATAAACCCAGCTATTGGATGATATGCTTCATTTAAGTAAACAATTCTTCCACCTGCTTTTGGCATTGCTGTGCCAAGTTCTGCATAGCAAAGTCCACCAAAAAGTGTAATAAGTCCGCCAATTATCCAACAAATAAGAGCTAGACCTGAATTCATATTTGTCCTTTGAAGTACATAGGATCCAAGATAAAAAATACCAGATCCGATCATAATTCCACCGATAATACTTACGCCGCCAAAAACGCCAATCTCTCTTTTAAACTCTGTATTTTCAGTAGTTAACCTTTCAATGTTCTTTGAATTATTATTCATAGGACACCTCTTTCCTTTTTATTTTTACATTAATTTTTAAAGCTGTGAACTGGAGCAGGTATAAATCCTCCTCGATTTGCAAATCTTTCACTATTTCCTTGATGAACTGGAATTATTGGTGCAGAACCTAAAAGTCCGCCAAAGATAGCCTCTTCGCCAACACCCTTTCCAATTACTGGGATAAGTCTAACCGCAGTAGTCTTTTGATTTATAATTCCAATCATTGCTTCGTCTGCGATTATTGCAGCTAATGTTGACGCCTTTGTGTCCCCTGGAATTGCAATCATATCTAGACCTACGGAACATACGCAAGTCATTGCCTCAAGTTTATCAAGTCCAATGTGTCCATTTCTCGCCGCTTCAATCATTCCTTCATCTTCACTTACTGGAATAAAGGCGCCACTAAGTCCTCCAACGTGATCTGATGCCATAATTCCGCCTTTTTTTACCGCGTCATTTAACATTGCAAGTGCTGCGGTAGTTCCATGTCCTCCTGCAAACTCTACTCCAATTTCTTCTAAAATTCGTGCAACAGAATCGCCAATAGCTGGTGTCGGTGCAAGAGATAAATCAATTGTTCCAAAGGGAACTCCTACTTTATTCGCAACTTCTGTGCCAATAAGCTCGCCCAATCTCGTTATTTTAAATGCTGTTTTCTTAATAGTTTCAGAAACTACATCAAAGCTTTTGCCTCTAACTTTTTCTAGTGCGTATTTAACTACACCAGGTCCAGATACCCCAACGTGAAGAACTACATCTCCCATTCCAACACCGTGGAAAGATCCTGCCATAAATGGATTGTCTTCAACTGCGTTTGCAAAAACAACTAATTTTGCGCAACCAATAGAATCAGCGTCCTTAGTTTTTATAGCAGTTTCACGAATCATCTCTCCCATAAGTTTAACTGCATCCATATTTAGACCCTTTTTTGTAGTTCCAACATTTATTGAAGAGCAAACTTTTTCTGTTTCGGAAAGTGCACGAGGAATGGAATTTATTAAAATTTCATCAGCTGGCGTCATTTCTCCATGAACTAATGCAGAAAACCCACCAATAAAATCTACTCCTATTTCCTTTGCAGCCTTGTCGAGAGTCCTTGCAAATTCTGTGTAGTCTTTTTCATCAGTTGCACCTGCAATAAGGGCAATAGGTGTTACGGAAACTCTTTTATTTACAATTTCAACACCGTATTTTTTGCCAACTTCATTTGCATATTCAACTAGATTCTTGCCGTATTTTATTATTTTGTTATAGATTTTTTTGCGTGCAACATCTCCATCTTTGTCTATACAGTCCAAAAGTGATATGCCAAGAGTTACAGTCCTAATGTCTAGGTTTTCTTGGTCAAGCATCCTAACTGTTTCTAAAATTTTTCTTTTATCCATAGGTTACTCCTTAAATTTGGTGCATCTTGTCGAAGATACCTTGGTGTTGAACTCTAATAGAAAGATCTAATTCTTCGCCAAGTTTTTCGTAAGCATCAACAACTTCTTGGAATTCAACATTCATTTTAGTTAAATCAACTATTACTATCATTGTGAAATAACCGTCTAAAATTGTTTGAGTGATATCTACAATATTTAGATCAAACTCCACCATTTTCTTTACTACTTCATATACAATACCAATTTTGTCACTACCGATGACAGTTATAACAGCCTTCATAGCATCCCCCTTAATTAAAATTACAATTATTATATCATACATTTAAAGCATTAATAATCCCTTTATGGTTGCTCTTTATTTTACTTTATTATATTATAATATAAAAGGAGGAAAGTATGAAAAATTTTAAAATTTTAATAATATCTTTGATTACAATTTTGTTATTTACAGCTTGTGGGAAAAGTAAAAATCCTAATCAAGAAAAAAATACTGTCGAAAAAAATAAAATAGAAGATAAAGAAAAAACTGTGGCAAAGGAACCTGAAATAAATCTTTACATTGCCAGAGAAAATCTTGGAGAGTCCAGTGAAAAATTTCCTCTTTCACAAATTATTGGCGAAATAAATTTGAATCAGTATGAAAAACTTTTTAATAATGCAAACTTTACTGACAAAAAAATAGAGAAAAGCAAAAACAATGTAGGTGATGTAATAATTTCATCAAATTATAGAAAAATTAAATTTGCAAAAAAAGCTAAAAATAATATTTTTGAAAATGAAGAAATTAAAAAAAGTGGATCAAAAATAATTGAGTCCCAAATTTCTCTAAGAGATAAAGCTTTTTCATATTTGCTTTCAAATAAAATGCGAGAAATTGATAAGCCCAAAATGTCAGATGAACTTTGTGCTTATAGTACTTATTTTGTAAAGGACTTCTTTGAAGATGGAAAATTAATTTTACTTGCTAATGTATATAATTTAAATTATTCCTTTAAAGACGGAATATTTGAACAGGAATCTGGTTCTCATATTCCTATTGAATTTCAATACATATTAAATAAAGATAATAATTTTGTTTTTGACAAGGTAATTTATGCGCAAGATGGATCTTTGTATGCTCCTTCTATTAAAAAAATGGCTCGTGGCGATAAAATGACTTTTGATTATTTAATGAAAGAGGGCTATAACAAAGAAGACTACGATGAGTTAATGGATGATTTGTTTTATTTAGCTCAAGAAAAAGGGTTAGACAATTTTTCCCACAAACTAAAAGATATTCCTGGATATGAAAATGACGTAGTCTACATTGAAAAGGGTCCAAGACTAATTGAGGGCAATGTAGAAATCGCAAAGAAAAAGGATTATGAAGAAGCTAAAAAAACTGTAGGTAAAGATAGCTGGCCACACTGTGAAGGCATACTTTACAACAAAAAAACAGGCATTGCAGTAAAAACTTTTATAGATTATTTTGAGTAATTGAAAAACCCTTGATTAGAATTCTAAACAAGGGCTCTTTTGATTTTTTATTAATTTTTCTTACAAGCTTCAATAAATTTTTCAAAAATTTTATTCATACCTTTATCGTCGTACATCATTTCTGGATGCCATTGAACTGCTAAGGCAAACTTTTTGTCATCGAGATATACAGCTTCCACAAGTCCCTCTTCTGAAAGTGCTGCTTTTTTTAAATTTTTGCCAAGTTCATTTATGCCTTGATGGTGGTAGGAATTTGTCCAAATTTCATCTCTTCCAAAAATTTCATAAAGTGGAGAATCCTCTATAATATTTATTGAATGTGATGGTTCATTTCTAAGTGAATTGCTCATTGAATGTGCAGGAAAACCTGCTGATGGCAAGTCTTGGTAAATAGTTCCTCCTAAAGTGATATTTAAAATTTGAAGACCTCTACATATTCCAAGAAAAGGAATATCCCTTTCAAGTGCGTATTGTGTCATGAAAATTTCTTCATGATCTCTAAGGTTGTCAAATTTTCCAGCTTTTCCACTGTTTCTTTCATTATAAGTCCTTGGGTTTACATCGTGTCCACCAGATAAAAGCAATCCGTCAACTTTGTCTAGCACAATTCTCATGTCTTCCAAGTTCTTTACATTTGGTATTAATATTGGCACGCCGCCATTTCTTTCGATAGCTCTAATATAATCAGCTGCAATAAGTTGCCAATCTTGACCTTCCACTCCAATTTGTCCAACATCATTTTGAGAAATGTCTCTAAGTGAGTTTACAGAAATTCCTATAATTGGTTTCATAATCTTCCTCCCGTAATTTAATATCTTTATTATATCAAAGAGATGAAAAAATTGGTAATATATAAGATCTCTTTGTTTTGTTGATTCAAATTTTATGCTGATATATAATTAAAAAATTAGAGGTGTTTTATGAACTTAAGAAGACAGTTTTTCAAATTTGTGATCCCATCAATAATTGCCATGTGGGTCTTTTCAATTTACACAATTGTCGATGGATTTTTTGTGGCAAATTTTGCAGGCGAATTAGAATTATCTGCTGTAACAATAGTAATTCCATATGTAAACTTTCTCTTTGCTATTGCCATTATAACTGGTGTTGGGTCTCAAACTATAATTGGTATTGAACTTGGCAGGGGAAATAGAGATAAGGCAAATAAAGTTTTCACTTTTATAATCATTTTTATACTTGCCTTTGCAGTTCTTCTTTCTATTTTTGCGCTAATTTTTATGGATAAAATCATTCTATTTTTGGGTGCTGACTCTAATTTATTTCCACTTTCACACCAATATTTGTCTGTAATCGTGTTCTTCTCTCCCTTTTATATAATTTCTTATGCCTTTGAAGTTTTGGTAAAGGTAGATGGATATCCTAGAACTGCCATATTAGGAGCAATCTCCGCTTGCGTTACAAATATTGTTTTAGATTATATTTTAATTGACAAGTTTCAAATGGGTGTAAAAGGTGCTGCCTTTGCTACTGGCATTGCTCAATTTCTATCTTGCGTTATATTTTTTATTCACTTTAGATCTACCAAGGGCTACCTTCGCTTTATGAAAATAAAAATGAGTGCTAGAGAAATTTTTGATTATTTAAAAACCACAATAGCCTATGGTTTTGGCGAATTTATATCAGAACTAAACACCGCTACCTTTGTCTTCATTTTCAATCTATTTGTAATAAAATACATCTCCGCAGAATTTTTGTCTGCCTACGCAGTTATAAATTATATGTCTATTTTTGCAAACTCAACTTTCCAAGGAGTCTGCCACGGCACTCTTCCTCTTCTATCCTACTATCACGGATCACAGGAAAGAGAGAAAAGTTTAAAAATTATAAAAATGAGTTTCATTTTTATATCTATAATTGCAATTATAATGTATGCAATATCTTATTTTGGCGCAGAAAAACTATTCAATATGTTTTTAGAAAATAAGACTATGATTTCATCTTCTATTAGACCACTAAGGCTTTATGCTTTGATGTTTTTCTTAGCAGGAAGCAATTTGTTTATCGCATCACTTTCTTCCGCTATTGGAAACCCAAAATATTCAATTATAATAAATATTGTTAGAGGATCTATTTCTCTATTTATTTCTATTTATCTCTGCGTAAAAATTTTGGGAACAAGATATTTATTTCTAGGAGCCTTTGTGTCTGAATTTATAGTATTTTTAATCTCCCTTTATTCGTTAAAAAAGATGACTAAAAACCCTAACTTCAGAAGTTTAAATAAAAAAAGAAGTCAATAGTTTTGACTTCTCTTTAAGTTTATTCTTTTTAATCTAAGTACTTTTTAAATTCTTCTGGAATGTTTTCTTTTAAATAGCCCAGACCACAGATGTCTGGACCAACATGTGCTGCAATTGTGTGCCCTATCTCTAAGCACAAAAATTTATCATACCCTTTATCTTTTAATTTATCAATTAATGGATTTAAAATTTCTCTGTCATCTGCATAAACTGGAAAAACTCTGTCACTTCCATCTGAGGTGGATTTTTCAGAAATAATTTCTATCATTCTTTTATAGGATTTATTTTTCCCACGAACTACATCGGAAACATAAAGTTTTCCATCTTCATCGACTTCTATTATTGGAAGGATGTTTAAGACATTTGAAATTCTTGCCCTTGTCCTTGAAACTCTGCCGCCTTCGTAAAGGTATTTTAAATCAAAAACTGTAAAAATATGCTTAGTGTTTGCAACCAAGAATTCTATAAGGCTTGACACCTCTTCAAAGTTCGCACCATTTTTTGCAGCTAGTCCTGCGAAATAGGTTATTTGACCAAATCCAACTGATGCCGCAAGAGAGTCATAAACTTTTATTTTTACATTATACTTTTCTTCAACTTCTTTTTTTGCCATGTAAGCATTTTGAAAAGTTCCGCTAAGTCCAGACGAAAGTGTCATACAAATGATGTCTATTCCTTTTTCCGCAAGCTCTTCAAATTTTTTTAAATACTCATAATAAGTAATTTGACTTGTCTTAAAAAACTTTCCATTTCTCATATCTTGATAAATTTCTTGATTAGTAATTTCTTCGGGCAAGTCTTCGCCATTTTCATCTACGCTTTTTATTTTTAAAACATCTACACTCAGTTCTTTCAGCGTCCCTTTATCTAAATCGCATGAAGAGTCGGATATTATCTTAAAAGTCATTTTTCCCTCCTAGCTAGTCTCTGCTATTATTTTTATTGTATCTATTGTCTTATTTATTTCGTCCTCAGTGTTAAAATAGGAAAGTGATAGCCTCACTATGCCCCTTGTCTTTGTTCCAACTCTCTCGTGAAAAAGTGGTGCACAGTGTATTCCACCCCTAGAGGCAATTTTATTTATTTTATACATTCTCTTACAAATTTCGGATGATGGATAATCCTTGTAATTAAAGGAAACTATGCTTGAATCCTTTTCATTTGAAAATAATTTTATCCCTGGAATATCTCTTATACCGTAAAAAAGCTTTTGTCGCAATGCGTGAATTTTTTTTGAAACTCTTTCTATTCCAATTTCGTCGATAAATTTTACTCCTGCACCAAGTGCCAATATTGAGTGGAAATTAATTGTACCATATTCAAAAACATCTGGCATCTCAACTGGATTAAATCTATGAAAACTATTTACCCCACTGCCTCCAGTAAATACATTTTTAAATTTTTCCTCTGACAAATCTATTATTGCTCCAGTCCCTGTTGGTCCAAAAAGAGCCTTGTGTCCTGTTATGCAAAAAATTAATCTCGGATATTTTCTCTCGTTAAATTTTATCTTTGCAGTTCCTGCAACTTGTGCTCCGTCAATAATTACTAAAAGGTTATGGGCTATGGCAAATTCGTAAATATATTCTAAATCAGTTCGAACTCCACTTACATTGGACTCGGCAGTTATAACTATTGCCCTAGTATTGTCTTTTAAACAATTTTCAAGTTCCTTTAGTTTTAAATTGTAATTTTCATCAATGTCTATAAAGGAAAGCTCAACACCTCTATCTTCAAGTTGATATAGTGGCCTTAAAACAGAATTGTGTTCCGTTACGCTTGTAATTATGTGGTCGCCACTTTTAAAAAGTGAATTTAAAACTAAATTTAGTGAAGTAGTAACATTTGCCGTGAAGGCAATATTTAGTGGGTCTTCTACTCCAAAAAATTCTGCTATAATTTCTCTTACATCATAAACTCCTTCGCTGGAATTTATCGCCTCTTGGTAAAATCCACGAGAAGGATTTGAAAATTTTTGGCTTGCAATAGCTTCGTATAAAGTCCTTGAAACCACGTCTGGTTTTATAAGTGTAGTAGATGAATTATCTAAGTAAATCATTTTTCACCAATCTTTGTAATTTTTCTTCCGGAATCTTCTTTGAATTTATATATTCCCTTTGGCGAAATATTTTTTTCTTTCAAAAATTCTTTGGCAACTTCTATTTCACCCTCTAGCTTTATACAAAATCCACAACCCTTTGAAAGTTCTTCCGGAACAGGGATTACCCTCGCCCTTAATTTGTTTTTTCGAAGAATCCTCTCTGCCTTAATGGATCTATTTGAAGAATCAAAGGTCAAGATATGATATTCTAACATGGTTTTACAACTCTATAATTTGTCATTATTTCACAAATTCTATACATATTTGTTATTTCGCCAATTTTTAATTTATCTTTTAATTTATAGTTTTCAAGGCAAAGTCCACAAGATAAAATTTCCGTGCCCTTTTTTTCTAAATTTTTGAAATCTTCTACAGTTTTTTCATTTATTGTTGTTAAATGAACTCCATAATTGTAACACAAAATATATTTTGGATGTCTATCTTCTTCTGAAAGGGAATAAGTGAAAGATTCCATTAATTTTTTGGAAAATTCTTCTTCGCCAATACCAAGTTTGTCTGATGAAAAAATCACTACATACTCGTCATTAGTATTTTCAAAATTTTTAACATCTTCTATTTTTTTAAGATGGACTTCATAATCACTTTTAGAATTTTCAATAACACTTGCCTTATAGCCCAATTGGTCTGCCATCTTTTTCAAGTTTTCTGTTGCAACTTCGTTATCAACTTTTATTAATAATTCTTCTGCATTACTTTTACTAATTGCCCTTTTAGTCATAATAACTGGCTTTGGACAAGCGTATCCTCTTGCATCAATTTCCATTTATATCACCTTAAATTTTTTATTTTCCCTTGGAATTACACGACCAACATAAAAAGCTGGAATTCCATTTTTTTTCATTTCATCTAAAATTTTATCTGCTTCTTCTTTTTTCGCTGCAAATAAAAGACCCCCTGAAGTCTGTGGATCAAATAGAACTTCTTCTAGGGCAAAATCATCGAAAGTAAAGACAACTTCATCTTCTAGTGCCTTCCTATTTCTCTGTCCTCCTGCAGTAAATAAAAATTCACTGGCAGCTTCATAACTTCCTGGCAAAAAATTTATTTTATCTGCAAAAATTTCCACAGAATTTTCAGTGCATTCATCTAAATGACCTATTAAGCCAAATCCTGTAACATCTGTAACAGAGGAAACCTCATATTTTTTTAAAATTTCTGCTGCATATTTATTTAATGTAGTCATTTTATTTATTGCTTCTATGTAATTATTTTCTGATGTCATGCCTACGGAATAGGCGCTCATAACAAGACTCACGCCAAGTGGTTTTGTCAGAATAAAATAATCTCCCACTTCTGCACCATTGTTTTTCCAAATTTCACTATTTTTAACAATTCCCGTCACACATTGACCAAACTTTATCTTCTTATCGTGAATAGAATGTCCGCCCGTTATGGAAACCTCCGCTTCTCTGCAAACATCACTTGCACCTCGAAGGATTTCCCTTAAAATTTCGAGATTCTCTTCCTCTGGAAAACAAACTATGTTTAGTGCAAATTTTGGCTCTCCACCCATTGCATAGATGTCAGAAATTGCATTTGTTGAAGCAATCCTTCCAAAGTCGTAGGGATTTTTTACCATTGTAGAAAAAAAGTCTAAACTCTCAACAATTGAGATATCCTCGTTTATTTTGTATACACAAGCATCATCTCTCTTATCAAAACCCACAGTTATTTCTTCTCTTTTATAGGGCCTTAAATCTTTAAGAATGCTAGTTAAATCTTTGACTCCAATTTTTTCATTGCATCCGCCACAAACTTCAAGTTCTAAATTTAATTCTGACATTTTATCACCTTTAAATATTATATCACAGAGATGATTTTTCATATAACCTTTTATAAAAGTAAAAGTCCTACACACATTTAAAAAATTTATTTGATATAATAATTTCATGGAAATTAAATATATGAAAAAGGCAATCCATTACGCAAAGAAATCACTTTTATCAGATGATGTGCCCATTGGATGTGTAATAGTAAAAAATAATAAAATAATTGGATATGGATACAACAAAAAGGAGGAACTTCAATCCCCCATTGCTCATGCAGAAATTATGGCGATAAATATGGCGTCTAAAAATTTAAATTCCTATCACTTGGAAGGCTCAGACATCTATGTAACTTTAGAGCCATGTCTAATGTGTGTGGGGGCAATTTTAAATTCTAGAATTAGAAATTTGTATTTTGGTGCTAGAAACAAAAGATTTGGAGCAGTTGTTTCTCATCAGAAAATAGAAAAACTCATAACTAATCACAATATAAGTTATGAGTCTGGTATTTGCGAAAGAGAATGCGCAAATCTAATTACCGAATTTTTTTTAGAACTTAGGAATAGGTCTAAATAAAAATGTAGCATTATTTTGCAAAAATTCTAAAATATATTTATCGTAACTATTTTTTGTTAAAATAGCAATTATCATTCCAAGCATTGCCCCAATTATTACATCACTTGGATAATGTACAAAATGATAAATTCTTGATAGTGAAATTAATGTCGCAACAACTAGAAAAAATATTCCCATACCTCTAAAATAAAAATAGATAGTTAGTGCAGCGGCAAAGGATGAAGATGCGTGACCCGATGGAAAAGAAAAGTCTGTTGGATTCTTTATCAAAAGTTCGACCTTTGAAATCCAAGAAGGTCTTTTCCTTTTCAAAATATTCTTTAAAAGTAAATTGCATGCTATCCCGTTAAAAATTAATGCTAAAGCTATATTTATGCTCTCAACTCTAAAGCCAAGATAAAAAAGAATAAATGTTGTAAATAGCCAAATAGCACCACCTGTGCCGAGATGTGTTATTGCAATCATATATCTATTTAATGTTTCAGTCCTTATGCTAAGGAGCCAATCTAAAAATTTTTTATTCATCTGCACCTCTCGTAAAAAAAGGCCTATCATTAGGCCATATTTTACATTCTATTTTCTTTGTCAACCCATTCTTTAGCTTCTTCAACTTCTGCATCTGTTGGGATTTCAATTCCTGTTTTTGGATCTTTCCCTTTAGTTTTAGCATATACATCAGAATCTGGTCTATCTTCGGGTTTTATTTCCCTTTGTTGCTCCATGTTTGCTTTCATTTCTTTCTTTTTTGAATCAGAAAGAGTCTTTGAATTTTCAATTAAATTTTTTTCTTTTTTATCGTCCGTCATAATATCCCTCCATATATATATTATTACAAATAAAGTTTAAATACAATTCATTTAAGTAAAGTATTATAATATTTTTAGTAAAGTGTTTGACAAAATTATTTTGGGTATATATGTATCAAAATTAAATAGAATTTAGGAAGTGTTATATGTTAAAAGTTATTTTTAATAATTTAGGCGAGTACAAAAAGTATGCAGTGCTCTCGCCTTTTTTTGTTTTGTTAGAAGTTTTAACGAATACATCAATTCCCTTTTACATGACAAAAATTATTGATCAAGGCATACTAAAAAATTCAAGTAAAAATATAATTCATTTTGGCATTATATTATTTATATTTGCGGCAATTTCTCTTGCAACAGGTATAATTTCAGGTTATCTTGCTACAAAGGCTTCAAGTGGGCTTGCAAAAAATATGCGTTACTCCATGTTTGAGAACATTACAAATTTTTCTTTTGAAAACATGGACAAATTCAAGAGGGGAACTCTCATCACTAGAATGACTACTGATGTGCAAATGGTACAAATGGCATTCCAAATGACTACTAGAATGGCAATAAGGGCGCCTCTTACAACCATCTTTTGCTTCGTCATGAGTTTTAAACTATCCAAAGAACTTGCTCCAACCTTTGTAATTATAATTCCACTAATCGCCACTGGAATGGGACTTATTATCAAGGGAGCCTATCCAATTTTTGAAAGAGTTTTTGAAATCACAGACAAATTAAACACGGATGTATCAGAAAACTTGTCTGCAATTCGAGTTGTTAAGTCCTTTGTAAAAGAAGATAAGGAAATAAAAAAGTTTAATGATATTTCTGATGAACTTCAAAATAATTACATCAAGGCGGAGAAGCTTCTTGCCTTTACAAATCCACTTATGAATTTTTCCACATATCTTATGACTATTTTAATTGCATGGCTTGGTAGTCATTTCATCGTGGCTGGAAACATGAGCACGGGTGCGCTAACAGGTCTTGTAACTTATGCAATTCAAATTCAAATTTCACTTATGATGCTTTCAATGATTACCGTACAAATTACCATCGCTAGAAATTCAATTGTTCGTATAAATGAAGTAATTGCCACAAAACCATCTATATTTAGTCCTGAAAATGCTGTAAGTGAAGTGAAAAATGGAGAAATTGTTTTTGACAATGTTTATTTTTCTTATTCAGGTGATTTAGACAAATCAGTTTTAGAAAATATCAATTTAAAGATAAACTCTGGAGACTATGTTGGCATAATTGGTCCAACAGGATCTGGTAAATCCACTCTCATAAGTTTAATAGCAAGACTATTTGACACTACAAGTGGCGAAGTATATGTTGGTGGAAAAAACGTTAGAAATTATGATCTTGTAGCTCTTAGAGACCAAGTATCTGTCGTTTTACAAAAAAATCAACTATTCACTGGCACACTTCGTGAAAATTTAAAATGGGCTAATGAAAATTTATCCGATGAAGAATTAAAAGAAGCTCTTTACATTGCATCATGCGACGACTTCATTGATCCAGAAAAGGATCTCGATATGACTGTACAAAGAGGTGGTACTAACTTTTCTGGTGGACAAAAACAGAGAATTTCTATTGCAAGGTCTATTTTAAAAAACCCGAAAATTTTAATTATGGATGACTCAACTTCAGCCCTAGACAATAAAACCGAAGAAAAAATAATTAATTCTCTAAACAATTTAAGGCCGGATATGACAAAAATTTTGATTTCACAAAAAATTAAATCACTAAAAAATACGGATTACACCATTGTCATGGATTCAGGTGAAATAGAGAACATTGGAACACACGAAAATTTAATTAAAAATAGTCCAATTTATAAAGAAATCAATGAAACTCAAGAAAGCGACGGTGATTTTGATGCGAAAGAATAAGACAAAAATTACATCTCCAGAAAATAAAGCTGCAGCAAAAAAATTATTTTCCTTTATTTTTAAAAGACATAAATATAAACTCCTAGCAGTTTCTTTATTTGTAATAATTTCATCCTTTGCCACGATTTCCGTTTCACTTTTCATGAGATTTTTAATAGATGATTATGTACTACCACTTTTAAAAACTGATGTCCCTGATTTTTCAAATCTCTTGGACTTGCTAATTAAAATGTCTTTATTCTTGGCAATTGGTGTGCTCTCATCCTTTGCATATTCAAGACTAATGGTTTACATTTCCGAGAACACTCTTGGCGATATTAGAAAGATGATGTTCAAAAAGATGCAATCTCTTCCCGTATCTTACTTCGATAGCAAAAGTCACGGTGACATTATGAGTTATTATACAAATGATGTAAGAGCACTTGGAGATATGATTTCCCAATCTTTTCCTTCTTTTGTATCATCACTTATGACAATAACAATGGTTTTAATTGCCATGTTTTCTCAATCTGTATTTTTGTCTCTTATAATAATTCTTACAGTTGGACTTATGATTTTTGTAATGAATGTAATTGGCGGAAAATCCTCTCATTATTTTATGAGCCAACAAAATTCTCTAGCAAAAACCAATGGATACATCGAAGAAATGACTGACGGACTAAAAGTCATAAAAGTTTTTAATCACGAAGAAGCTGCGAAAAAAGACTTCAAAATTATAAATGAAGAACTAATGAAAAACACAATGATTGCAAATAGATTGGGTCTTTTCCTTTTCCCAATGATTTTTGGAATTGGAAATTTTCAATACATTTTATTTGCATTAATCGGTGGACTAATGGCAGTACACGGCGGCTTTGGTATTACTGTCGGTGTAGTTGCATCCTTCTTACAATTATCAAGAACTATTACAGGTCCCATGGGTCAAATCGGCGGCAATATAAACTCCGTTGTTCTTGCAATTGCAGGCGCAAGAAGAATTTTTGACTTCTTAGAAGTTAGTCCCGAAGACTATTCTGGTGATGTAGAAAAAGTTGTGCGTGAAGTTAATGGAAAAGAAAAATATTTTTGGCATGACCTTGCCACAGATGAATACAGAGAACTTTTGGGCGACATTAAATTTAATGATGTGTCCTTCTCTTATGACGGCAAGAATAAGATCCTTAAAAATCTAAATCTATATGCAAAACCAGGGCAAAAAGTTGCCTTCGTTGGTGCAACTGGTGCAGGAAAAACCACAATCACACACTTAATAAATAGGTTTTACGACATTGACAGTGGTGAAATTACCTTTGATGGCTTCGATATAAAGAGAATAAGAAAGAAAGACCTTCGCTCATCACTTGGTATGGTCCTTCAAGATACACATTTATTTACAGGTACAATTGCAGAAAACATAAATTATTCCGTAGATGAAGTTGACATGGAAAAGACTATTGCAGCTGCCAAGAGAACTAACGCCCATAATTTTATAAAAAATCTAAAGGATGGCTACGACACAATTATCACTGGAGCAGGTGGCGAATTGTCTGAAGGTCAAATGCAACTATTATCCATAGCTAGAGCAGAAATTTTTAATCCACCAGTAATGATTCTCGATGAGGCAACTTCCTCCATAGACTCTCATACAGAAAAAATTGTGCAAAATGGAATGGACGAAATTATGAAAGGCAGAACAACCTTTGTAATCGCCCACAGACTTTCAACTATTATGAATTCCAATGTAATAATAGTTTTACAAAATGGAGAAATTGTAGAAAGAGGAGACCATAAAGATTTACTTGAACAGAAAGGAATTTATTACAACCTCTACACAGGCGGCTTCGACAATGAATAGAACTAAAGTCATAAAATAGACTTTTGATTTTACGCAGACTATAAAAATCAAGAACAAAAACTAATTTATAATAAAATTTATGAAGTATAGCCTTCCTAAAAATGATAGGCTAAATACAATATATGTACAAAAAAATTCCTTAGAGTTAATTTTCTAAGGAATTTTTAATTACAATACAGCTTGTAAAAATTTTTTCGTGTTTTCATTTTTTGTTTCATAAAAGATATAGTTTGGATCACCTATATCTTCTACGATGCCATTTTTCATAAATACAATTTTATCAGAAATTTCTCTCGCAAAACCCATTTCATGAGTAACTATTATCATAGTAAGACCCTTTTTTGCAAGGGCTTTTATTACATTTAAAACTTCTTTTACCATTTCTGGATCAAGGGCTGATGTTGGTTCATCAAACAAAAGTACCTCCGGTTTATTTGCAAGAGCTCTTGCTATGGCAACCCTTTGCTTTTGACCTCCAGATAGAGAATCTGGATATGCGTACACTTTATCTTCTAAACCCATACTTTTTAGAATGGCAATTGTATTTTCCTTTGCAGATTTTTCATCTTCACCTTTAACTTTTATTGGTGCTAAAGTAATATTCTCAATTACAGATTTATTGGGAAATAAATTAAAATTTTGAAAAACCATTCCAATTTTTAATCTTATTTTTTCTAAATTGGGATTTGCACCAGTTATTTCATAGCCATCAAGAAAGATTTTTCCATCATCACATTTTTCTAAGAGATTAATTGTACGAAGGAGAGTTGATTTTCCTGATCCACTTGCTCCAATTATTGTTGTAACAGTTGAATCTTTAATGTCTAAGTTTATTCCCTTTAAAACTTCTTTATCTCCAAAGGATTTATATAAATTCTCAATTTTTATCATATTTCCCCTCCACAAATTTTAGTAATCTCGTAAGAGTAAAAGTAATTGCAAAATAAAGCATTGATCCAATTATAAGTGGCTCTAAAGATTTATAAGATGAACCTCTAGCTAAGTTTACATTGTACATAATATCTGTAACACCTATTGTAGATATAATTGAAGTCTCTTTTATTACTGCAATAAATTCATTTGCAAGAGCTGGAAGTATATTTTTTGTAGCTTGTGGAAGAATAACCTCCTCCATTGCTAAAGATTTTTTCATTCCTAGAGAAATTGCCGCTTCCATTTGACCTTTGTCAATTGCGTTTATACCAGATCTAATAATTTCAGATACATAAGCCGCAGAGTTTAAACTCACTGCAATAACTCCTGTTACATAAGCAAAGGATGAAATTGAAATCCCAAAACTTTTAAAATTTATAATACTTGCCAATCCAAAGAATACAAAAAATACTTGAGTAAGCATTGGTGTTCCTCTTATTATTTCAATGTATAAATTTGCAAAGATACTTAGACTTTTTATTTCCGAAGATTTCATCAAATATAAAAATAATCCAAATATAGAACCTAAAATTACAGATATAAGGGAAAGTGAAATAGTAGTCAAAAGTCCCTTTATATAATAGGAGCTGTACTTTTCAAAAATTTCTACTGTCGTGTTAAAAAAATTTATAATTAAATTGCCAAATATAAAGATAAAAATTACAAAGGCAAAAATTACTAAATAATTAATTATATTATTTTTTGAAAGTTTTTTATTTTCCAGTTTATATATATTTTCCATGAAACACCTACTTTGTTGAAAGTTCTAGTGCATCTTCATAATATTTTTCAAGCTTGCCTTCCTTTTCTAATCGGTCTAGCGTTTTGTTTACTACTTCTAAAAGTTCGTCATCGCCTTTTTTAAGACCAATAGCAGTTCCGCTAGTTTCAGCCTTAAAATAAAAACTATTTTCCATCTTTAAATTTTTATTGGAAAGTTCATAATTATCTCCAACACTTTTTTCAACTATTATTCCATCGATCAAGCCTTGATTTAATTGTGCAATTAAATCTGGTGTCTTTGGTAGTGAAACAATATTTTTAATCTTTAAATTTTTTGCAATTTCCTCTTGAACTGTCGCTGTCTGAACTCCAATAGTTAAATCAACAACACTCTTTTCATCTTTATATTTTCCTAAATCCTTAGAATTTACTAATAAATAATTTTTTGGGTCGTAATAAACCTTTGAAAATAAAATTGATTTTTCTCTTTCAGGAGTCTTTGAAATTCCAGAAAGGGCAAGGTCAATTACGCCAGAGTCTAAACTTGCAAGTACAGATGAAAATTCCATATCTGAGATTTCAAGTTTTACTCCAAGATCCTTTGCAATTTCTTCTGCAATGAAAACATCAAATCCAACAATTTTATCTTTTCCATCGATGTTTTTGTGAAATTCAAAAGGTGGATAGTTTGCATTGCATCCCATTACAATTTTCCCAGATTTTTTAATATCATTTATTCTTGCATTAGAATTACCATTAGACTTATTTAAAAATAATGCCACAAATAAAATAAGGGCAGCTAAAACTATTACTGATATACTTATTATTTTTTTCATTTTTTTCCTCCAAATTTTAAAGTTTTGAAATTTGGAGGAAAAAGATGAAAAATAATAATTATAAAAAAGTTGCCCTAGCATATTCAGGTGGTCTTGACACGTCTATAATAATTCCATGGCTAAAGGAAAATTATAACTGCGAGGTTATAGCAGTCGTTGGAAATGTTGGACAAAAAACTGAAATTGAAGGTCTTGAAGAAAAGGCAATAAAAACAGGAGCTTCAAAAATTTATATAGTAGATCTTGTGGATGAATATGTTAAGGACTTTGTATTTCCAACTTTAAAAATTGGTGCAAAGTACGAAAAGAATTATCTTCTTGGAACTGCAACAGCAAGACCTCTAATAGCAAAAGCACTAGTTGAAATTGCAAAAAAAGAAAATTGTGATGCTATTTGTCATGGATGTACTGGTAAAGGTAATGATCAAGTTCGTTTTGAAATGGGAATAAAACACTTTGCACCAGAAATGCCAATAATTGCACCTTGGAGAATTTGGGATATAAAATCTCGTGAAGAGGAAATTGATTACGCAGAAGAACACAATATTCCACTTAAAATTTCAAGGGAAACAAATTATTCTAAAGATCTAAATATAATGCATCTATCCCACGAAGGTCTTGATCTTGAAAATCCAGAAAATTATCCAGATTATGATAAAATTTTAGAACTTTCAGTATCGCCAATGAAGGCAAAGGATGAAGTTTTTGACTTAGAAATTGAATTTCAAAGTGGAGAAGCTACTGCAGTAAATGGAGAAAAAATGACACCTGCAAATCTTTTAAAATATTTGAATAAGATTGGCGGCGAAAATGGAATTGGTATTGATGATATAGTTGAAAATCGTCTTGTGGGAATGAAAAGCCGTGGAGTTTACGAAAATCCAGGTGAAGCAATATTATATAAGGCACTTGAAATTTTGGAATCCATCACTTTAGACAAAGATTCTGCACATCTTAAAAATTATTTATCAATTAAATTTTCCGATCTTGTATACGACGGAAAATGGTATTCAAATTCTTTAAGGGGTCTTCTTGCCTTTAGCAACGAAATTTCAAAAAATGTAACTGGTAAGGTTAAACTAAAACTTTACAAGGGAAATATAATCCCCGCAGGAGTAAGCTCTAAATATTCACTTTATAACGAGGACTTGGCTTCCTTTGGAGATGGTGCAGAAAACTTATATTCTCACAAAGATGCCGAAGGATTTATTAATTTATATTCACTATCTACAGTTGTTGATGCAAAGATAAATAAAGGAGTTTAATATGTATTTATGGGGCAGTCACTTAGATGGACTTGAAAATTTTGCACATGAATTCAATAAGTCCATTGACTTCGATAAAATTTTATTTGAGGAAGATATAATAGGTTCTCTTGCTCATGTAAAAATGCTCAGTAAAGTTGGAATAATAACGCAAAACGAAGAAAAAATTATTTCACGCGAACTTCAAAATATTTTAGACGAAATAAAAGAAGGAAAACTTGAAATTAATTTAAAGGAAGAAGACATCCATTCTTTTGTGGAAAATGAGCTAACAAAAAGAGTGGGTGTTGTTGGAAAAAAACTTCACACAGCTAGGTCAAGAAATGATCAATGTGCCTTAGATTTAAGATTATATCCTAAAAAATCATTAGAAAAAATTAAAATAAAGTTATTGGAATTAATTGAAACAATTATTGATTTAGCTGAAAAAAATATAGAAACAATAATGCCTGGTTTCACTCATATGCAGCATGCTCAAGTAACAACTTTTGCTCACTATATTTTAAGTTATGCCCAAATGTTTTATAGGGATCTTAATAGATTAGAAGATACTTTTAATAGATTAGATGAAAATCCCCTTGGAAGCTGTGCTCTTGTTACAACAAGTTTTAACATCGATAGATTTATGACTTCAAAACTATTGGGATTTAAAAAGCCAACAGAAAATTCTATGGATTCCGTTTCTGATAGAGATTATGTACTTGAAATTTTATTTAACAATTCTGTAATTATGACACATCTTTCAAGACTTTGTGAGGAACTAATTTATTTTTCCAGTAGTGAGTATAATTTTGTTAAATTTTCTGATAAATTTTCTACTGGTTCAAGTATAATGCCTCAAAAGAAAAATCCTGACATGGCTGAATTAATAAGGGGCAAAAGCGATAGATGTTATGGAGATTTATTCGCACTTTTTACAGTTTTAAAGGGCACGCCTCTTTCTTATAATAAGGATTTTCAAGAAGACAAGGAACCTCTTTTTGATTCAGTAAAAACAGTTTTTAATTCTTTAAAAATTATGAAGGGGATTTTAAATACAATTTATATTAATAAGGAAAAAATGAAAAATTCTGCTGAAAAAGGATTTTTAAATGCAACAGATTTAGCTGATTATTTAGTATTAAAGGGCATAGCTTTTCGTGAAGCTTATAGCGTAGTTGGTCAAATTGTTAATTATTCAATAGAAAAAAACTTAAAACTTGAAGATATAAGTTTAAAAAAATATAAGGAATTTCATAAAGTTTTTGAAAAAGATCTTTATGATTTTATAACAATAGAAAAATCTTTAGAAAATCGCAATGTTTATGGTGGTCCTGCAAAGGATGCAGTAAATATTCAAATAAATAATTTAAAAAATTTTATAAGCAAAATAAAATAATTTCAAATAAGTGAACTGACCCACAAAACTAGAGTTAAAATCTAACTTTAAAAGGTCAGTTTTTTATTACAAACTATTGCGGATTTTTAAAAGTTTTTTGAAAACATAATAAAATTTGTTGATTTCATACAATGTTTTATATTTGTTTAAAAGCCACTTAAAAAAGTAGCTTTTAAACATCCTTTTATTTTTCTATTATTCTTGATCCATTCCTTCTACATAAAATTCTTGGAATAATTCTTCAAGTGATGGCATATCTTCTTTAATAGGTCTT